>OMSJ01000072.1 GCA_900313705.1 uncultured Prevotellaceae bacterium
CGCTGAACTGAAGACACAAAGATTCCCCGGCCAGAACCTTTGTGTCTTTACACCATGGGGGAGTTACTTAGTGTCTTTGTGACTTTGTGTTTGTTTAACGCATGATAGGCTGTAAGTTTCTCATTTTCGTCGAGTTCACGCTAATGTAGGTTTGCCGGTGAGGTTACTTCACCAGGACTTTCTTTCCATTGATGATGTAGATGCCCTTGACCAGCTTGCTGACGCGCTGACCGGCGAGGTTGTAATATCTACCATCTAACGATTTATCATTTACGATTTCGTCTATTCCGTCGGGGTCAAGCTTGTAGCCCTTCTTGGCGATGCCAAGGATGGTGGGTATCTTGCCTGAGGCGGTGGAGGTGAAGGTGATGCCGCTTGCCTTCTTGCTCTTGTCAGCGGTGAGAGTATATTCGAAGATGCGGAAGTTGGGACGTCCGTCAATCTTGTCGGCTGTGTAGCCGCTGCCGGTACCGCGCTTGATGCGGTCCAGTCCGTAGATGGCTTCACCTTGGTTGGCGCTGCCGCTGTACCAGTCGCTCACGGTGAACTGCTTGCTGCCCTCGCTGGTACCGTCCTCGTAGTTCACTTCAGCCTTCAGTGTGGAAGCACCTTCGGCAGAGATGACGATGAAGTAGAGTTCCTCGCAGTTGGCAGGTGTCGTGAACTGCAGGGCCTTCGGGGAATTGATGGTCTTGAGGACAAGCGCGTTCTTCTTGGTTGCGTCGATGTTATAGATGTTTCCGTTCTTTGTGGTCAGCTTGCCGTCCACGACAGGCAGGGCTCCAGCGGCTTGAACGTCGGAGGTGAAGAGGCACCAGCCCTGGTTGTCGAGTGTGGCATCTGTGTAGCTGGTGACAGGTGTGCCTTCAGCCAGGACGTCGTCAGTCCAGTTGGCGATGTCCATAGGAGCGTTCACGGGGATGGCGCTCTCGTATTGCTCGTAAGCCTCCACTTCTGCCATAGAGGGATAGAAGTAAGCATTCAGGGTGGACACGATGGCCAGGTACTTCGTGTTCTTGTACTCAGGCAGGATGTACGAGAGCTTCGAGATGCCGTCCAGGTCGGTAAACGTCTTGATGGTCTGCATCGAAGTGAGGTCGTTGCCCACGCAAATCTCGACGGTCTTGGTCACGGTGCCCTCGTTGCCGTTGTCGTTCTCCCCGTAGTTGTCGTCGGGCAGGTAGATGTTCACCTTCGAGAGGTTCCATCCGTCGGCAGTGGGTGCTTCGAAGATGGTCCAGAGGTCACGTTTGTGCGTAGAGAAGTCCTCTATCTCCAGCAGGCCTTCCGTCAGCTTGTCGCCGTCGGTGAGCGTCTGCATTTCGTATTCGTTGTACTTGGCTTCGTAGGAATAGTCAGCCTTGTAGTGTCGTACCAGAGCCGTCTTGCCGGCCAGGATGTTGGGCTGCGTGTCGGAGTCGATGGTCACGGCCAGCGTCCGCTCCTGATAAGCGCCGCCATTGTTGATGGTGATGGTCACGTTGTCCAGGCCGTAGGCATGACTTGCAGTAACGGGAATGGTGAAGGTCTGCTCTGCCACGTTCTCTGTTATCTTGCCGATGGTGGTGGCACCAGAGGATTTCGCTGTGCAGACGAAGTAGTCCTCACGCTTGTCGCCGCCCAGGTCGTAGTGAACAGTCACGTTCTTGCTTTCGCCTGCGAAGATGGTTATCTCCTTCGGGTCAACCGTCATTGTGAGGTTGTTGTCCTCCTTGCCGTAGGCTTCGAACTCCCAGATGCGGAGCGTGCCGTTCACGTGCGGACGCAGACGGATGTAGCGTGCCTTGACGGGAGCGATGTAGTCGCTCTTGATGGAAATCTTCTCGTTGCCGGGCGTGCTGTTATCGACGACGGTCTGCCAGTTCGTACCGTCCTGCGAGAGCTCGATGGTGTAGAAGTCTATCTGGTCAACACCCGACTCTGGGCCTGCGTTGCCGTCGTAGATGACGAAGCCGTACATGCGGTATGCGCCTTCGCAGTCGAAGACCACCTCGTTGTCGGAGGAGATGTTGCACCACTTGGCACTGGTCTGTGTGGGGCTCGTCACGCCATCGATAATCTTGCTTGGCACCTCGGTAGAGTTCGTAGAGCCGCTGAAGCTGAGCACCGTCTTGCCCTTCAGTACGTTATAGACGGAGTTCTGGGCTGCTGCGTCGGCGAAGACGTCGAAAGCCTCGGCTGTGTATTCCGTAGTGCCGATGGCATTCGTGGCAGCAACGGTGAGGCTCACCTTGCCTTCTTCCTGAGCGATGACGGTTACCGACTGCTCAGTGAGGGTGCTGCCCTTAGCCAGATGAACGCTCTCGGGCAGTGTCCACTGATAGCCGGTGGGATGGCCTGTGCACTTGGCTGTCACGGTCACTGTCTCGCCTACCAGGACGTAGCTCTTCGGTGAGATGGCAAAGGTGACGTTCGGTGCTGTCGGTGCCGGATAGTTCACCTGGAGCTCGTTGGCCTGCTGCTGTACGCCGTCCTTCATGACAGGTACTACAAGCACCGTCACGTAGTTGTCGTCGCCGTTGCGCTCGAAGCGTGGGATGTAGAAGCCCTCGTCGCGTGTCTGTCCGACGAGTGTCTTCTTGCCATCGACTGTCTGAGTGTAGATGTCGAAGTGGTCGAAGTCCTGGTTCCAGGTGTATTTCCATGAGACGCGGATGTCGCCGCGTTCTTCGCCAAGCACACTTGTCGTGGAGAGGTCTTTCACCTCGACAGCGGCGGGAGCATAGCCGGCAGGCAGGACGGCAACCTGACCGATGTTCATGGAGAAGTCGGTCAGTTGGACAGTAGCCCTGACGTTGATGCCCAGCATGTAGATCGTCTTGCCGTTGAGGGAAGAGAGGTCGTAGTCGCAGATTGTCCAGCCGTTCAACTCTTTCGTCACACCTGTCAGCGTCACGTCAGGCTCAACGGAGCTCTCTGTCGAAATCTTTGCCTGCGGGGTCAGACGTCTCGATGACTTATAGACGATACGGAAGATGCCGCCGTCCGTCACGGGAATCTGCGTCTTGTACAGGCGAATAAGGTGGTTGCCCGAGGACATGGTGCCTGAGATCTTGAAGCTTGAGCCTACGTTCCAGGCATCGTCCCAGTCGATGGATACAGAGAGCCCTGTGCCTCGGTCTATCCACCAGCGCCATGTGGGCAGGATGCTTTGCATACCGGAGTGATACCAGTCTTGCGTGCCCTGTTTCTCACCTTGTACGAAGCGGTGCTTGCCGTTGCCCACAGCCATGTCGCTGACGAAGGGCATCGACGTAATGGCAGAGCGCTCCAGGACGCGGCTCGATACGCCGGGGAAGCCACTGGTGGAAGGTTGCGTCGGGTCTGAGTTGCGGTTCACCCACATGTCCTCGTCGTTCTCGAAGACAGTCCTGCCTATCGGATAGGCTGTCTCGCCGTGACAGTCGCTTGCCGACTTGAAGGCCTTCTTTGCAGGGTCTTCCCATATCTTCCTCTCGGGGCAGAAGAGGTCGAGCGAGCCCACATGTCCGGTCGTCGGCATAGCGCTGTTCAGGTATGACGTCCAGCCCAGGTGTCCGGCCTGAGCTAGCTCGACACCGGCATAAATCTTCGAGAAGGTCTGTGCCTCGGTGCAGCCGAGCTGTTCGGCATAGCCGCGGTAATCTTTCACAGCACCGTACTCGACGAACTGCGATGTATTGATGTGCGTCTTGAGGATGCCTGTGTTGGGTGTGCGTGAGGCATTGTACCATTGCAGCTCCATCTGTGTGTTGGGGTCGTCGGCCATCGCTGCGGCGTAGAACTCGCGGAAGAAGGCTTCCCATTCGCTCTGTGAGCCGCCGCCAGTCTCTTCGTTGATGAACCAGCCGTCGAAGCCATAGTATTTAGCCATCTCGTAGAGCTTGATGGCCATCGTGTAGTGGCCGTTCTCTGTAGCAAGCATCTCGCGGACCCACACTTGTGTGCCGCCAAAAGCAGCAGGCGGGAAGAAGATGTTGCCCAGGGACTTCACGCCGCTCTGGTGTGCGGCATCCGTAGAGCCGGCGGGCGGGATGTTGATGATGCCTTCGGAGGCAGCACCTGCCCAATAGACAAGCTTGTCCATGTACTGCCAATAGGTAGGCTGGTAGCCCAGGAAGTTCCCCAGTTCACCTTGCGAGGGGCAAAGCGAACAGGTGGGGTAGAGGATGGTAGAGTTGCAAATCTCTCCCTCGTAGAACTGTGTTGTGTTGGCTTTCATCAAGGTTGGCTCCTTGAAGCGCTTCTGCAGGGGCACCTTGGAAACGTTGAAAGCATCGTCGGGGTTCGAACCGGGTGTCCAGTTCTTGATGTCCTCGGGGTGGCAGCATACGTTGAGTGGCTGCTGGCTGAAGCCCGTTGAGACCGTCAGCAGGAAGGCTGCTGACAAAGTGAGTTGTTTTAAGTTCATCATATAATATTATGGTTTAATGATTGCTTCTTGTTCTTCGTTATGACGATTCTTTTTCCTAAGTGGAGTTAGTTGCTCTCCCTAAAGTTGTTGTACGTCTTGCGGTAGCCGTTGTCGTCCATGGTGTCGTCCACGTCCCACCAGAGGCGAGTGCTTTGCTTGTTCTTTTCCTGCAGCTCGGCATTGCTCGTGAAGTACTGGTTCTGGCTTTCGCTATTGGGATAGAGTATTCGCTTGATGAGGTGGTGGTCCAGGATGGGGTCGCCGGAGGTGTTGGTGACGACGCCCGTCTCGGTGTTATACATGCCTTCGAGGGCCGGATAGTCTGTGCGTCGGAAGTCAGCCCAGCCTTCGTTGCCGTTGGGGAAGACCGCCATCCACTTGTGGGTGATGAGGGCTTCGAGGATGCGTTCCTTGTCGCTGCTTTCGAAGGTCCCGTCATTGAAAGCGACAACGCCGTCTATGTAAGCCTGTGCCGTTGCTGCGTCCACCTGATAATGGTCCATGGATGCCTGTATGCCGGCGCGGACATAATCCTTGACGCTCATGGTGAGTGCCTCGCCGCTCCAGCTGCGCAGCACAGCCTCGGCCTTGAGGAAGAGGCTCTCAGCATAACTGAGCCAAACGTGCGGACGGCAGTAGTTGAAGTAGTAGTCGGGGTTCAGGTTCTTCGAGTCAGGTCCAATCTGTGTCTTGGTGAGGCTGTACTTGAGCACCGTCATGGAGATGTCCTCGTCCGGTGCGTTGCGGTGGCAGCCAACATAATCCTCGCGCAGCGACTCTTCGGCTGAGGCAAGTGTCTCGGATGTCATGTTGCCGCGATACCAGCACTTGATGCAACGTGGGTCGATGATTTTCGTTACGTTTGTGGCATTACGTCCAGTGCCTTCCCTGACGGTATATTCCGCTCCGCCAGTAGAGAGGTTGCGATAGAACTGTTCCATGTCCCACGAGAGGACGAACTCGCCGTTGTAAGCAACTGAGCACATCGCCATGCCGTTCTCGTCGCCGCCTGCATCCAAGCCGCCGATGCTTACGGGAGCATATTTGGGAACTGTCTGCATGTTGTCTTCGTTTGACTCGAGCAAGCCATATTTGTTGTTGAGGGCTGCCTCGCCTTCTTTCTTGGCACGCTCGGGGTCCACATTGGAGATACGGAGTGCCATGCGGAGGCGCAGGGTGTTGGCAAAGCGAAGCCACTTCAGGTCGTCGCCGAAGTAGCAGATGTCGGCATCGGTGATGTTGTACTGGCTTTCGTCGCCAGGCGTGATGGAGTCAACAGCCTGTTCGAGCATACGGAACATGCAGTCGTAGATTTCCTCCTGCGTGTTGTAGGCCACGTTGTTCTGCTCGGGTGTCTTGGCTTGCACATACTCTTTGCAAGGCATGTCGCCGTAGGTGTCGGTATGGGCCAGCAGTACGAAGGCCATGTAGATGCGCACCTTGTAGAACATATTCTTGTAGTGTTCCGGTGTATCGTTGAACTTGAGGGCACGAAGGATTTCCTGATATTCCTTGCAACGTTCATTGTAGAAGTCCTTCCAGCGGTATTCCGACCAGCCGTCCGTATAGCCGTAGCGGGGCGAACCGTTCATGTGCTTGGGCTGGTTGTAGGCGCCGTAGCCGGAATAGACATCGTGGGTGAGATTGGTGGCACGCTGGTATTGCGAGTAATAGCTCTGATAGAGGAAGGAGCGGAACTTGTCGGGTACGGCGCTGATGAGCTCTTTCCAAGAGGCAGAGTCTTCTGCTGCGACGGCATAGCTGAGGTTGATGTCGGCATATTTTGTTTCGTCGTCCACATCGACTATCTCGCCCTCGGTGGCTTCCCCGCCACTTTCAAGTGCATAGGGATTGTGGCTCATCTCGGTGAGGTCGTAGCAAGAGGGAAGAAAGAAGATGGCAGAGGTAAGGAGTAAGAGGCTTACCTTATTATATATATGGTGTTTCATAATGTCAGAGTCCTAAGTTTACGGTGAATCCATAGGTACGTGCGTATGGCACAGAGAGGAAGTCGAGTGCCTGCGAGAACATCGTTGTGTCGTAGCCTCCCTCGGGGTTGCCGGGGGCGTTCTTCATAAGGAAGCAGAGGTTGCGGGCCACGAAGGAGAGCCGCAGGGAAGTGAGGAGCCCTCTTTCCCCCTTAAGGGGCAGCATCTTGCGGAGTGTCTTCTTGGGGAAGTCATAGCCGATGGAGAGTTCCTTCAGCTTGATGAAGGAAGCGTCGTGCACGAACTCCTCGGCATAGCCTTGGGTGTTGGAATAGAGTCCTATCTTCTTGTAGTAGCCCTGAGCGTTGGGGAAGTCGCGGTCGAGCGTACGTTCTGATGTTCCCACGAGCGTTGCCATACCTTCGGAGACGGAGACGATGTCGCCGCCAATCTTTGCGTCGAGCAGAGCCGAGAGGATGATGCCCTTGTAGTTGAAGGTTGGCATGAGGGACATCAACAGCTTAGGCTGGATGTTGCCGATGGGGTGGTCAAGGAGCCATTGCTCCAGGTTGCCGCCACCCGTCTCGGGCTGTGGGAGTCCGTCGGCACCGGGTATGATGTTGCCAGCTTCGTCGCGCTTCATAAGACTGTTTGCATAGATGTCGCCAAGCTTTCCGCCTGCGACGGCACCGACCTTGACGGGCATGTGCGTGTCGCCGGCAAAGTAGATGCGGTTCACGCCGTCGGCCAACTCATCGACCTTGCTGACGTTGTGAGCGAGGTTCAGGTTGAGGTCGAAGGTGAAGTCCTTGGTCTTGACGGGTGTCGTATAGAGTGTGAACTCGATACCCCTGTTGCTGATCTTGCCGGCGTTGACCCATTGCTGGCTCCACGGGGAAGAGGCATCGACGAGCATCGCCTGGTTCTTCGTGGTGTTGTAGTAGAAGGTGAAGTCGAAGCCGAGGCGGTTCTGCAGGAACTTCATATCGAGTCCTACCTCATAGGAGGTCTTGATTTCGGGCTTCAGGTCGTTGTTCATCTTGATGGTCTGCACGTTGGCTTGTCGCACACCATTCGAGAAGCTGTACTGCTGGGTGTTGTAGAGGTTGTAGGGGTCCGGGTCTTTACCGACTTGTGCCCACGAGAGGCGGACCTTCGAGAAGGTGACCCATTTGGGCAGCGGCTGGTCGATGGAGCTCATGAAGTCAGAGAAGACGTAGCTCAGCGAAGCCGACGGATAGAAGAAGGAGCGGTTGCTGGAGGGAAGGGTCGATGACCAGTCGTTGCGTGCGGTGAGGTCGAGCGAGAGATACTCCCTGAAGGCCACTTGGGCGGAGGCAAAGACGGAGTACATGGCTCTGTCGCTGCCGGTGTCGGTGGCGCTGTTGAGGCGCTCGGCGGTATTGAAGAGCCAGGTGTCCTTGACGAGCATGTTCTGGACGGAAGCTCCGAGGAGTTCGTACTTCTGGTACATGATGTTGCCGCCCAGGGTGTAGCCGAAGCGCCAGTTGTCGTTGAGGGTATAGTCGCCGAGGAACATCGCGGAGATGTTGTGCTCGAAGTGGTTCGTCTCTCCTCGGTACATGCTATCGTCGGTGAGCTTCGACTGCCATGTGCTGTTGGCTGAGCTGATGGCTTGGAGAGCCAGGCTGAGGTTGGTCTCTTCGATGCGTGTGCGGTAGTAGTCGAAGGCGTACTATGCCTGGAACTTCAGCCAGGGCTTGATGTCGGCATTGGCCGAGAAGTAGCCGAAGGCACGGAGCCTTTCGTCGCTGTTCTGCAACTGATGACGGATGTAGTAGGGATTGAGGTAGTTCATGTTTGGCCCTTCCCAGTTCTGGTGCGGGCGCTGGTCGGTGCTGTACTGTGCGAGGTCGCAGAGCCGGATGTTGGCAGGGATGAGCAGCAACTGCCCGACTTCGCCCCAGAGCCCTTGCTGCGGACGGTTGTTGGCTTTGGTCCTGGAGAGGGAGATCTTGCCGTCCACGGCGAGCCACTTGTTAATCTTCTGTCCAGCATTGAGGTCGATGTTCATCTTGTTCAGGCGCTCGTCCTTGAACATGCCTCGGTTGTCGTTGAAGCCGAAGGAGAGTCGGAAGTGGGACGCATCGGTCTGCTTGCCGAGACTGACGGTGTGGAAGTGCGAGAAGCCGGTCTTGAAGTAGTCGGTCAGCTTGTTGCCATAGGCTTTGTAGGGGATGATCTTACCGTTCCAGGTGTAGTCATCTTTTCCGTCGAGCTCAGGGCCGAAGGAGTCCTGGCCCCTCATGCTGACGATTTCGCCGTCGGCATTGGTGTTGTAGAGCTTTACACCATTGTCGCCTTGGCCGTACTTGTCCTGCAGCTTGATGGTCTGTGCGGCCTGGCTCCACGTGAAGCTTCCGGCGTAGTTGATGCCCCATCCGTCCTGCTTGGCACCCTTCTTCGTGGTGACGAGAATGACGCCGTTGCCGGCTCGGGCACCGTAGAGGGCTGCCGCATTAGGGCCTTTCAGGACGGATATCGATTCGATGTCCTCGGGATTGATGTCGAAGACGGTTCCACCTCTGTCGTAGCCGCCGTAAGCAGACACGTCGCTCGTCTGGTTGTCGGAGAAGGGGACGCCGTCCACAATCCAGAGCGGCTGGTTGTTGTCCGTGAGTGACGAGTTGCCTCGGATGGTAATCTTGGTGGAGCCGCCCAGTCCAGTCGGGGCAGTATTCATTTCTACGCCGGCGATCTTGCCGGAGAGAGCGGACGTCACGGAGGGGTCGCCCGTCAGGTTGAGCTGTTCGCTCTGGAGGTCCTGGACGGCATAACCGAGCAACTTCTTCTCGCGCTTGATGCCGAGGGCCGTGACGATGACTTCGCTCAGCTCTTCCTGGTCCTCCTCCATCTTGACGTTGACGACGGTATGGTCGCCTGCTGCCACTTCTTTCGTTTTGTAGCCCATGTAGGTGAAGACGAGTGTGGGCGACGGTTCGGCGGTGGCGATGGTGAACTTTCCGCTCAGGTCCGTCAGGGCTTTCTCGTCGGTCCCTTTGACGGCGATGCCAGCGCCGATGAGCGGTTCGCCCTGCTCATCCACTATCTGGCCCGTGATTTTCCTCTTGTCTTTCTGCGGCTCGTCGTTCTGCATGACCTGCGAGGGGTCGTTTTCTCCTCCTCTGGAAGGGTAGGGGGAGGCTGTAGCGGTGAACGACAGGAGCAAGGCTGTCAGGGCGAACCGAGTGAATAAACCGTTCGCCCTTCGTGGTGTCCGTAGTTGTTTCATTATTTGTATTATTTTGTTCAAATTGCGATACAAAGTTACAACATCTTTCGCGATTGAGCAAGGGAAAAGCCTTTTATTCGGCTTCTGAAAGGAAAAATAGATGGGAAAGAAGGGAACAATGGTCTTAGCTCTATTTGATAAAAATCCAGTAATAACGTGTGTTTTGCTTACATCTTGATTTGCGCCGAGCCTCTGAGAATGCCGTCGGATTTCAAGGCCTGTACCTAGGTACAGATTCTCTAGATTTTCGTTGGGTTTTGTAACAGGTTGAGTTTGTGAAACTTGCATTTCGGGTGATTCGTAATCGAGAGGAAAAAGGTCCGATTCGGCAGGAAAAAGAGCCTTTTGGGGTGTGTTTTCCATGCCGAAACTGCACGCCTAATTGGTCAGAAGTCCACGTTTAGTTGGTCAGAAGTCCACGCCTAGTTGGTCGGAAGTCCCTGCAGCGTTGGCCGACGCTCCTCGTCAAGGAGTCTTTCTGCCCGTTTTTCGTTCTATTTTGCTCCGTTTCGTATCGAAAATCGAAATAGCAAAAAGAAAGCAAATAGGCTTGCTTCGTGACACATCGAAACGGCCTCGGAAAGGAAAAATGCCGTACCTGACAAATGATTATTTGGTTGTGTCTAATCAACCACAGATTAAGAAGATTAAATAGAATTATGGTATCGAGTGAAAATTTATTGTACCAATTTAACTGATTTGGCGATGCCCGCAATCTGATAAATCTGAAATAAAATTGGATATAAATGAAGATAGAATCTGTTAAATCTGCTAAATCTGTGGTTGAAAACACCTCCGAAGCTTAATTTTTTCACTTTTCACTTTTCACTTTTCACTTTTTGTTGTACCTTTGCACGCGAAAATAATTAGGCGGCAAGAAAAGCCAGCCGATTGGCTCCTGTAGTTCAACGGATAGAATAGAAGTTTCCTAAACTTTAGATAGGGGTTCGATTCCCCTCGGGAGTACTGCTTCGAAAGTGAAGAGTGTTTACTTGTCAACATAATCATGGAAGGGTAACAACTCGTTAACTTGTTTACTTGTCAACTACAATATAATCATGGAAATTAAGGAAAAGGAATCTGTAGTAGTTAGATTCTCTGGTGATTCCGGCGACGGCATGCAGCTCGCCGGAAACATTTTTTCTACGGTCAGCGCTACCGTAGGCAACAGTATCAGTACGTTCCCGGACTATCCCGCCGACATCCGCCGGACTATCCCGCCGACATCCGCGCTCCGCAAG
The DNA here is from genome assembly GCA_900313705.1 of uncultured Prevotellaceae bacterium. Lineage (GTDB taxonomy): Bacteria > Bacteroidota > Bacteroidia > Bacteroidales > Bacteroidaceae > Physcousia. Next base: position 10,816 of record OMSJ01000072.1, read on the forward strand.
GTTCGCTCACGGGCGTCAGCGGATTCCAGGTTCACATCGGCGCCGAACAGGTCTATACGCCGGGCGACCTCTGCGACGTGCTCGTGGCCATGAACGCCGCAGCACTCAAGACGCAGTATCGCTACGCTAAGCCCGATGCCGCTATCATCATCGATACCGACAGCTTCGGCCCCAAGGACCTGGAGAAGGCGCAGTTCAAGACGGAGGACTACCTCGGCGAGATGGGCATCGACCCGGACCGCGTGATTGCCTGTCCCCTCACGACGATGGTGAAGGACTGCCTGAAGGACAGCGGGATGGACGCCAAGAGCATCAGCAAGTGCCGCAACATGTTTGCACTCGGACTCGTGTGCTGGCTCTTCGACCGCGACCTCGATGTCGCCTTCAACTTCCTGCGCGAGAAGTTTGCCAAGAAGCCCGAAGTGGCCGAAGCCAACATCAAAGTCATCCAGGCAGGCTACGACTACGGACACAACACGCACTCGAGCGTAGCCAACCGCTATCGCATCGAGACGAAGCACAAAGTGCCAGGTCGCTACATGGACATCACGGGCAACAAGGCCACAGCCTACGGCTTCATCGCTGCTGCTGAGAAGGCCGGACTGAAGCTCTACCTCGGTTCCTATCCCATCACACCTGCTACCGACGTTCTCCACGAGCTCTCTAAGCACAAAAGCCTCGGCGTTGTCACCGTACAATGCGAGGACGAGATAGCCGGCTGCGCGTCGGCCGTCGGCGCTTCATTCGCCGGAGCACTCGCCGTGACTTCGACCTCAGGCCCGGGCATCTGCCTCAAGAGCGAGGCGATGAACCTGGCTGTCATCATGGAGCTGCCGCTCGTCGTGCTCGATGTGCAGCGTGGCGGACCGGCAACGGGTTTGCCTACGAAGAGCGAACAGACCGACCTCCTGCAGGCTCTCTTTGGCCGTAACGGCGAGAGCCCCATGCCGGTGGTGGCTGCAGCAAGTCCCACCGACTGCTTCGAGATGGCCTTCGCCGCTTCAAAGATGGCGCTGGAGCACATGACGCCCGTCATCCTGATGACCGACGCTTTCGTTGCCAACGGCTCGGGAGCTTTCCGTCTGCCCGACCTGAAGGACTATCCTGCCATCAATCCGCCGTATGTTCCCGAGGAACTGCGCGGTCAGTGGACGCCCTACATGCGTAACGAAGCAGGCGTCCGCTACTGGGCTGTGCCTGGTCGCGAAGGCTTTGAGCACATCTTGGGCGGCCTCGAGAAGGACGATAAGACGGGTGCCATCAGCACGAACCCCGAGAACCACGACTTGATGACCCGCAAGCGTAAAGCCAAGATTGATGCCATCCCCGTGCCCGACCTCGAAGTGCTTGGCGACAAGGACGATGCCGAACTGCTCATCGTCGGCTTCGGCGGCACCTATGGCCACCTGCATGCTGCGATGGACGAGCTGCGAGCTGCCGGCCACAAGGTTGCCCTCGCCCACTTCCGCTACATCAATCCCCTGCCCGCGAACACAGCCGATGTCCTGCGTCGCTACCCCAAGGTGGTCGTTGCCGAACAGAACATGGGCCAGCTCGCAGGCTGGCTCCGCATGAAAGTCGATGGTTTCGTCCCCGCACAATACAATGAGGTCAAAGGCCAACCGTTCAAGGTAGCAGAACTGGTCGAAGCATTCACTAAGATATTAAACAAGGAATAAGAAACCACAGATTTAGCTGATGAAGCAGATTTAAAGGATTAAGTTATGATTTAGCAGATTGGTCTGGTAAGTGTTAGCGACGATGGATAACTTCGTATATAGTGAAGAAACATACAAGATTATCGGTGCTGCTATGGCGGTGCATCGTTATTTTGGGTGTGGCTTTACAGAGAAAGTCTATCAGGATGCGCTGGAAATAGAACTGCAAGCACAGGGAATTCCCTATCAAAGAGAAACACCTATCCAAGCCTGTTATCGCGGCAAAGAACTTCAGACACAATTCATTCCCGACTTCATCTGCTATGACCATATCGTCGTGGAACTGAAAGCAGTAAAAGAGTTAGAGGATTATCAACGTGCTCAAGCATTTAACTATGCCAAGGTTGCAGGTCTGAGAGTCGCCCTCTTAATCAATTTTGGTGAGACGTCATTATACCACGAGCGCTTTATCGTTCCCTCATCAGCTAAATCCGAACAGAATAAATAATCCGTCCAATCCGCTTAATCTGTGGTTAAAACATAAGCATGAACTTCTTACAGTTTCCCTGTCTGCTAAATCTGAACCAAATAAGAAATCAGTTTAATCCGTTAAATCTGTGGTTATAATTTATCCGTGTTCCCTTGTCTGCTAAATCTGAACCAAATCCGTGTTCCCTTGTCTGCTAAATCTGAACCAAATAAATAATCCGTTCAATCCGCTTAATCTGTGGTTATAAATAAAATAAATCCGAGTTCCCTTATCAGCTAAATCTGAAGCAAATAAATAATCAGTTCAATCCGCTTAATCTGTGGTTAAATAGAAAATAAAATCCAAGTATTATGGCATATACGTTTAATGATTATAAGAAGGGACAGCCGCGTTGGTGTCCCGGGTGTGGTGACCACTTCTTCCTGTCCAGTCTCCACAAGGCAATGGCCGAGATTGGCGTAGCGCCTTCCGACACAGCCGTCATCAGCGGTATCGGCTGTTCCAGCCGTCTGCCGCACTACATGGCAACCTATGGCATGAACACCATTCACGGTCGTGCCGCAGCCATCGCTACCGGTTGCAAGGTGGCGAACCCCGACCTGACCGTATGGCAGGTGAGTGGCGACGGCGACGGTCTCGCCATCGGCGGCAACCACTTCATTCATGCCAACCGCAGGAACATCAACCTCAACATGATCCTGCTCAACAACCGCATC
>OMSJ01000076.1 GCA_900313705.1 uncultured Prevotellaceae bacterium
AAGAATACATCGTTCTACCCCGAGCTCTTCAAGGCGCTGCGCAAGGACCCGCTGGTGCTTTATAACTCTTCCAACAACAACAGCGGTGGCCTGAAGTTCGTGCGCAAGGTCTGCGATGTGGCTCAGGAGGACCTCACCGATTTCTTCACCATCTGGGGCTTCTTCGAACCTATCAAGACGGGTACGAAGATAGAAGACTACGGCAGCCATCCCATCGCTGTGACGAGGGCCAACATCAGCAGCACGAAGGGCTATATTTCCAAGTACCCCGTGAAGAACCGCGAGATAATCTTCGTCGAGGACCGTGCCGACTATGTGCTCTCCACCGGTTTCCTCCAGCCGACAGGCAGGAAGCGTAACGGCTCCGACCAGGTAGGCCAGTGTGGTGACCTCGGCCAGTTCACCAGCTACCTGCCGGGAGGCTGCGAGCCTTCGGAGTACGTCTATTTCCAGTCCGATTCGCTCTGCTGACAACAACATCAAGTATGCCTCAAATGCCAAGAACCTATGCATTCCCGGAAGCGTGGGCATCAACTTCACCATCTATTCCTACGATGCCGATGGCACGCTCCACGAAGTCACCAAGGCTGGCGAAGGCACCGTCTATGTCCAGCTTGTTTCAGCAGGTAGCCTGAGGAGGAAGCTGGAGAACACTCAGGTCATCAAGCTGATTGTCAGCGGACCGATTAACGCCACGGACGTTACCTACATGAAGCAGCTCGTCAACAACGAGAACCTGCAGTCCATAGACCTCGAACAGGCCACGCGGTTCACCTCTCTGGCTGCCGGCACCTTCCAGAACGTCAAGAAGCTTGCTGCCATTAAGCTGCCGCTCTCTCTGACCAGCATTGGCTCTGGCGCATTCTCCGGCTCGACCATCAAGTTCATAGAGATTCCCGACAAGGTGACGAGCGTAGGCGGCGATGCCTTTGCCTATTGCAACTCGTTGGCAACCGTGATTATAGGTAAAGCTGTCAAGACGATGGAGCAGGGAGTCTTCTATAGCTCCAACGTCAAGCAGGTGTATATGAAGGCACTCACGCCGCCGACCTTGAACGGCGTCAGCGATTATCTCTTCTCCGGCAAGAACCGTACCATCCATGTCTATGCCAGCGCTGTCGATAAGTACAAAGCTGCCAACTGGGAGAGGTTCGGCACCATCGTGGGCGATCTTACCGACGACATGATCGACGGCATCGAGGAGATTTCGGAATACTCAGATTATTCAGAGAACTCAGAATACTCTGACAGTTGCTACGACCTCATGGGCCGCAAGGTAACGGACCTCAAGCCGGGCACCATCTACATACGTGGCGGCAAGAAGTTCATGCTGCCTAAGTAGTCAACAAAGAATAAAGAATCAAACGACACCGAGTGCCATAGACTCAGTACCACCGTGGGAAAACTCCAGTACTACCGTGGTGGTACTGGAGTTTTCCCACGGTGGTACTGGCCACAAGGCACGGAGGAAGGAACACACACTAAAGCCAAATTGACATGGAAAATAAAGGAATCAAGACAATGCTTCGGGTGATGCTGGTTGGCATCGCCTGTCTCACGACGGCACAAGGCTGGGCCGCCGACACCATTTACGTAGAGAAGGCTGGGACGCTCCCCGCGCTCATTGAGAACGCCGGAAGGATAGTCAAGCTGACGGGCCGCATCAACGGCACCGACATCAAAGCCTTGCGTGACAGAATCAACGCGGGAAAGTTGACGCGCCTCGACATCGAGGAGGTCCGCATCGTCAGCGGAGGAGAAGCCTACTTCGGCTCTCACAAGACGACGGACGACGTCATCGGCGACTCCATGTTCTACAATCTTTCCAAACTCACCGGCATCACCTTGCCCACCACTGTCAGGGACATACGCAAGTCTGCCTTCCAACTGACAGGCATCACCAAGGTGGAGGTCCCCGATGAAGTCACCCGTCTTGGCGGAGCAGCCTTTGCCAATTGCAGCTCCCTCAAGACTGTCGTCATTGGCAGGAAGGTGTCGCGCCTCGAACAGGCTGTGTTCTACAACTCTTCTTCCATCACCCTGGTTTCCTCCAAGCCTAAGACGCCGCCCATGCTGGATGCCTACATCTTCACGGCAAGCCCGAAGATACGTGTCTATTCCAGCGTCCTGGCTGAGTACAAAGCCTCCACCTGGAACCAATACGGCACGTTGGAAGGCAGGCTGGAGAACTACTTCCCGGAGGAAGAGACGGACTCCAGCGCCATCGTCAACGAGAAGGCTGGGACATGGTTCGAGGACGTGGCTTGTACAGAACTGCGGGGCGAGTACAAGTCCATGAGCGACGAGGAGCTGACGCAAGCCATGACGGAAGGCGGAATGCCGTCCTACATGATAGACGTAGCCCTGAAGCTGAAGAACGGGAGCTGGCAGGCCTACGAGCAGGACTTCCGCATCCATAGCTACAATGCCTACAGCGATGCCGGCTACTGGAACAGCAAGCTTCGCAGCACAGGCGGCTCCTTCATGGGCAACCCAACAGGCATCTACACGAAAGGCTACGACCCCCTCTATGTCTTCGTCGATACCGATGTGCCGTCGGATGCAAGCCTCTACATCGCCGGCTGCCAGGGCAACGACCTCGTCACCTCTGCAAAGCAGGGAAAGATGCTCAAGAAAGGACTGAATATAGTCGATGGTAGGGAGAACGCTCTATACTATATTATATATATAGCAGACACGAAGTCGATGACCAAGACCCTCAGCGAATGGCCCGACATAAAGATTCACATCGAGGGCGGCATCGTGAACGGCTACTACGACGTGAAGCGTCAGAGCGATGCCGACTACAGGGCTATCCTCAAGGCTGCCACACATGAGCGCTTCACCGTCAAGGGCGGACAGTCGCTCTTCAACTTCAAGACGAGCACATACAGGTCGGCCTGGCCCTCCAGCATCGACAAGAGTATCTGCTGGTTCGACAGCCTCACCGTCTGGGAGAAAGAGCTGATGGGCATCTGCGAGAGTGTGGCTTCAGGCAAACGGGCTGGGGCTCCTTTCTATATTTCAGGCGGTGATGCCTTCTTCCCCCAGTACTACAACAACCCGAACTTCGCTATTGAGGGCGAAGCGACCGACGGTGGTTTTGCCAACTCGGCGTCCTTCCGCACGATGTACAACACGGCGGGCTGCGTCCAGAGCTCCTTCGATGTGAGTCGCACGGCAGACTTCGACGACTGGTGCGCTGCTCATGAATGCGGTCACAACAACCAGGGCGCCATTACCGTCGAAGGCGGTACTGAGGTCTCCAACAACCTCTTCTCCAACTACATCCGCTTCCATACGGGACTCGTCACCTCCAGCGGTTCCCCTTTCGCCACTATCATGGACGAATATGCGCGGCACGAACCGTTCTTCACACGACCGCTCGACAGCCAGATGCGCATGTACTGGCAGCTCTATCTCTACTACCATCTCGCACAGCGGAACACGTCCTTCTATCCCACACTCTTCAAGGCGTTGCGCGAAGACCCGCTGACCCTCTACAGCTCCGACACGGGCTGTCTGAAGTTTGTCCGCAAGGTGTGCGAAATCGTGCAAGAGGACCTCACGGACTTCTTCCGCGTATGGGGCTTCTTCCAGCCGCTCTCGAACTATGTCGTCAACGACTACGGCGCACACTACATGACGGTTAGGCAGGCAGACATCGACAAGACGCTGGCCGAGATATCGAAGTACCCGACGAAGAACCGCGAGATACTCTTCATCGAGGACCGTGTCGATTATGTGCTCACGACAGGCTTCATCACCACAGCAGGGCAGAAGCGGCGCGAATCGGATCAGGTCGGGCAGTGCGGCGACGTCGGGCAGTTCACCAGCTATATGCCCGGAGCTTGTGCACCTTCGGAATATACTTATCTGCAGGCTGACTCGCTCTATGCCCTGGAGGGAGAGGGAGGCTTGGGCTTCATGGTGCTCGATGAGTTCAATAACCTCTTGTTTGCAGCCAATGCCAAGAACTTCTGTATCCCCTCTTCAATGTTCAATGTTCAATGTTCAATGTATTCCCTCGACGCCGATGGCTCGCTGCACGAAATCCCACGGGCTGGCAGCGGCGCTGAGTATGTCGTCATGCCGAAGGCTGGCGTCCTGGCTGACTCTCTCTCTGCCAAAGCCATAAAGGCAACCATCAGCGGCAATATCAACGGCAAGGACATCAAGTACCTGCGCCAGCTCCTCAGCACGGGGAACCTGGCCTCGATAGACCTCACGGATGCCAAGATTGTTACAGGCAGCTATCCCTACTACAGTAGTTACACGACCACGCTCAATGTCGTGGGGCAATACGCCTTTGACAGTTTCAAGAAACTTGTCTCGATGCGTCTGCCTCTGAAGACCACCTCGATAGGCGACAGAGCTTTCCGTTTCTCTGGACTCAAGATGATAGAGATTCCTGATGCTGTCACCTCCATCGGCCTCGAAGCCTTTGGCGGTAGCGGAATGCTCACGACTGTCATCATCGGCAAGAAGGTCAAGACGATGAGCCAAGGTGTCTTCTACAACTCGCCCGTCAAGGATGTCTATGTCAAAGCCCTCACGCCGCCGAGCCTCGCGGACTACATCTTCAACAGCAACCCCACCATTCACGTCTATGCCAGCGCCCTTGCCAAGTATCAGGCATCAAGCTGGGCAAAGTTCGGCACCATCGTCGGTGACCTCACAGACGAAATCATCGATGCTATCGATGAAGTGAAAAGTGAAAAGTTAAAAGTGAAAAATGATGGTAAAGAGGAATTGGTCAATGGTAAATGGTCAAATGGTAAATGTTACGACCTCAGCGGCCGCAAGCTCCCCCTAAAGGCGACTGGGGGGGCCACTATCTACATCATGGGCGGCAGGAAAGTCATGATTGCCAAATAGGTAAGTCAACATGCAAAGCTACAGCCCCAGCAGCCACTCGTCTGCTTCGGCACTGGTGGAGTATTTCCTGCCATGCACCTTTTGGAAAAGGCGGGTGCAACAATTTGTTACTGCCGCCTTGGAACAAGGAATCAGTGAGCTGGCTTCCCTTTTAGTCATTCCAAAGCGTAGCAGCAGGAAGATGTGTCGTTCTGTCTCGGAAGGGGTAGGCATTGAAGCGTGGAAGCGCTGCATCAGGTTGCCATCCTTTTCCAGCAGGGCTTCTTCCACCAGCTTGTAGTCCAGCTCGGTAGCAGCTTTGTTGGTTCCTGCTTTTTGCAGCAGAGACTGGAACAAGGGCGTTGTGTAGTGGCAGCTGCGCTGTGTCTTTGAATCCACCCTTGCACGCCTACGCAGTTCGTCCAGCTCTTCCTGGTTCAGCATCACGACATTCCTCTGTTCCTCCGTCTCCCTTTCTGCCTGTTCCACTTCTTCGGTCAGCCGCAGCTTTTCCCTTTCATCCTCAGCCTTTGCCAATTCTTCGCGCAATGCCTGCAGGTTGTTCTCCCTTTCCTCCAACTCTGCATTGGCTCGTTCCAGTTTCAGTTCCGCGCTGGTTATCCGCTGTCTGTACCATGAGCGCAGATAAAAGACCACGAACAGGGCGCAGGCGATGACGAGTGCCAGAGCGCACCAAACATATAAAACCTTCCTGCGGCTTTCTTGCAGTTGCAGTTCCTTCTGGCTATTTTCTGCCTGTAGCCGATTGTTGTCATACAGTTCCTGCAAGTTCTGGAGGTTCTGCGAGAGTTTTTCCTGATAGGCACTATCCACTGCATCGCATTGCAGGGGAGCATATTTGCAGATGGAGTCTGTCATTCCTTTCTGTTCAAACAGCATCCGCAGCCCGCGATAGGCAGCCTGGCGGTTGTTCCAGTCGGAGGCCTCCAACTCCTTCCGGTAGAAGTATTCTGCGGAGTCCAACTGTCCTGTGGCAGCCAGCACCCTGCCCTTCGCGTAATAATATATAGGAAAGGAGGACTCGTGGGTCGCCAAATCCACGCAGCCGCTGTGCTGCTCGTAGATGGAAAGCAGCCTTGCGGCATCTTCCACTCGCCCCAGCTCTATATTTGCCAAGATGCTTGTACAGAGGTGTGTTGCGCCATAGCCAAACAATCCCATTTGTTTGCTCTCCTCCAATGCGTCCCAAGTTTCATTGGCGACAGTTTGATAATCATTAAAAGAAAAATACCTTCCGAGTATAATCCACCGAGCTGCCACCATAAAAAGCGTATCTTTTGCGAGGGTGGCATATTTGTAAAACAGTCTTCCTGCCTCTACAGAATTTTCATGTAAGCTCTGTCTGTACAAAATCTCACATTTTTGTGCATACAAGCGTGCAAGGATGTCATACCGGCAATCCCTGTTCGTCGTGTCTGCCGCATTGATGCCATTCAGAAAAGTCTCCATTGCCTTGGGTGCTTCGTGCAAATCGCGATATATGCTGCCCAGCAGATAATAGGCTTCCATCTGTTCGTTGCTCGAACCATGTTTCTTATAATACGCGATGACCTGCTGCATCATCGTGTCGTCGTGCTCCGTCAAAGGCTCGTATGCCAGATTCCTGCGCGACACATCATCCATGATGGCGCGGGCTTCCATCCTGTTTATGGCGGATGGCTTCTCCGACGGTCTGCATCCGGGCAGACAAGCCGATAACATACATGCAAATAATAGTTGTTTCATAGGTGCTAAGTTTTTTTCTTGGCAAAGGTATGAATTTTATGCAAAAAGGCAAAATAAAAATCTCCGATGGAATGGGGGAAAATGAAATTGTAAACTATTTGTGAACTTTTTTTCTTGGTGAAAGCACAAAAGAGCTGTACTTTTGCACCAAAATTCATAAAACACTAATTATAAACCTTTTTAACAAAACAAAACATGAAAACATTATTCTTTAAGTCTGCTTTGTTAGCAGCCACATTATTTTTGATGACTCCCATAAGGGCATGGGAACCACAAGGAATCATTATCAGAATTCCCTTGTCGTTGACAGAAATACTCCCCAATCAACCCGTACCTCGTACTCCCATTGAAGCACCTGAGGTAGGACAGACAGACCACACGCTTTATTTCCTCGATGGAACCGCACTTGTTCTTAATATCTACTCTGTGGATGAAGACGGCGACGAAACCCTGGAATACACAACGGCAGTGTCTGCCACAACGACGGAAGTTCAACTTCCCAGCACCCTCTCCGGCACCTACATTATCGAAGTAATCCGCGACGGCCTCTACTTCCGGGGCGAAATAGAACTATAGTCGGATTCACCGAGTGATTATGCGCTTCGTACAGACCTTCTGGACTGCTGGACGTAACCCTCTGGAGCATGGCTTCGGATGGTTACGTCCGGAGTTCAACCTCATGTCGTGGGCATTGAGCTGCCTCTCCCTTCGTGAACACTATGACGAAGTGGCACTATACACCGACGAGCAGGGAAAACATGTGCTCATCGACCTGCTGCACCTGCCATACACTGAGGTCAATGTGGTTTATGACGAGAAGCTTTGCCTGCCGCAGCACTGGGCTTACGCCAAGATAAAGACCTACTCCTTGCAGACAAAGCCTTTCCTGCATGTCGATGGTGATGTCTTTCTGCCAAAACCCATATCAGAAGACGTAATCAACGCCACGCTCATGGCGCAGAACAAGGAAACAGGCACGGAATACTATAGGCGGATGATGGACGGAATACTTCAGGAGGCAACTTTAGAACTACCCGACTACATAGGGGAAGCCCTGAGGGAAGCGTCTATTGCATCCTACAACATGGGGGTGTTCGGCGGCAACGACTTGGCATTCATCCATGCATATTGCGAGGAGGCCCAGAATCTGTACGAGTCGAACAAGGCTTTTTGTTCGGATGGCAACTTCAATCTCCTTTTCGAGCAGATTCTATTTGCCTGTAAGGTCAAAAGAGAGCATCAGTCCGTTTGCACGATATTTCCAATGTTATTCAACGACAATGGCTATACCGTTGCTGATTTCTGTCAATTGTGCGACTACGAGCACAAAGGCTACTTTCATATCCTCGGAGGCCACAAAAGAAACCAGGGAATAACAGAGTCCTTGGCAGAAGCGCTCATTGTCCATCACCCTGATTACTACAGGATGATAACAGCACTCTATTGGGGACAATACCCAAGGGGACTGATAGGTGGCAACATCTGTGTTCCTCTGATGACTGCCGACATTCCTGTCACATCATACATTGATTTCCTGAATGAAGCGGAAGAGGACTGGCGCAGCATTACATGGGAAGAGTTACTTGAAACAGAACTCAAGTGTATTAAAGGCAGAGCAATGTCCCGATATGAGGGAAAACAGAACTCTGACCCTGTTGTCGGCCTTAATCCCCACCTGAAGTGTTTCGACGTACCGACAACATGGGATGCGGGGGCATTGCAGAGGATGAGAGAACGCTTCTTGTGTAAGCCGGATGCGCCGATAGAAAGGATTGCGGTCATTCCCACTCTTTCTCCAAAGACAAGAAGGGAGTACGTCCTGTATGGGGTGGAGCATCAGGTACTGGAACTGCTGAAAAAGCATCCGATGCAAATATCAGAGTTGGTAGATAAGCTGACATCGAAGTCCGAAGAGATGCGCACTCTTTGGCATACAGAAATACGAATCCTACTTAATGAAGGGTTACTAATTCCATTTATTATTAACTAATCTTAAACAATTACAACTATGGCACCAAAAGGTTCAATTAAAAATCCTTACACACATGACGAGTATGTAGGTAAGCTGTCAAACAACACATGGCGTGGCGGATGGGTAAAGAACGGGGATGATATTATCTATCGCGCACAAGGTATGATTATAACATACTCTGGTTGTTGTGCAAAAAGCAACCCTGTTCCTTACGACATCTACACAGAGATGGCACAATATGAAATATGGCTTGGAGGATGGGTTCTGTGCGGCACATATACTAATCCAGAAAAGAAATACTTTAAATCCGACGGCACAGAGTATGATAGCACACTTGGTTCCCAAAGCAATCCGTGCTCAACTTCCTTATATAACGAAATGAAATCGAATGGTATTTGGGAAGGCGGATGGGTTGCGAATGAGTTCGGTAACACGCAATATATTCAGAACTTCCCAATTCAGCTAAATAGCGGCGGAGGATGCGGATGTGGTTGCGGATGCGGTTCTGGTAGCGGATGCGGTTCTGGTAGTGGATGCGGTTCTGGTAGTGGCAATGGAAATAGCGGTTGTGGCAGCGGTTCAGGTGAAGGTAGTGTACCAGAAGATTGGACTTTTGGCTATCCTGTCTCTGAAGGTAGTTATATGGCGGGTATTATTACTATTTGGGGTAATGGACCGCATACGGGAGAGGTGTATGTTCATTGGACTGCAGGAAAAACAGTTGGCCCCAATGGATTATCTGTTATCACGGTTTCGGTTAGATTTGAAGATGGTAATGCAGAAATACAAGAAAATCATATAAGAACGGAGTGGCAAAATGCTTATTTCTTGTCGATTAGTGGGTATTTTATATTAAACACGAACCCCAACAGGTATTATTTTATTTCAGGAACATTCTCTATACCAGGAGAGTATTGCATACAAAATTAGTCTTCGATTCTTGTGAGAATGAATAAGTTTTCTTAAGGTTATAGCAAAAAAGGGGAGATTATTCATGTCGTTACTGAAAAAAGTAATAACTTTGCGTCAGATATGAAACACTTACTTCAGGTTCTGTTTCTCTTTGCCTTGGCGCATGGGGCTGCCTTTGCACAGATATCTCTTGACTCCGCCTTTTGGGACGAGAAGGAGGACTCCTTGAGTTCCCTTGCCATCAAGCCTGTCAAGCATCCCAAGAAATTGCTAAAGCAAGTTATAAACCGACTTCATAAAGACCTCCAGGAAACGCATCAAGCCAGAAGCTATCGTGTGGAGGGAACCTTCCGTAGAGGTTCCCGCCCACCATTCTATGCAAGCTGCATCTACCACGTTGAAGGCGATAACGGCCTGGAAATAGTAGAACCATCGAATCGTGACACGAACAGTATTAAAGCCCCCAAACTGGAGGATTTCTGCTATGAAGGACTATATGGACTGAATAGAGAGGATAGTATTTATGCGCTATTTTATCTCGTGGATATTCTCAAATTCAGCCCTTCCCATTCAAGCAACAATTACTACCAAGCTTATTACCCTCCATCACCATTTATATATTATGAAGAAACTGCGCGGTGGTATGATGTAAAAGCCTACGAAATTAACTACGGCCAGGAAAGAGGTGCGTACCGCATATTGCTGAAAAAGAAAAAAGACCGATATCTGTGGAGGTCTGGTGACAAGAATCACTGGATTCCTGATATTGAATTTACAGCGTATTTCGACCAACGCTCTTTGCGAATAACACAACTCAAGGGTCAACAAATTGCAAAGAAAGGCCAAGCTTATCCTTTCGATAAAATGACTGATTCGTGCACACGTTTTCAGGCCGATTATGACGAAAAGACAGGAACCCCTGTCCTTAAACAAATCCGTATAATCAGCAATAGCAGTAATAGTACCTTAAATGGCACGGTACGGAGAATCGATGAGCAAAATACTTCATCATCTTTGTAGATGACGGACAGAAAAAGATGTTGCCGAAATAGTCATCAGGACAAACCAATCCAAACAAGCAAAGGGGGGGACAGGCTGCTGAAGTCTGCTCCCCTTTTTTGCTAATTAACGTGAGTTCGATGAAATATAATTGTCTATAAATTTGGCGATTAGCGAAAATTGTTGTACCTTTATAGTGCTCAATTACAAAGTAGTACAAACAATAATCGCTATGTTCACCGAAGACAAAATTACAGAAATTTTCTTTATGGCAGACGAATTTCACAAAGTTTTTTGCCG
>OMSJ01000017.1 GCA_900313705.1 uncultured Prevotellaceae bacterium
GCGATGATGCGGATGCCGAGGGCACTGAGGCTGAGGGCAATGTCGTCTTCCAGGTTGCGGATGGTGCTGATGCGGATGCCTGGAGCAGGCGTGATTTCGTAGAGCGTGATGGTAGGACCGATGGTAGCTTTCGTGTTGGGCATGATCTCCACGCGGAAGTTGCGCAGCACGGTCTTGATGCGCTCCTTGTTGTTGCGCTGCTCCTCCATGTCGATGGCGCTCGACGTGTCTTCGTAGTGCTTGAGCAGGTCGATGGTGGGGTATTTGTAGTTCTCCAGGTCCAGCTTCGGGTCATAAGGTTCCAAGGCTCGCTCGTCGGAGAGGGAGGCTTTTTCCGGGTTCTTGCCAACGACGACGGTGATGTCGTCCTCGTTCTCGTCGAAGGGCAGAGGCTGTTCGCCTTGTGCCAAGTTGAGGCCGTCCGTGCTCGTCGTGTCGTCGAACTCTATGGTCGTTGCTGTCTTTGCTGCTTCGTCGCTGAAGGGTGTCGGCTTCTCCGTTTCCTCTTCTTCCTCGCCTTCGTCTTCGCTGTCAGGCATCAACGGGGTGAAGGGCTTCTTGTCTTCCTCTGTCTTCTTGTCTTCGTTCTCTGCTTCCGAATCGGAATCCTCCTCCTTCTTCTTGCGAATCACCAGATGCCTGATGTAGGTAATGGCCTCGTCGCTGAGATAGAAGAGGTAGAGTAGGGCGGAAAGGATGAAGATGAGCATCGTGCCTAAGCCACCGACTTTCTCCATGAGGAACTGCAATTCGTTCTTCCCGATCATGCCGCCCCAGATGATGTAAGTGTCCTGTGCGCTTGGGAAGATGCGGACGATGTAGGCAGCAAAGGCTGAAGCCCATGCCATGATAATCATGCAGTTGAGGAACCATAAGTGGAGTCGTACTTTAGCCAGTCCCATGATGCGTATGCTGGTGGCAAGCATGAGGACGGGTATCAAGATGCTGGACAATCCGAAGGTGTTGTCCATCATCCAATGCGCCACTTCAAAGCCCCAGCGACCCAACCAGTTCGCTGCCGTATAGGAGTCGCTTGTTATGTACTTCTGGTCCTCCGCTCCGGTGAAGATGTGCGAAACGAGGGCGATGAGGATGGCCAGTGAGAGTGTGGCCAGGACTGCCCCCCAGACGAAGCGGAGGTTGTCTTTGTGTTCGCCACGCACCTCCGGGTCAACGTCGTCCGTGTCGCCTATGTTGGAGCGGAACCAATTGAACGACCTGAGCCAAGCCGGCTGAGGTTTCGTTTTGTGCCTTGCAGAGGTCTTGCCTGCAGGCTTATGTTGTCTTACGCTTTTCTTTGCGTCCATATTTATATAATAAGCGGGTGCAAAGATACGACTTTTAATCCGAAAAACAAAGCACGAAATTCAAAATTATTTCTTTTCCTGACCTTAAAGCAATTAAGTGCTCATGCCTAAGCCTCGAAGGGACAGGAAAATAGCCATGAAGCGTTAAGAATGCGTAAAAATACTTTAATTCTCAGTGAATTGTTTGTGTGTTTTTCCTTTTCTCTTTATCTTTGCATCAAAACAATTAATATCATAAACTATGAAAAAGAACACTATTCTCTATGCGTGTACAACTCTTTGCCTGCTGTTTGGCATGAGCAGTTGCAACAATCAGTCCAAATCACCCAAGCAGGAAAAGATTCTTGTGGAAAAGTCGGAAGCTACGGCTGTGCCCGACGACATCTTCTTCTACACAAGCAAGCATCGAAAAGACAAGTATGTTCCCACGGAAGAGAAGATGGGATTCGGCTCCAACATCCTGGACATCGGCGTCGAAGAGTTCAAGGACAACAAGAACCTTCGCGAAGTGTGGGTTGGGCCGCAAGTAGAACATATTGCCAACTATGCTTTTGCTGGTTGCTCTTCGCTCGAAGCGGTTCATTTTCAAGGTGAAGTGAAAGTCATCAACGATGAATCGTTCCAGGGTTGCACTTCGTTGAAGAACCTGCGCGTAGATGTCTATACAATCGGCCTGAATGCCTTCAAGGGCTGCACCTCGCTCGAGTCGGCACGTTTCGGCGAACACATCTGGTGGATTCGTGAAGGTGCTTTCAGCGGATGCCAAAAGCTGCGCAGCGTCCTCATGGGCATCACCATGAAGAAGATAGAGGACGGCGCCTTCGATGGCTGCACAAGTCTTGAGGAATTCTCCGTCCCCAACGACTTCAAGAACCGCATGTTCGGCATCGTAGCCGCTTCTGCCTCAAAGTGGAAGAAAGTCTATCTGCTCAGCACGGAATACTATCCGATGCCCAAGAACTGCACACCGAACAAAGGCTGCACGCTCTACGTGCCCGACGCTTTCCTTGCTCAGTATCAAGCTGATGCAGACTGGGCGCAGTTCGGCAGCATCGAGCCTCTCAGCAAGAGCAAGTACTTCACAGCCGAGGGCTTCTGGAAGTAATGACAGGAAACTCTTCCGAAAGCTGAACGAAGAATATAACAGATGCTCCAGACGTATTGACAATATGTAAGGGATTTGTTGCATATTGCTTACATCATGGTTTTGAGGCGACCCGCAAGGATCGCCTCAAATGGTCTTGGGCATAGTTTGGGACCTTTTTTCAAAAAGACGCGCTTAAATCAAATGCACACTGAAACAGAGGTCGTTACAAAATGCATTGCAGAGCTTAACGTCTCGGAATGACAACTACACTTAGCAAAAAGTACCCACTTTTTGGTACTTTTCGTCGTTTTGGGCTACAGAGTTTCGGGCAACGTAACGTGTTGTGTCGGCAAACGCAACGTGGAGTTATGGTCATAAGTACGTGTACTTATTTACATAACTCCACGCTTGTTTGGCAAATCCTATGTTTATCGTAGCTGCTTTCCTCTCTTTCTGATGTGACATAAAGAAAGGATGATTGCCCAAATCCTGACATTCTGTTCTTTTTGCAGAATGCCTGTGTCCCGGGCTTATGCTTTAGCAGAGCGCCTGCGTGTCGAGAGCTATCATCAGCTCCTCGTCAGTGGGGATGCAGCAGACGGTCACCTTGCTGTCGTCGGCACTGAGGATGGCTTCCGTGGCGCGGCAACTGCGGTTCTTGGTCTGGTCCATCTTGACACCCATGTACTCGAGGCCATCGGTGGCTCCCTCGCGTACCTCCCACTGGTTCTCGCCAGCGCCGCCGGTGAAGAGGATGATGTCCACACCACCCATAGCTGCGGCGTAGGCACCGATGTACTTCTTGATGCGATAGGTGTACATCTCCTTCGCCAGACGTGCTTTGTCGTTGCCTGCTGCAATGCCTGCCAGGATGTCGCGGAAGTCGCTGCTTCCTTCGCTCACACCGGCAAGGCCCGATTTCTTGTTCAGCAAGTCGCTGATGCCCTTCGTGTCAAGGTTGAACTTGTCCATCAGATAGGTGACGGCACCGGCATCAATGTCGCCGGTACGGGTGCCCATCATCAGTCCTTCCAGTGGCGTAAGGCCCATCGAGGTATCAACGCACTTGCCGTACTTGACAGCGGCAATCGATGCGCCGTTGCCGATGTGGCAGGTGATGATGCGCTTGTCTTCGGGCTTGCAACCGAGGAACTCGCAGACGCGCTGGCTGACATAGCGGTGGCTCGTGCCGTGGAAACCGTAGCGACGCACGCCGTACTCCTTATAGAGGTTATAGGGTAGGGCATACATATAGGCATAGTCGGGCATCGTCTGATGGAAAGCGGTGTCGAACACACCGACCTGCGGAATGTTGGGCAGCAAAGCCTTGACGGCATTCACGCCCTTGATGTTGGCGGGATTGTGGAGGGGAGCCAAGTCGTTGCATGCGGCAAAGGCTTCCATCACCTCAGGCGTGAGGCGAACGGACTTGTTGAACTTCTCGCCGCCATGCACCATGCGATGGCCTACGGCATCCAGTTCCTCAAGGCTCTTCAGCACAGCGTACTCACCTGTCGTCAGCACCTCGAAGATGTACTGCACGCCAGCGGTGTGCTCCTTGATGGGATGCTCCATCTTGTGCTTCTCGCCATTGAGCTTAACGGTTATAAACGAATCGGGCAGACCAATCTTCTCAATGCCGCCACTCGTGATGACGGACTGGTCACAGTTTAAAACAAGAATTTTCATTTTAGTGAAGAGTGAAGAGTGAAGAGTGAAGAATCAGAGTTACCTTTTTCTTCCTTCATCCCCTTTCGCTTTGAAATTTATGATTTAATAATTATTTGTGCATTTCTCTTTGATGTCTTGAGCGATGTAACAAGAATGGAGAGTAATTCATTGCAATCGTTGTCCATGCTTTGATATTGCTTATGCGTCAGCACATTGCCTTCATGCAGCATCTTAAGCCATTTTCGTGTCTCGTTGGCTTCTTTAGCCGCAATGTGCAACTTCGTAATGAAGTCGGCACGGCTCTGCGCAAACTGAGCTTCACCAACATTGGCAGAAACTGATGTGCCTGAACGCAACACTTGATTGTAGAGAGGAGCGAGCGTCTTGTCGCGTTGGTCGTGGAGATATTGAACCATCTTCACAATACGCTTGGAAAATGCTTCGCTTTTCACCACCAGGATAGACTCACTGTTCTCGTACATATCAAGGCTCACAGGTTACTTTGATTCTTCACTCTTCACTCTTAGTTCTTCACTCCAAATTTTTTACTTCGCATCCTGCGCCTGGCAAGCTGTGATGGCTATCATCTTATATATATCATCTACTGAGCAGCCACGGCTGAGGTCGTTGACGGGACGGGCGATGCCTTGCAGGATGGGACCGATGGCTTCGGCTCCGGCAAGGCGCTGAACCAGTTTGTAGCCGATGTTGCCAACTTCCAGGCAAGGCACGACGAGAACGTTTGCCTTGCCTGCTATGTGACTGCCGGGAGCTTTCTTCGCACCGACGCTTGGCACGAGGGCTGCATCGGCCTGCAGTTCGCCGTCAATCTGAAGTGTGGGGTCCATCTCTTGAGCACGCTTAGTGGCTTCTACCACTTTGTCAACCACCTCGTGACTTGCGCTGCCCTTCGTGCTGAAGCTGAGCATTGCCACACGCGGCTCCTTGAAGCCTGCCACGCTGCGAGCAGTCTGCGCCGTGCAGACGGCAATCTGTGCAAGCTGGTTGGCATCGGGCATCGGTGTGACGGCTACGTCGCCCATCACCAGTACGCCGTCCTCGCCGTATTGCTGGGCAGGCGTAATCATCAGCATGGCACCGCTGACGCAGCTGACGCCGGGAGCACACTTGATGATTTGCAGAGCAGGACGCAGCGTGTCGCCCGTGGTCGAGAGCGCTCCCGAGATTTGTCCGTCGGCATCGCCGCTCTTGATGATGAGGCAACCGTAGTAGAGAGGGTCTTTTACCTTTTCGCGAGCCTGCTCCACGGTCATGCCTTTGTTCTTGCGCAGGTCGTAGAGCAGTTGGACGTACGTCTCAGTCTTCTCGCTCGTAGCGGGGTCGATAATAGTTGCTTTGCCGATGTTCTTCAGTCCCAGCTTGTCGGCGAGAGCGAAGATTTCGCTTTGTGCGCCGATGAGGATGATGTCGGCAAGGTCGTCTGCCAGTGCCATGTCGGCAGCCGTCAGCGTTCGCTCTTCCAGACTCTCGGGCAGCACAATGCGCTGCTTCTGCGACTTGGCACGAGCGATGATTTGTTCCATTAGTTTCATAGTGATATTATTTCTGAGTAATCTGAGTGTTCTGAGTAATCTGAGTGTTCTGAGTATTCTGAATGATCTGAGTATTCTGAATGATCTGAGTATTCTGAATGTTCTGAGTGTTCTGAAGTGTTGTGAGAGGTCCGAAGCCATTCTTAGAACTTACCCTTCATCAGGAGTGTCTCAAGTTCTTCTGCCGAGAGGTGTGCCCTAAGCATGTCGTTGTAGGCGGCACTGATGTTGCCAGTCTCTTCGCTTACCACGATGGCGAGGGCGTCTGTCTCTTTGCTGATGCCTTTTGCGGCACGATGGCGTAGGCCGAACTCCTTGGGAATGTCCAGGTCATGGCTTATGGGCAGGATGCAGGATGCTGCTGAAATCCTTCCTTTCGCTATAATCATGGCGCCGTCGTGGAGGGGACTGTTCTTGAAGAAGATGTTCTCGATGAGTCGTTGGGTTATCTTTGCATCGACCTCTTCTCCTGTGCGGGCAAAGTCAGTCAGAGGCAAGTCGTTCTGAATCACGATGAGCGCTCCCACCCGTTGCTTGCTCATGTTCATGCAAGCCATAACGATGGGGAAGATGGTCTCGCGCTCGTAGCGGAACTCGCCTGCGTTCTTGTGCTTGTCCAGTCGGAAGAAACGCAGGAAGCGATGTGCCTGTTGTCTGGCCCCAAGGTTATAGAAGAAGCGGCGGATGTCCTCTTGGAAAAGGATGATGATGGCAAGCGCTCCTACGCTCACCAGTTGGTCGAGGATGCCTCCCAGCAGCTTCATCTCCAACACTTTGCTGATGATTATCCAGCCGCTGATGAAGAGCAGGATGCCATAGAAGATGTTGACGGAGCGCGACTGCTTCATCAGCTTGTAGCAATAGAAAAGCACGATTGCTACGAGGAAGATGTCCATTATGTCCTTGAAGCTAAT
Source organism: uncultured Prevotellaceae bacterium (assembly GCA_900313705.1). GTDB lineage: Bacteria > Bacteroidota > Bacteroidia > Bacteroidales > Bacteroidaceae > Physcousia. Next base: position 6,533 of record OMSJ01000017.1, read on the forward strand.
GTTAGGCACCGAGGTAATTTACGATTTAATGATTTACTATTTACGATTTAACTCGCTTACTATCTTTATGCACTCCATCGCTTCCTTCACTTCGTGAGCGCGGAGAATGTGTGCCCCTTTCATCAGGGCTGTTGTATGCAAGACGGTGGTGCCGTTGAGGGCTTCGACTGGTGTTGTGCCCAGCATCTTGTATATCATGCTCTTGTGGCTGACACCGACAAGCATAGGTAATTGCAGTTCGTGCAGAACCTCGAGGTTTCGCATCAGGGTGTAGTTCTGCTCGAGCGTCTTGCCGAAGCCAAAGCCAGGGTCGAGGATGACGTCGCAGACTCCCATCTCGTGGAGCTTCTCTGCCTTGCTTCCCATGTCCCGCAGCAGTTGTGCCATGAAGGGAGCATCGTCAGTTTCGTCGATGACGGCATTGTGTGTCAAGACGTAAGGAACTCCCAGGCTTGCTACCGTGCTGAACATGTCGGCATCCAGACTGCCTCCGCTGATGTCGTTGATTATCTGTATGCCAAACTCTTCGACGCACATCTTGGCTACATTCGCTCTGAACGTATCGACGCTCACGACAGCATCAGGTGCTTCCTTTCTGACGATTGTCAACGCTTCCCTGAGTCTTCGCATCTCTTCCTGCTCGTCGGGAGGGACGAAGCCCGGTCGGGTAGAGCAGGCACCGACATCCACTATCTTAGCACCCTCTGCGAGCATCTGCCTAACGCGCATAGCGATAGCCTCGGCTCCTTCATGGTGTATGAAAAACGAGTCGGGCGTCGCATTGAGAATGCCCATGACGATAGGGGCATCCAGACATAGCAGATGGCCTCCTATGTTGATGCTGTATGCTACTGCTTGCACTGCTTGCTTGAATAGTCATGCAAAATTACACATTATTTATATAATGGGCAAGGATTTCGGCGAAAAGGTTGTGAAGAATTAAAAAAAGCGGAGCATTTGCAAATGCTTCGCGTTTAGTTGGGCAATTAGGTACACCTAATTTGATAATTAGACTCACCTAATTGAGCATTTAGGCACGCTGTGTTTTGAAGATGTCTTGTATGACAAGGCCGGCGAGGGTCATGCCGAAGATGGCTGTGATGTGGGCAAGGGAACCGTTGGTCTGTACCTTGTTGAAGGTCTGACTGCCGTCTTCCAAAGCTTTGCCGAGATTAGGCAGAGGTTGTTCTTCGCTATGGACGCAAAGGAACTTGCGGGCAGGGAAGATCTTGCTCCGCCGCATCGCCGAGCGCATCGCCGCAGCCAGCGGGTCGCCCTTTATCTTCCAGAACTCCGAGACGCGCACCTTCGTCGAGTCGATGCGCAAGGCGGCACCCATGGAAGAGAATAAAGACCCTCCCCAACCCTCCCTTAAAGTGAGGGAGTTGGCTTTCCCTTCTTCGACTGTAGCCTCAGGCGCAAGCGGAACGGTCGCCGACATTTGGTTCAGTCGATGGCATCAATGACATAATCGTATGTATCTATATTGAAGTCGCTTGACGTTTCTTCGCTGTAGTTCTTCTGCAAGGCAACAATCTCCGCTTCTGGGTTTATTTCAAGTAAGCGTTTCTTTAATGCTTCGACCTTCGGCTCACCGATGGTCTTAGTGGTTGCCATCAGTTGCCGGTTGCAGTTCGTCACGCAGACCACATCGCTATCTACAAGCGTCAGGTGCGCAATGCCTTCACGCACCAAGCACTCCGCACACCAACTCCCTACGCCCCCAACGCCAAAGATGATGACACGCTTGCTGCTTATCCTTTGCATTGCCTCTTTGCCTAAGAGAAGCTCCGTCCTGTTGAAAAGAGAATTATCCATTTAGCCTAACTCTTAACTTTTTCACCCTTTCACCTTTTTAATTATTTACCTTTTCACCCTTTCACTTTTTTAATTTTTCACCTTTTCACCCTTTCACCTTTTCATAAAAGTCTTGCTCGTCATTGACGGCAGCAAGTTCCTTCAAGAGTAGAGCATACTTCTGTGCAACTGCTTCGGCAAAGCGATGGCCTTTTTCGGCAGTAGCGAGACAGGGATTGCCGATGCCCGTGTCCTCGCTGACGCGGTTCCAATGGCGCGGCATCCATGCTGTCTTCTCGCGCAGGCTCTGCAAAGCAAAGGAATTGGCCTTGCCGGGCCCAGCTTCGGCAAGGTTGACGAGTTCGGGATGGTAGTGCATCATTACGGAGGTCTCCAGCTCGTCAGCATGGTCTCCCGGGTCGTCGAACCAATCCTTGCCCGGCATGACGGTGAACCATTCGCTCGAAAGGATGATGAAGTCAGGGTAATCCACAGCCAAGTCGCGAATCATGCTCTTGAAGGAATTGCCCCCATGCCCGTTGACAATCAGTAGCTTTCGGAAGCCTTGATGATGTAGCGAAGCTACCGTATCGGCAAGAATGGCACGCTGAGTGTCGTAGCGATAATGGATGCAGAACTTCAGGTCGCGCTGGCCAGGGTTCTGTGCTCCCATCGCTACAGGCGGCAACACCATCGTGCGGACACCATATTGGTCAAGGGCAAACTGTGCCGCATCGACGGCCACATCGTGTGCCAGAATAGCATCCGTCATGTAAGGCAGATGCAGATTGTGCGGCTCCGTAGCCCCCCAAGGCAGAATGACCACGTCGTATTCCAAAGGTCGCGTCACGCCATAAGCCGAAACGCTCAAATCTATCTCTCTGTTCATAATATAATATATAATGTATAATGTATATGGTTTCTCCCTAATCCTCAAGAGGAAGGTGTCACTTCAGTTCCACTACCGTGATGCCTGCGCCGCCGAACTGAACGTGCTCGTCGTGGAAGGAGGCGATGCCGGGGATGGTGTGCAGGTATTGGCGGATGGCTTGACGGAGGGCTCCTGTGCCTGTGCCGTGGAGGATGCGGACGCGGGAAGCGTTGACCAGCAGGGCATCGTCGATGAAGTAGGTGACGGCTTGCAAGGCTTCGTCGGCTCGCATACCGCGAACATCTATCTCCTGCTTGAAGTCGAGATGCTTCTGGCGGATGCTGTCCTGCGTTTGTCGGCTCACAATCACGACCTGCTTCTCTTCGCCGTTTTCTCCTCCTTTGGAGGTGCTTGGGGAGGCCTTTTCCAATCGCTTGAGGTCCACCAGCGTTCGCATCACGCCGAAAGTGACTGTCGCCTGCTTACCTTCGATAGCCGTAATGGTGCCGACGGAAGTCTGTCCCTTGATGCGGACGTAGGAACCTACCTCAAGACCCTCTAAATCTCCCTTAAAGGGAGACTTTTTTTCCTCCCCCTTTAAGGGGGAGTTAGAGGGGGTCTGGGCCAGTTTCTTTGCCGCTTGCCTCTCTGCATGACGCTTCCTGCGTTCCTCCATCTGCTTGCGTTTCTTCTCGACATAGGCATCAAGCTCCTCCTGACTCATCTGACCGACCTCTTCACGGAAGGTCTGTAGTTGCTGACGGGCAGAGCGTGTCTTTTCCTTGTCCGCTTGTGCTTCCTTGATTTCGCGGATGGTGTTCTCAATCTGAGCATTGGCAGCAGCGATAATCTTGTCGGCTTCAGCCTTCGCTTCGCGGATGATTTCCTTGCGCTTGCTTCGCAACTCCTCTATCTCCTTCTCATAGTGTTCGATGGTCTGCACCATCTGCTTCTCCTGCGAGTGAATCGTCTGCCGCTTGCCCTCCCAATAACGTTTGTCACGCGTAATGTCAAGCAGATACTTGTCGGCATTGACATACTCCCGCCCAACGAGTTCTGTGGCATCTGCAATCACCTCTTCTGGGATGCCAATCTTGCGTGCAATCTCGACTGCAAAGCTGCTGCCAGGATTGCCTATTTGCAGTTGGAAGAGCGCAGCCATCTTCTGCCGGTCGTAGAGCATGGCACCATTCACCACTCCCGGCGTTTCCTCGGCAAAGTGCTTGAGGTTCTGGTAGTGAGTCGTGATGACGCCAAAGGTTCCCTTCTCCACGAAACGCTTCAAGACAGCTTCAGCAATCGCACCGCCGATAGTTGGCTCTGTGCCTCCGCCGAACTCGTCTATTAATAATAATGTAGAGGGTGTGCAGCCAGCCATCATGCGCTTCATGTTGAGCAGGTGGCTGCTGTAGGTGCTCAGGTCGTCCTCGATGCTTTGTTCGTCGCCGATGTCGATGAAGATTTGGCTGAAGATGCCAGCCCTCGAGCCGTCGGCCAATGGGATTGGCAGTCCGCATTGGAGCATGTATTGCAGCAGGCCGACGGTCTTCAGGCAGACACTCTTGCCGCCGGCATTCGGTCCGCTGATGATGAGGATGCGTTGCCGCTTTGTCAAGGAGATTGAGAGCGGCACAATCTTCGCAGAGAGGGTCTTCAGCTTAGCTTCGAGAAGCGGATGTCGGGCATCGAACCAGTCGATGAGGGGCGTGGAATAAATCTCTGGCGAACGTCCCTCGATGGCTCTCGTCAGCTGATACTTGGCGAGCAGGAACTCGATGTCGGCCAGGAACTCAAAGCCTCGCAGCAGCTCCTTGAGGTTGGGGCGCAACTGTTCGGTGAACTCGCGAAGGATGCGGATGACTTCCCGCTTCTCCTCAGCCTCCAGTTCGCGGATGCGGTTGTTGGCCTCAACCACTTCAGTCGGCTCGATGAAGACCGTCTTGCCCGTCGCACTCTCGTCGTGAACGATGCCTTTGATGCGTCGCTTCAAGGCCGGTGCTACAGGGATGACCAGTCGGCCATCGCGCATGGCAGGCGTTACATCTTTCTCCACAAGTCCCTCAGCCTGAGCAGACTTTAGGATGTTTGTCAAAGTTCTGCTGACGCTACCTTCGGCTTTCTTCAGTTCATGGCGGATAGACAGAAGTTCCCGGCTTGCCTCGTCCTTGATGCGTCCGTACTTGTCGAGCATCTGCTCCAGTCGGCGGGTGATGTTGGAGAAGGTGAAGACGCCTTCGGCAAGCTTCTCCAAAGCCCCCTCCCCGCTCCCCCTTTGGGGGAGTGCCTTGTCTTCGCTTGGTGCTTCCCGGATGACTTTTACCCAAGCATGTAAGGTTCGAAAGGTTCTCAGCAGTTCCCAAACCGATTGTTCTTCGAGGTAAGCGCCTTCGATGCGGATGCGATGGACTTCGCCTCGCAGGTCGAAGAAATCTTGTTCGGGTTGCTCGGTGGAGGTCTGCAGGATATAGCTCAGCTCGGATAGCTGCTGATGGAGTGTCGTGACGGCCACATGGTCGGCTACGAACTGCATGGCATCTACCTTCTCATGCCCCAAGGGACTGAGACAGTAGCCGTGCAGCATCGCACGTATTTCGTTGAATCCTATCTTTTCTTCTAAAGACATACGTGAATCCTTAATCTTTAATCCTTAATCCTCATTTCAGGTTCTTTTCCGGATACATTGTGTTCCACCATGTTGGGTCGTCCTGCAGCCAACGGGCGAACCAGGCCATGATGCTGTCGTGCCAACGGATGCGCTTGTTGTAGTTGAGGATGTGGTGGTTCTCGCCTTCTACGGTGATGAAGGCGCACTCGCGGCCAAGCAGTTTGAGGGCCGTGAACATCTGGATGCTCTCGTTGATGGGCACGTTGGTGTCAGCGCCGCCATGCATGAAGAGGATGGGCGTGTGCACCTTGTCGGCGTTGAAGAGTGGAGCATGACCGCTATATAGTTCCATGTTGTTCCAAGGGTAGGAGTGTGCTGCGGAAGTCGTGCTGTAGGTGTAGCCCCAGTAGCCGAAGCCCCAGTAACTGGCAGGATTGCTGATGCCGGCATGACTCATTGCTGCGGCAAAGATGTCGGTCACGGTCTGCAGATACATTGTCATGAAGCCTCCGTAGCTTGCTCCAAGGCAACCAACCTTGTCGGCCTTGACGAAGGGATGCTCCTTGCAGAACTGCTTGGTCCCCTGTATGATGTCATCGGCTGTATAGTCGCCGTAGGCATTGACGTGTCGCGAAGCGAACTCCTGTCCGAAGCCGCTACAACCCGAGGGCTGAATGAGGTAAACCACATAGCCCATGGCAGCCCATTCCTGGAAGTTGTAGTAGCTGTCGAGGAGTCGTCCCACGGGCGAGCAGCCGCCGTAGTAATAGACGAGCATGGGGTACTGCTTCGTCTCGTCGAAGAAGGGCGGCAGGAAGTAGCAGCCGTAGATGGTGTCGCCTCGCTCAGCCTTGAAGTTCCAGTCGTGGCATTCGCCCAGCTGTATGTCTTTCAGTCGGGTAGGGTTGAGGTCATAGAGCAGTCGCTCCTTCTGGACCCCCCGACCCCCTTTAGGGGGAGTAAGGTCGCGCAGCCAGCAGCGGTCGGTGCTCATGCTGCTCTCGCCGATGTAGGCCAGGAGAGGCTTCTCTTCGGCAAGGCTGAAGCTACTATAGATGTATGGTTCGGAGAGGAAGAGCAAAGACCCACCCTGACCCTCCCTTAAAGGGAGGGAACTCTCCTCCCCTTTAAGGGGAGGTTGGGTAGGGTCTATGCGGTAGAGGCTCTTCAGGTCGCGGTTCTCGCAAAGAGCGTAGATCATGCCATCCTGTTCCGACCACTGGTAAGATGTGACGGAGGGGTCGAAGTCGCGTGTCAAGCAGCTTGCTTCCTTGGTTTCGAGGTTGATGAGGAACAGCTCGTACTCGTAGCTGCTGGGTATCTTGTCTTTTGGAAGTGTGTTGCCTATGCCGCCGAGAGCTTCGGGACTGCCCGTGAGAGACACATATTTCCCGTCGGGCGAGAACTGGAACGAACCGATGAAGCCATCGTGACGAACCAGCGTGTCGGCCTGTCCGGTCTTGGGGTCGAGCAGGAGCAGGTCGGTGAACTCGAAGGGCCGTTCCGTCAGCTTTTCCGTGCGGATGGAGACGATGAAGCGGCTGGCGTCCTTGTTGGGAACGACATAGACATTGCGTGCGCCCTTGGTGATGGGTGTCGTGATGCCCGTCTCGATGTCGTAGAGCGAGTAGTTCTTGGTGATGGGTGTCGTGATGCCCGTCTCGATGTCGTAGAGCGAGTAGTTGCGACGGTTGCGATAGCCAGGCTGACGGTCGTCGGGCTCCAGGATTTGGTGTACGTCCTTGTTCTTCTCCTCGGGCACCTTCTCGTCGATGGTGACGAGGAAGTGCTTCAGGTCGTCGGTCAGCCAGGCGTAACCCTTGCCTGTGTATTTGCCGATGAATGTCTTCTCGCCCGTCTTGGGGTCAACGGCCTCGTAGCATCGAGTGCCCTCTGTCTCGCGGTAGCTGCGCAGGTAGCGGTCGCCTTTGGGGAGCCAACGTTGGAAGCCGTCGAGACTGAACTCCTTGCCAGTCGCGAGGTCGATGAAGATGTCCTTGCCTTCCGTTTCGCCACCCTTATAAGTAATGTTCTTGTGGATGCGGACGTACTTGCCCGAGCTGGAGAGCTCCACGCCATTGATGCGCTCGCCGTGCATCATGTCGGCATTCGTCCAGTATCGCTTGCCTTCGGGATTGATTTCGAGCGGCTGCTCGCTCTCCACGGAGATGCGGAGCGTATCAGAGGGGCAGGGGGCAAGGGGCGAGGAGCAAGAGGATAGAATGGTGTCTTGGTATTCTCCTGCCCCTTGCCCCTTGCTCCTTGCTCCTTGCTCTTTGGGCGAGGGCTTGACGAGCAGCTTGATGCAGACCTCGTGCCGCCCCGGAACCAGCTCGAAGTCACCGCTTTGCTCGTTGCCGTCGATGAAGAGCTTGTGCTTGCTCTCGCACTTCACATTGACCTTACCTTTTGCGAAGCCTGTGTTCTGAATGGAGAAACCAGCGAAATAGAAACCCTCGCGATCGATGGAGAAGGGCAGACTTGTCTCCTCGCCTTTGGGGAACGTCGGCAGGGGACTGTCCATATACACCTCATCGAGGTCAATCTTGTTGCCCTCCGTGTCGAGTGTGTCCGTCATAAAAGGCTTTGCGATAGGGTAGGGACCAGCCAAACGAATTTTGTTGACATCAATTGTTTCCGCTTCCATCAATGCCGGCAGAAAGAGCAGGGAGAATAGTATATTACGCATAAATGAATGATATTTATTATTTAAAGTCGTTTAATTTCAGCATCTATCACATAGAGGTCCCCGTCCTTGTCCCTTAGAACATTGCGAGAGTGCAAATCTGATACTTCAATAGTTTCGTTTGAGTATTTAGCATCAGATATCTTTTGGAAGCCAAGAGCCGCCATATACATATCAATCTCTATTGGTGTAGCCTCCCTTTCATACGGAATAAAGTCCTGAGAAAGGATAGGGTATATGCTTCCATTACCAAATCCAGTAAATCCCTTTAGCTTATATCCTGTTTGAGGAAATAAAGAATTATGAAGTATTAGCCTATCAAATAAAGCCAACAGTGTCTTACTTGTCATAAGGTTGTTGACCTTATAAATAAGATTTCCATTGGAGTTAAGATATACATCGTTTTCTACTCCATTTGGGAATGGTGTTCCTAAATTGGCAATCTCAGAGAAATCCATCCACATACCTTCTGTGCGAGCAAGATCCTCTGCAATCAAAGCTTCATCCTGTGGATTTACGCTGGATACATCTCGGAAATTCTCCGATGCATTTCCTGAGCCTTCTTTGATTCTTCTTCGCAGTTCAGTTGCAAAGATTTCGATAGGGCAACCTTCTTTAGGCATCGCTCCGTTGCTTCCTTGTGGAACTGATTGAGGTAGGTCATGGTTCATTGTTTTTTGCTTATTTGAGGGCAAAGGTACAAAAAAGATTAGAGATTAGGGATTAGGGATTAGATATATTTTTCATTATTCTTGTATTTTGAATTTAATAATTTTGAATTTTGAATTAAACGTCGTATCTTTGCATCATAACCATTCCTCTCGTTGAGGAAATTTAACGACCGCAATATCTACTTCCTGTTTCTAAATAACGATGAAATAGAAACTTTTTTGCATAGCAGGGTATTTGATGTGCCTGTTCGATGGTCTTATAGATGTAACAAGGCCAAAAAGACATGATGGATTACAGTAAACAACAATTCGAGCAGCTCTTCAAGGAAAGCTATCCGCACATGTATCGCATGGCGTTTTCCTTGGTAGAGAATGCCGACGACGCCAAGGATGCCGTGCATCAGGTGTTTGTCCAGATGTGGAGAGGCAAGCCTGAAATAGCCACGGAAAGCATCCGAGGCTACCTGCTCTCTGCCACGAGGAACCAATGCCTGCACATCCTTCGCGACAGACAACTGCAAAGGCAGCTGAAGGAAGAACTTCAGAAGGAAACAGCCTGGCAGAAGGATGAGGAACGGGAGGAACTGCTGAAGCAACTTCAGCAAGTCATCGATGACAACCTCACAGAACAAGACCGCCGCGTGCTCCAGCTTCACTACGAAGAGGAGATGACCTACGCGGAAACTGCCTCCGTGCTCGGCATCAGCTCGTCGGCCGTCAACAAGCACATCACGCGCTCTTTGGCCAAAATCAGAGAAACCCTTAAAATTGCAAAGTAACATGAAGACGGAAGACATCGACAAGAAAATAGGCATGCCCGACGTGGACAAGGAGTGGGCACGCTTCGAGCAGGAAGTCATCGGCAAGGAGACAAAGAGACACTCTGCACTCGCTTGGGCTTTGGGCATCGGCATCGCAGCATCCGTGGCGCTACTCATTATATATAATATAGGAAAGGAACAGACAGAGCAACCGCTCATGGCACAAGTAGAGCCAACCCAGCCGCAGCATGTGTCCGAGCCTGCAATAGTGCCTGCAAAGGAAGTGGTTGCAGAAGTCTCAAAGCCCGTCGCTACTCCTCGCAAAGAACTGGCTTTAGCGAAAGCTGATGCCCCGGCCACTACGGGACTTGATATTCCTGCCCATGAATATACGGGCGCTGTTCAGAAGCCCAAGGAAGACGGCCTGGGCTCAGGCATCACTATGCGACTTCGGGGAATAGGAGATAGCGTCATCGACCAGATTGGCAAAACGGATTCATTTCACGTGGTGGTCAACGGCAAGACTCTGTTTGACTCACATGGCATGACATCAGAAGAAATCGACAGACGTATTGAAGAGTACCTCAAAGAGCAAGGTCTTTTGCAAGACATAAAGATACCTTGTAATAACGGTGCAATAGTAATTATGGCCTCTACTCCAGAGGAAAGGGAAGAACGTCAACGCATGATAGCCAATGCTACTATCGTTCCCACTTCGGCAGACTTGGGTTCAGGCACCACTATGCGACTTCGGGGAACAGGCAGCGGGCCAATCGACAAGGATAGGATTGACTCGACGCTTATCCTGGTCAACGGCGAACCGCTGCCCGATTCCTTGAAGCAAAGGATTATGGGGGACGACATGGACGACATTGACACCTATATGCCTCGGTACTTTTCCCAGCAAGGCCTGATGATTGACAGCGTGTATGTTCACAAAGACAGTTATTATACTGAGAAGTATGGCGGACGTGCTAAATATGGAATGATAGAAATAAAGGTTGTGCCCGACACCTATTGTGATGCTTATGTCCGTAAGCATCCGAAACTGATGAAGAAGTACACCAGAGTTGAAGGTTACGTTATGAATAATGAAAACAAGCCTTTAACGGAGGCTTGGGTGCATGTCAAAAGGGAACGCGCCTTACTAAAAGAACATCCCGAATTGGATTTTGTAGGTGCTGCAACTGACTCCACAGGACATTACGTCATCTGGCTTCCCAAAGATATAGACATCACGCTTTGTGCCGAGCAAACTGGCTACAAGTCCTTTGAGTTCTCACCCTCCGACAAGAACCTTGTCATGCATCTCGAGACAGGCGCCTCCATGCGGCTACGCGGCAAGCCCGAGCCAACGGCAGAGTTGCAAGGAGTAATCGCCGGCTTGCCCGATGCTCCGCCAAACGATTCTATTCTCTACATTGTCAATGGAGTGCCTCAACCTAAGGAAAACAACAAATGGTTAAGTAAAAGATCTTTCCTCGACTACTTCCATGGGCAGCATCTCCTTGTTGACAGCGTAAAGAGGAACATGAATGAGGAAGCCAAGCAACGCTACATTGAGAGGTTTGGCATGGCGGCAAAGCATGGCGTCGTAGAGTATTTCTGCGTGGAGGATACACTTTGCGACTACTACATGAACCAGCACGAGGAACTAAAAGCAAGCCGTTACCGTATCTCTGGTATTGTTCTTGATGAAAACAATAAGCCACTTCCTCATACACTTATTGCCGTAGTGAAAGACGGAAATAAGATCTGGGGCAGCGAGGCAGCAGACTCCACGGGGCATTTCGCCTTTTGGGCTCCACGCACAGGCGTCAAGCTTCATTTCAAATATATTGGTTACAAGACCATTGTCGTCGAGCCAACCGATACGTTCCTCACAGTCCGCCTTGTGCCTAATTCTGTTATGCAGAGCATGAAATAAAGAATAAAGATTAACGAACATGAAAAAGCAAATTATTACATTAGTGACGTTGCTGATGGCGGCAGCCATTGGCGCGCAGGCCCAGAGCAGACTGGAACCCATGACACAAACCCAGCAGAAACTGTGTGGAGAAAGGTATTTCGGGACTTGGCTGTCCGAGAGAGCAATTCAGCAGATGCTTATATTCCCTTCATTCAGCTTCCCCTCAGCCCTGTATGTGTATTACGGTTATGGGGAAGTCGAAAGGTTGCAGGTAAAATGGTGCGTAGTGAACAAGGATGCCGAGCCGGATGAGCCGAAACTAAGATTGGACTCTTTAGAGATCAAGACAGACAAGGCTACGGCATTGGCGTTCTGCAACCTGATTGAACATGCCGTCGCCACATGTATGTTCAATGACGAACGAAGGGGACTCGACGGCACCCGTTACTTCTTCGGAGATAAGATTCGTGTAGCCACAGCATGGTCTCCAGGGAGAGGAAGCAATTGCAAAAGGCTGACAGATGTGCTGGAGAAAGCCATGACCGCTGTCAGGAACCAGGACGAGGAGGAGCTAAAGGGGTTGCTGCCTGAGGTCGAGTCCCTGACAAAGGTGTTCGAGAAGCTTTATCCGAATGATTAGCCTCTGAGATTCTCTGAGACCCTTGACGGCTCTTTCATGAGAAGTCTCAAGAGTTCCAGAGTGTGGGGCTCGATTGTCTGATACGATAGCATCTGTAATCCTCTTTTTGAGTTTCTGACATAGCACAGACGAAGGCAAGGCTGACGGCATCCAACGTCCTGGCTTTCTTACACACATCGACAATCTTCTCCATTCCATAGAACGCCTTAACAAGTCGCCAATCTTCAAGCGTGCCATATTCCAACACACGCAAGATGATGTGAGACGGGTACAAGTCAGGGTCAAACTGCTCCTTGTCAATGTCCCAGAATATCACAGGCGACAATCGCTTTATGAAACTTTCTTTTCCCATTAGGACTTGATTATCGATTAGACGATGCAAATTTAGATAAATTTCTCGAATTCTAAGCCAGTCATGATAAAGATTTTCTTTTCTTTTGAGGAAAGATACAAAAAAGTTATAAATAAAGGGTTATGATTAAAGAAAAAAGTAATAAGATAATCCGCAAAAATGTCCTCTCCCAATAAGTACGTGTACTTGTCGCCATAAGTACGTGTACTTAGCGTCATAAGTACGTGTACTTATCCGCCTAAGTACGTGTTCTTATTTTAACGTGAGTTCGATGAAAAGCCAAAGGACAATCAAACACAAAGACACGAAGACACGAAGAGCTACGCCGCTGAACTGAAGACACAAAGATTCCCCGGCCAGAACCTTTGTGTCTTTACAGGGAGTTACTTAGTGTCTTTGTGACTTTGTGTTTGTTTAACACATGATAGGCTGTAAGTTTCCATTTTCGTCGAACTCACGTTATTTTAGGCCTTCTGTTGTTAGTCAAAAGCCCAAGTCAACTTCTCGTGACATTCTTGACGCCTTTGACGGTCTTGAGCTTCTTGATGAGCTGTTGCAGGCGGCTGGTGTCGTCGAGCATGACGGTGAGGGTACCGTTGAAGAGGCCGTCGTGGCTGTCGATGCTGATGCTGCGGAGCAGAATCTTCTCTTCCTTGCTGATAATGTTCGTGATATTGTTGATGATGCCGATGTCGTCGTTGCCGATGACGCGAAGGGTGATGGGGTACTGTGTGCCGCGCTTGCCAGCCCACATAGCACGGACGATTCGGTAGCCGAAGCGTTGGCGCATCTGCGGAGCGTTAGGACAGTCTTCGCGATGGATCTTGATGCCGCCGCCGCTGGTGACGAATCCAAAGACAGCATCGCCATAGACTGGCTGACAGCATCGTGCCATCTGGAAGTCGAGGCCTTTGAGGTTCTGGTCGATGACGAGGACGTCGCTGGCCCCCTCCCCGCTCCCCCTTTGGGGGAGTGCGTTGTCTGGCAGCACGAACTGGTCGGCAGACTGCCCCTCTCCTCGGAGAGGGGTTTGGGGTGAGGCTTTTCCGTGGTCGAATCGTTGCTGCTGGGCGTATGCTTCGAGGACAGCGTTCATGTCTATCTTTCCATCGGCAAGAGCGGCGTAGAAGTCCGTGACTATCTTGTAGCCGAGCTTCGTCATCGTATGCATCAGGACGGGCTCCTCGTAGTCGAGCTTCTTGTTCTTCATCTTGCGCTCCAGTTCCTCTTTTGCGAGAAGTGCCTGGCGGCTCTCCATCTCCTTGAGGCTCTGGCGTACTTTTGCCCTGGCCCGTGTCGTAGTGACGATGTTCAGCCAGTCCTGTTTAGGCGACTGCGTAGTGCTGGTCAGGATTTCCACCTGGTCGCCGCTCTGCAGCTTTTGGCGAATCGTGACGTTCTTCCCGCCGATGCGGGCTCCTACACATTGATTGCCGACCTTCGAATGGATGTGGTAGGCGAAGTCGAGGACCGTGGCTCCCATCGGTAGCTTGAAGATGTCGCCTTTGGGTGTAAAGACAAAGACCTCGTCTTCCCTGAGGTCGAGGCGGAACTGGTCCATGAGCTGGGCATCGTCGTTTGTCTCCAAAGCGCTACGGACGCCAGCCAGCCATTCCTCCACACCGCTTTCGCCCGAGCGGATGCCCTTGTATCGCCAATGGGCAGCCAGTCCGTGCTCGGCGATGTCGTCCATGCGCTCCGTACGAATCTGCACTTCCACCCACTTCTGCTCAGGGCCAAGAACCGTGATGTGAAGGCTTTCGTAGCCGTTGCTCTTGGGCACGGAGAGCCAGTCGCGCATTCGCTTCGGGTTGCTCTGGTACATGTCGGTGATGATGCTGAACACTTGCCAGCACTCCATCTTCTCCTTTTCCGGAGCAGACTGCAGGATGATGCGGATGGCGAAGAGGTCATAGACGCCATCGACATCGACGTGCTGCTTCTGCATCTTCTGCCAGATGGAGTGTATGCTCTTCGTGCGTCCCTTCATGTGATAATGGAGGCCAGCGGCCTGGAGCTTCTCGTCGAGGGGTTTCAGGAAACGCTCTATGTAGGCATCGCGGCTGCGTTTCGTCTCGTTGAGCTTCTCCTTGATGTGGTAGTAGGCGTCGTGCTCGAGGTACTTCAGGCTGAGGTCCTCCAGCTCGCTCTTGAGCTTATAGAGGCCGAGCTTGTGGGCCAGAGGCGCATAGAGGTAGGCGGCTTCCATCGAGACCTTCTTCTGCGCCTCGACGTTCTTCGTGTCCTTGATTTGCCGCATGACGCAGACGCGGTTGGCTATCATAATGAGGATGACGCGCATATCTTCGGCAAAGGTGACGAGCAAGCTGCGGAAGTTCTCGCTGCCCACCGTTGCGCTCTTGGCATAGAGTTCGCGAATGCGCATCAGTCCGTACAGGATGTGTGCCACCTCCTCGCCAAAGTCGCGACGCACCTCATCTATCGTGGCTGCTCCGCTCTTCACGATGGAGTTGAGCAGTACACCCAGTACGCTGCCGCGCGACAGGCCGATCTCTTCGCCGACGATGAGTGCTGTCTCCAAGTCCTTGACAATCGGGTTGATGCCAAAAGCGTCGCGCTGGAGCAAACCTTGCTCTGCAGCCTTGCGAAGGTAATCACGCAGTTTCTCTTCGTCGCCTTCCTGAATGATGTCGGCAGCCATGGCAAAGAGCTTTTTCTGCACAGCTTCTGTGCGAACCCGCTCCTCGTCTGTAAAGAACTTAGCTATCTTCATTTCCTACTACATTATTTAAGTTTCGGTTGTTATGCTTTTGATGGAAGTTAAAGAAGTTAAAGGAGTTAGCTCGCTGTGCTCGCACCAGGGGAAGTTAAAGGACAATAGTTTTTCTTTAACTTCATTAACTTCATTAACTTCCGAAACTTGAGCTACATTATATATTATGTCGAAGCTTCGAGGCGCTCCGCTTGTTTCGTTAGTTAAAAGGATGGTACACAGGCTTCTTGCCTGCGACAATCGAGGTTTACTTTGCAAAGATACTACTTTTTTCGCTCATTCCCTAAAAAATCCTGTTAAGAATTATGTATTATGAGTTAATTGTCGTACATTTGATGGCGAATTACTCAAAAAGCATATCCCAAGAGTAAGTTCCAACTACTGATTAATACAAACCATTAACCCCTACAACTATGAAAGAGATGAAGTACTTTCTGATGGCGCTCATGTGCCTCGCCTCGTCAAGCATCATGGCCGACGATACCCCAATTCCCGTGGAACAACTTCCCGAAGTGGCAAGAACCTTCGTACAGACCAACTTCAAGGGTCAGAAGATTATGTATGCCGAAAAGGACTGGAACAGCTTCGAATGCCGCTTGGCCGACGGAACAAAGATTGAGTTCAGCAAGAAGGGTGCATGGAAGAAGATTGACCGCAAGAGCGTCGCTGTGCCCGAGAGCATCGTCCCCCAGGCCATTCTTGAATACGTGAAGGCTAACTTCGAAGGCTGTGTAGTCACTAAGATAGAAAAGGAACGCTACGGCTACGACATCGAGCTCTCCAACGACATCGACCTGAAGTTCAACTATCAAGGCGCGCTCATCGGCATGGACGACTAAGAGCGAAGGCAACCGTCGGACACTTGTCCGTGCCTTTGTTGAGAATTTGATATTAACCTTTAAACAATAAAGTTATGTTCAGCAAAGAAGACATTCAGCAGATAGAACAGAAAGGAATGAGTGTGGCGCAGATAGAAGCGCAGTTAGAGAGTTTCCGCAAAGGCTTCGACTTCCTGAAGTTGCGTGGGGCTGCTGCCGTAGGCGATGGCATACTGGCTCCGACAGAGGACGAAGCAGAGGCTTACATCAAGGCCTGGAACGACTATAAGGCTGAAGGGCACACCATCACCAAGTTCGTGCCAGCCAGCGGAGCTGCCAGCCGCATGTTCAAGAATATGTTCGAGTTCCTCGATGCCGACTACGACACCCCAACCACCGACTTCGAGAAAGCCTTCTTCGCACACATCCATAACTTCGCCTTCTTCGATGCCTTGAACGATGCTTGCTTCCTCAACGAAGGAAAAGGCGTTGATGCCCTGCTCGAAGAAGGAAACTACAAAGAAGTGGTTGCCAACATGTTGGGAGCAGACGGACTGAACTACGGACAACTGCCTAAAGGCCTCCTCCAGTTCCATGCCTACAACGACTGCGCCAAGACGCCCGTCGAAGAACATCTCACCGAAGCTGCCCTCTATGCCAGCAGTCGTGGAGAGGCTGACGTACACTTTACCGTCAGCAGCGAACATCGCCAGCTCTTCCAAGAACTCATCGAGCGTGTACTGCCCGAAGCACAGGAAAAGCACAAGATAACCTACAACGTAAGCCTCAGCGAACAGAAGCCCAGCACAGACACCATCGCCGTCAACATGGACAACACGCCCTTCCGCACCAGCGACGGCAAGCTTCTCTTCCGACCCGGAGGCCATGGTGCACTCATCGAGAACCTCAACGATCTGGGCAGCGACATCGTCTTCATCAAGAACATCGACAACGTTGTGCCCGACCGACTGAAGCCCGATACAGTCTTCTGGAAACAGGTCATTGCCGGTCTCCTCGTCCAGGTACAGAAGCAGGTCTTCGCCTATCTGCGTTTGCTCGACAGCGGCAAGTACAGCCACGACGACCTCGAGGACATCATCCGCTTCGTGCGGCATACCCTCTGTCTCGATATGCCGGGCTTGAAGAATATGGAGGATGCAGAACTCTGTGTCTTCCTGCGCAGCAAGCTCAACCGACCCATCCGCGTCTGTGGCGTCGTGAAGAACGTCGGCGAACCAGGTGGCGGTCCCTTCCAAGCCTACAATCCCGACGGAAGCATCTCCCTCCAAATCCTCGAAAGCAGTCAGATAGACAAGAACAACGAAGCCTACATGAAGATGTTCACCCAAGGCACTCACTTCAATCCCGTTGACCTCGTCTGTGCCGTGCGGAACTACAAAGGCGAGAAGTTCAACCTGCCCGATTACGTTGACCCAGCCACCGGCTTCATATCCAGCAAGAGCAAGGACGGCAAAGAGCTCAGAGCACTCGAGCTGCCTGGTCTTTGGAACGGCGCCATGAGCAACTGGAGCACCCTGATGGTCGAAGTGCCCCTCACCACCTTCAATCCCGTGAAGACCGTCAACGACCTCCTGCGCCCACAGCACCAACCCGAAGCTTGACCTCATGGAGGCTTTGCATAAAACGCTGACAGGCCCAAGCTAAACGACCAATTAAGTACACCTAAGTGCGCAAGTAGGTACACCTAAATGCGCAAGTAGGTACAGCTAAATGCTGCGGCAAGCACGCCTGATACAAGGTTCTCCTTCGCGAGGAAGCACACTTCGCTTAGTCTGCAACGATTGTTAAATAATCGTAAAAGGCGCCTGCTTTATAATAATATATGATGTATGGTAGGAAGAAATGTTGTATCTTTGCCGCGCAAATTATGAATTTGCAAGCGATTATTAACTCAAATTATTAACTCTTTAATTAATCTGTATGGCAGATTTGAAAAACGTTGCTCCTCTCGCTGACTTCGATTGGGAGGCATACGAAAAGGGCGACACCAATGCAAACGTGAGCCGCGAGGCTCAGACAGAGGCCTATGATGGCTCTCTGAACAAGGTAAGTGACCATGACGTAGTTGACGGTACCGTCATCTCGATGAACAAGCGCGAGGTGGTGGTCAACATCGGCTTCAAGAGCGATGGTATCATACCTATGAGCGAATTCCGCTACAATCCTGACCTCAAGGTGGGCGACACCGTAGAGGTT
The DNA here is from genome assembly GCA_900313705.1 of uncultured Prevotellaceae bacterium. Lineage (GTDB taxonomy): Bacteria > Bacteroidota > Bacteroidia > Bacteroidales > Bacteroidaceae > Physcousia. The sequence goes on from OMSJ01000017.1 coordinate 24,594, forward strand.
TACATCGAGAACCAGGAAGACAAGAAAGGTCAGCTCATCCTTTCGCACAAGAAGGCCCGCGCTTCCCGCTCTTGGGACCGCGTGAACGAGGCTCTCAACAACGAGGAAATCATCAAGGGCTACGTGAAGTGCCGCACAAAGGGCGGTATGATTGTCGATGTCTTCGGCATCGAGGCATTCTTGCCCGGCAGCCAGATTGACGTGAAGCCCATCCGCGACTACGATATCTTCGTGGGCAAGACGATGGAGTTCAAGGTTGTGAAGATTAACCAGGACTACCGCAACGTCGTTGTCAGCCACAAGGCTCTCATCGAAGCAGAGCTGGAGGCTCAGAAGAAGGAAATCATCAGCAAGCTGGAGAAGGGTCAGGTGCTCGAAGGTACCGTCAAGAACATCACCAACTATGGCGTGTTCATCGACCTGGGCGGCGTAGATGGTCTCATCCACATCACCGACCTGAGCTGGGGCCGCGTCAGCGACCCGAGGGAAGTTGTCGAACTCGACCAGAAGATCAATGTCGTTATCCTCGACTTCGATGACGAGAAGAAGCGCATCGCTCTCGGCCTGAAGCAGCTCACACCGCATCCTTGGGATGCTCTTGACCCCAACCTCAAGGTGGGCGACCACGTAAAGGGCAAGGTTGTCGTCATGGCAGACTATGGCGCATTCATCGAGATTGCTCCCGGCGTAGAAGGTCTCATCCACGTCAGCGAGATGTCTTGGAGCCAGCACCTGCGCAGCGCTCAGGACTTCATGAAGGTGGGCGACGAAGTGGAGGCAGTCATCCTCACTCTCGACCGCGACGAGCGCAAGATGTCTCTCGGCATCAAGCAGCTCAAAGCAGACCCATGGGAGAACATCGAAGAGAAGTATCCTGTCGGCAGCAAGCACGTGGCTAAGGTCCGCAACTTCACCAACTTCGGCATCTTCGTCGAGATTGAGGAAGGCGTTGACGGACTCATCCACATCAGCGACCTGAGCTGGACAAAGAAGATCAAGCACCCCAACGAGTTCACTCAGATTGGTGCAGAGATTGAGGTTTGCGTCCTCGAGATTGACAAGGCTAACCGTCGTCTCTCTCTCGGTCACAAGCAGCTCGAGGAGAATCCTTGGGATGTCTTCGAGACAGTCTTTACCGTTGACAGCATTCACGAAGGCACTATCGTCGAGATGCTCGACAAGGGCGCAGTCGTTCAGCTCGAGTACGGCGTAGAGGGCTTTGCCACTCCCAAGCACCTCGTCAAGGAAGACGGCTCTCAGGCTCAGAAGGGCGAGAAGCTGCAGTTCAACTTCGAAGATGTACAGCGTGCCGAGGCTCGCGAAGCAAAGAAGACAACCCGCAAGGCTGCTCCGAAGGAAGAAGCTCCAGTTGTACAGAACCAGGCTGCCAGCACCACGCTTGGCGACTTCGATGCTCTGGCTGAGCTCAAGGCTAAGATGAAGGCAGGTGAGGAGTAATCCTTATCCTTAATTCATAATAGGTAATTCACAATTCATAATTTTGAGGGCCCGAAGCTTTCAGGATTATGAGTTGTGGATTTTTATTTTTGAAGTTACTTGTTTATGAACTTCGAACTGAATATACTCGGTTGTGGCTCTGCAAAGCCAACGACACACCACCAGCCAACCTCGCAGATACTTAACGTGCGGGGCAAATACTTCATGATAGACTGTGGCGAAGGAGCACAGACACAGATGCAGATGATGGGGCTTTCGATGGCAAACATCGGACACATCTTCATCAGCCACAATCACGGAGACCACGTCTTCGGACTGCCTGGCCTGATTGGTACCATGGACCTGCTGGGAAGGACTGCCGAACTGCACATCCACGGACCGCAACAGGTGGGCGAAATGCTCGAGTTCTTGCAGCACATCTACTATGCTGAGATTGGCTACGAAGTCATCTTCCATCCGATTGACACACGTCAGCATCAGCTTATCTTCGAAGACCGCAGCATCACCGTCCATAGCATCCCCCTCGAGCATCGCATCCCATCCGTCGGTTTCCTCTTCCGCGAGAAACCAGGGCTGCCGCATATCAGGAGGGAAATGATAGATGCCTTTCAGATTCCCGTCAGCCAGATAAACAACATCAAGGCAGGGGCATCGTGGACTACCGAAGACGGTACTGTCATCCCACACGAAAGACTGACGACTCCAGCCACTCCCTCACGCTCCTATGCCTATTGCTCAGACACTATCTACCTGCCTGAGCTGAAGGAGATTATCAAAGGCGTGAATCTGCTTTATCACGAAGCCACTTACATGCACGAAAGGGCACTTCGGGCAGAGCAGACGCGACACACCACAGCTCTGCAGGCAGCAACCTTGGCACGCGATGCAGAGGTAGGCCAACTTTGTGTCGGACACTTCAGCGCTGCTATCAAAGACGAGGCTGCTCTCCTTCGCGAAGCACAAAGCGTCTTCCCCAATACTGTCCTTGCTAAAGAGGGGCTTGTCATTAGCATCTAACCTATTTTTTCCATAGCTAGCGACCCATAACGACACGTTCTGCCGTGGGATTAGCTTAGCCTATTTCTTTGCACATACATGTACTTGCAATTGCATATACATGTACTTGCAATTGCAAGTACATGTATGTGCAAAGAACTAACCACGGATAGTTGGGTAGCGGAGGCCGTGAAATAATGCTGAAGAGTGTGACAAATAAAGATTTTTTTCCTGTTTTGTTTTGCTATAATATATATAATGTGTACCTTTGCACTTGATAAATGCTATAATGACATGAAACCAATCGTTAAAGCCATACTCGTCTGCTTCTTCCTCCAGGCTACTTTCGTCATAGGCGGTTCGGAAGCATCAGCTCAAGCTCTCTATACCAATCCCGATACGATACAGGCTTACTTGAAGGACCGCATCAAGGAGGTGAAGGATTCCCTGAAGGATACACGCTCCAGGCTCAAAGCAGAGGAGAAAACCCTGCGTACACTCAATCGTGACCTTGAGAAATCCCGTACACAAGCGCAAAGGGACAAGGTGAAGCTGAAGGAGGCAAAGCGCAACGGTAAGTTCTACCAGGTGAAGCCCTACATCCCCGTTGAGCTCCAAGGTGACGTCGAAGCTAAGATAAAAGCTGCCAAGGCTGCAAAAGTCGCTAAGCAAAAGGAGTTAAAGCAGAAGGAAGCTGAGAAGAAGGCTGCCGAAAAAGCTGCAAAGGAAGAGAAGAAAATGCAGGAAAAGGAAACTAAGGCTTTCGAGAAAGAGCAGTTGAAGGAATCGGCCAAGAAGCAAAAGCAACGTGCGAAGGAGAAGAAAGCCGAAGAAAAAGCCATGGAGAAAGAGCAACCTGCAGAAGCAGAACAGCAAGAGACAAACAAGGAAGAAAAACCTGCAGCCAAAGACAGTAAGCCAGCAGCCAAGGACAGTAAGCCAGCAGCCAAGGATAGTAAGCCAGCAGCCAAAGACGACACCAAGTCAGCGCCCAAAGCTGCAGCAGCTACTGCTGTTCCCGCAGCAAAGGATAAAGCCAACGTGAAGAAAGCTGCAGCAGACAAGCCTGAGAAGACAGAAAAAGAGCTTGAAAAAGAGGCTGAAGCCAAAGAGAAAGAAGCCGAAGCCAAAGAAAAGGAGAAGCAAGCTGCCGTGAAAGCCGCAGTAAAGGACGCTGAGAAGAAGGCCAAGGAAGCTGAGCAGCGAGCCAAAGAATCTGAGGCCAAAGCTAAAGCTAAAGAAAAGGAGCAGGAAGCTACCCCTGAAACCAAAGATGTAGAAGAGAAGGATGCTGATGCTTCTGAAGAAGTAGAAGAGACAGAAGAAGTCAAGCCCAGACGCAGATACACTGTCCGTGCCAGACGGCAAAAAGCTGAGAAGAAAGAAAAGGCAGAAGAGGTAGAAGAACAAGAGGAGAAAGGAGAAGAGGCAGAAGAACCCAAAGAAAGCAAAGACTGAACGAGAGACATCTTTTTTACAAAAATATCATGCAGACACTTATCATACCCAAGCTGAACCAGAACATTGCTTCTGCAGCAGACATCCCAGCCGCTCTTGCAAAAGCTGGCATTGCCTATACCACAATTAACAACGTCAACTGGCCGAAAGATTATCCTTACAAGCCAAGTGTTGAGTTTGCTGCTGCCCATACCGGCGATGCCTTGCTCCTTCACTACCGTGTAGAGGAACAGAGCGTCAGAGCTGTAGCTCAAGCGGACCACGAACACATCTGGGAGGATGCTTGCGTAGAGTTCTTCATCAAGCCTGCAAACGACATATATTATAATGTAGAATGCAATTGCACTGGCAAACTGCTTGTAGCAGCAGGAAAGGACCGGCACGAGCGTAAGCCAGCTCCAGCAGATATCATGCAAGGCATAGACCGCTGGGCATCCTTAGGCACAGATCCATTCGACACTCGCGTAGAACCCACGAAATGGGAACTTGCTTTGCGCCTGCCCATCACTACTTTCTTCCTGCACAAGTTCAACACTTTCTCCGGACTTCGGGCTACGGGTAATGTCTATAAGTGTGGAGACTGCCTGCCCGTACCGCATTTCATCAGTTGGAACCCTATCCAGACAGACAGTCCCGACTTCCATCGTCCTGACTTCTTCGGACAAATGACATTTGAATGAGCAGCCTCAAGCAACGTGTACTTGCCACAATGAAGTCACGTGATGTAGAGAGTGATTTCGAGCTCTACGTCACCCGCACTCCCGGCTATCTGTGGGCGTTGCTGTTCCGCCGACTGCATGTCCATCCCATTGCCGTGACCTTGATGGGCATCGTCATCGGTTCTGCTTCCGGCATCTTCTTCTATTCCAACAAGACATCGGACAACCTCATCGGTATGCTGATGCTCATTTGGGCGAACTGGTATGACTGTGCCGACGGTCAACTGGCACGCATGACGGGGCAGCGAACCTTGATAGGTCGCATACTCGACGGCTTTGCGGGCGACGCATGGTTCTTCTTCATCTATCTTGCTTTCTTGTTGCGCTTTTGGCCAGAATGGGGCATCGCTATCTTCCTGCTGGAAGCTTGGGCAGGCCTGCATTGCCATACGCGCCAGTGTGCACTCGGCGACTACTATCGCAACGTCCATCTCTGGGCAATCTTCGGAAAGGAAGGGAGCGAGCTGGACAGCAGCGTTCAGCAAGAGCTGCGTATGAAGAGCCTCAAGTGGTGCAGCAAAGATTGGTTCGAGAAGCTCTATCTCTTCTTCTATGCTCGCTACACTCGTTCGCAGGAACAGCAGACGCCAGAGTTCCAAAAGCTGCGGCCCTTGTTTGAGAAGCTTCCCCTTGACGACCCTATGCGCGAGCAGTTCCGCAAGGAAAGCCTCCCCATCATGCCGCTTAGCAACATCATTACCTTCGACACTCGTGCCATCGTCCTCTTCCTCTCTGTTGTGACAGGACATCCTTTGGCCTATTTCATATTCGAGGCAACGGTTCTCGAAGCTGTTCGCTACTATGCACGCTATCGACATGAATCCTTCTGCCGCAAGTTTTACCTAACACTTTCTGCCGCATGAAACAGAGTCGCAACATAGCCCTGATACTGGCTGGAGGTACAGGCAAGCGCATGAACGCCATTATGCCCAAGCAGTTCATGGAAATCGATGGCGAGACGGTGCTGCTACATGCCATGCGAGCCTTTCAACAACATTCGCTCATCCACGACATCTTTGTCGTCTGTATGCCTGAGTGGAATGACTTTGTTCGCCGAGAAGCCGAGAAGGGCGGTATTGACAAGCTGCACGGCATCATCGCAGCAGGCGAGAGCTGCTACCAGTCAGCATGTCGCGGTATCGATTATCTGGCCGAAAGGGTGAAAGACGATAATGCCATCGTCCTTGTTCACGACGTAGCTCGTCCGCTCATTACTCAGGACATTATCAGTCGCAACATAGCTTCCTGCCTGACACACGGGAATGCCATTACTGCTTTGAAGAGCCACGAAGCCTACTTGGTGACGTCCAACGGCAGTTCTGCAGACAGCTATCTGCCGCGTGAAGGACTGATGCGAGCTCAGACGCCGCACACCTTTCCCCTTGCCACATTGTGTCAGATGAAGCAGATGGCAGAAGAGCGTGGCATCAAGGAGTCGCAATCCATCTTCACCCTGGCCGGTGAACTTGGCATCTCTCCTTTGCATATAGTACAGGGCGACCTGCGTAACTTCAAGATTACTGAACAGTCTGACATCCTCATCTACCGAGCACTTAAGTCGTTGGAAGAATGATATACTATTTCTCAGGAACAGGCAACAGTTTGCGTGTGGCTCGACATTTTGCCGATGCTCTCAGCGAAAGGCTTTCACCGATGGCTTTTCCCTCAACGACAAGCGGCAACCTGATTGGCCTGGTCTTCCCTGTCTATTCTTGGGGCATACCAAATGTAGTGGAGCAGTTTGTACGCAAGACCTTGGCCTCTTTCCTCAAGGGGAAGTCTGAAGGGGACTGCTTCCTCTATGCTGTGATGACTTGCGGTGATGATGTCGGCTATGCTGACAAGGTGCTGGATGCAGCATTGAGTTCGGCTTGTGGCAGGAAGTTCGATGCTGTCTTTTCTGTGCAGATGCCCAACACGTATGTCTGTCTGCCGGGCTTCGATGTAGATAGCGCTGAGGTTTGCAAGGCGAAACTTGCTAAGGAACAGGATGCAGTAGAGCGGATTGCCGTCAGCATCTCCGAAAGGAAGTCGGTTCGGCATTTGACTCGTGGTACTTTCCCTTGGACAAAGACCTACGTCATCCGCCCGTTGTTCAACCGTTATCTGGTGACGGATAAATACTTCCGCGTTGATGCCTCGCGTTGTATCTCGTGCGGCAGATGCCGGAAGTCATGTCCTGTCGGGAACATCGTGCTGGATGAAATCCCCAAGTGGCAATCGCATTGTGCTGGCTGCCTGGCTTGCTATCATGCCTGTCCTTACCATGCTATCAATTTTGGCAGCATGACACAGCAGAAGGGCCAATACAATATCCTTAGGTACACACTTTGACCAAGCTATTGGCGGCAGTCAATAGCTCTTAGCTGAAAGTCGTGTCACAATGTTCGACCAGGCTATTCGACGGTTATCTTCAGTTCCTTCCCGGAAGCAAGGTCTTCGTGCTTCACGAACCACCCCTTCAACGGATTACCTCCAATGGTAACGGACTTGATGCGCTCACCTTGTCCTTCGCGGACGATGGAGAATGTCTGGCCGTTGCCGAGGGTGAAACGTACTCGCTGGAAGAGCGGGACGGTAACGATGTACTGAGGGTCGGCAGGAGAATAAGTATAGATGCCTATGGCATTCAGCACGTACCACGACGACATCTCACCAGCATCGTCCATGCCTGCATAGGCAAGGTGCTCGGCTCCCATCCCGTAATAGTCGTGCATCAGAGTGTTCAGCACATGCTGGGCTTTCTCTTGCTTGTCAATGAAATAATAGGTGTAGGGGATGCTGTGCCCGGGCTGGTTGCCATGACAGTAGGTGCCTAGGTAGCCAGTCAGGTTCCAAGCCTCATACCCGCCACAAGGTACGGTAAAGAGTGAGTCGAGCTTTTGCTCAACGGCTTGTGCAGAAGGATAGAGCGCTATCATCCCCTCTGGGTCGTGCGGGGCAAAGAAGAGGGAGTTCCAGGCATCTGCTTCGCGATACATGTACTGATAATAGGGATAGTTTGGACGGAAGTCTTCTATCCACAGTCCTTTACCGTCACGTATCACCTTGCCGCGCCAGAAGCCCGTCGAGGCATCGAAGAGGTTCTTGTAGTTCTGCGCGTGACGAAGCAGGAGCTTTTCGTTCTTTTTGTCCTTCAACTCATGTGCAACGAGAGCTGTGGCATAGTCGTCGTAAGCATATTCCAAAGTCTTAGTGACTGAGCCTTTGTATTCGTCTCCCGTCGGCACGTTTGTCGTATCCTTCTCCGATATCCAACCGCGCTCCAGGTATTCGTCCAGATAAGGTCTGCCTCCACGACCTGGTACTGTGGCATTCTTGAGCATCAAGGCATAGGCACGTTTAAGGTCGAAGTTGCGAATGCCGCGCAGCCATGAGCCAGCCACGAAAGCGGAGGCATGGTCGCCGTGGAAGAAGGAAGGCATGTAGCCGCCTCGCTTCTCGCCGCGGTCGATGCACGAGCGGATGATGTCGTTAGCTACGTCGGGCGTTATCATGCCCAGCAGGATGAGCTTGTTTCGGTAAGTGTCCCAGAAGGATGGGTTCGTGTAGAAGTTGAAGTCAGCCTTCACAACCTCTCCGCGGTCGTCACGATACTCTCCGTTCACGTCGCTTCTGAGATGAGGGAAGAGGAAGGTGCGATAGAGAGTAGAGTAGAGCATCCCGCGTTCAGCTTCCGTACCGCCTTCCACCTGAATGTGTCCGAGCACTTTGTTCCAGGCATCATCGGCCTCGCGGCGCACCTGTTCGAAGGACTTTCCTGTCAGTTCAGCTTGCAGGTTCTCTTTGGCATTCTCTACGCTAACGAAAGAGAAGCCTATCTTCAGTTCCAGGGGCTTGTTGTCTTTGGGGTTCTTGAGCCTGACCATTCCAACCGGTCTGCTCATTCGTCCTTGTCCGCCGCCTTGCCACCCTTGTCCGCCTTGCCCACCTTCTTCTTTCACGCTCTCAATGTCTTCCGATAGTTCGGCGTGGAAGTAGATGCGACCTTCGCCATCCTGAAAGCCTTCGAAGCAACGGTCTGACGTCTGCTTCAACTCCCAACGCCTGGGCATGTTGTTGGAACGTGCGATGTCAATGAGGATAGCACGTGTGTCGCCATTGCGGAAGGTGTATCGGTGATAGCCACAGCGTAGGGTAGAGGTCAGCTCAGCCACGACGTGATAGCGGTCCAGCAGAACACGGTAATAGCCGGGATGCGCCTCTTCCTCAGAGTGACGGAACAGGGAGCGGTAGCTTTCGGGGGTGCATCGTCCCTCGGCAGTAACGGGGAGGATGGGCAAGTGAAGTAGGTTCCAATGCCCCTTGCTGGTGTGAGCAAAGCCATATATCATCTGGTCTTCGTACTGATACCCTGAGCCGCTGCGGTACATCGTGACTGGTGTCAGCTGTACCATAGCGTTGGGCAACGCAGCGCCGGGGAAGGTCTCTGCGCCCCAGGGACGCTTTTCCTCTGTGCGAATGTAGCCCAAGTCTTCTGGCGTCCATAGCGTCGTGGTGCCCATAAAGGGATTGACGTATTGCGTGACGCTTTGCGCCATAACCAACTGTGCCGTTAACAGCAAAAGTGAAATTAACAAACAATCTTTTCTTTTCATAGCTAATACCTTATTATATATATAATGTGTTTCCGCCTATGCTGTCAGGTTATTTTATCACGAGCTTATCGCTACCTGCCGCTTTGAAGCTCATGTCGAGACCTTTGACGCTGTGCGTGAGTGCGCCGAAAGAGATGAAATCTACGCCAGCCTTTGCGTAGGGAATCATCGTGTCGAAGGTGATGCCGCCGCTTGATTCCGTTTCGCATCGGCCCGCTACTATCTCCACAGCCTTCTTCGTGTCCTCGGGTGTGAAGTTGTCGAACATGATGCGGTCGCAGCCTTCGGCAAGTGCTTCGTCCAGTTCCTTCCAGTTCCTGACTTCGCATTCTATCTTCAAGTCCTTGCCTTTCTCCTTCAGGTACTGCTTCGCACGACTGATGGCGTTGTGGACACCTCCGCAGAAGTCGATGTGGTTGTCTTTGAGAAGAATCATGTCGAAGAGTCCGATGCGGTGGTTCATGCCGCCGCCTATCTTCACAGCTTCTTTCTCGAGCATTCGCATACCGGGCGTCGTCTTGCGGGTGTCAAGGACGCGTGTCTTGGTGCCAGCGTCGATGAGTGCCTGCTGATACTTGTGTGTCATGGTGGCGATGCCGCTCATGCGTTGCAGGATGTTGAGCATAAGGCGTTCCGTCTGCAGGAGGCTCTGCACTTTTCCCTTGACGCTCATGACGATGTCGCCGGGCTTGACGTGTGCTCCGTCCTTGATGTATGTCTCAACCTGCAGTTCGGGGTCGAAGCGGTGGAACACCTGTTTGGCTATCTCCAGTCCTGCAAAGATGCCTTCTTCCTTGATGAGGAGCTTGCTTTCGCCCATCTCGGTGGCAGGGATGCAACAAAGCGTCGTGTGGTCGCCGTCGCCGATGTCTTCGGCAAAGGCCAGGTCAATAAGCCTGTCGTTAAGTTCTTCTACTGATAACATCTTGTGTATTTACGATTTTAGGATTTACGATTTACTATTTATAAGCGATTGAATTATTCATATTGGCTTCTTGTATATGAGTTGCTTTGAAGTATTCCATCGGAAATACCCTTCTTAACTATGTTTCCAATAAACTCGTCAACAGAGGGATACATATCTATTTTAGCTCCGCCAAGAATGAGGCTTATTCCCTCAATTGTTGTACTCCTTATTTGGTCGAATGCCAAAGTCCAACCATGTTCTTCCTTCCATGACAAATTGAACGAACAGAAGTCTATTGGACTGTCAGGATTGTATGATGTAAGTTTTGAACAGTCTGATGTATGCTGTAAATACTCCATAGCCAGATCTTGTACTACAAATACTATCTTCCGATGCCAAGTTTCTACGATTTTTCCTTTTTTGTAGGCTTGTTGCATCATAGTTTTGGTAAATTCATTTGCCCAGTTAATGCCAAATGATTTCTTCTTTGAATCTGTGTAATGTCCTTTCTTCTTTAGTTCGTCAACCCATTCGTAAGGTGTTCCTGTTGTACCTGCTGCTTGGATTTCGACACAGAGGAAGTCTTTTACCCTATCATGTTCATCCACTTCCACTGCAACATAATCCACGCTGCCGCCAACACCAAGATTTACTTCTTGAATCCATTTGACGTTTGTCCAGTTGGATAGATACTTCTCTTGGATTGCATCAAACATGGCATCCTCCTTGAACCTTTGTGGACAAATGATGACAGGATGGTATATCCTACCTTTATTTATTGTAGCCCCTACAGAACAGATTCCGACCTTTATATGGGGCTCACTTTTTCTTGGTTTTACGCAAGTATCTTTAATATACTTGCAGTACTGTTGCTTGATTGCTACCCGCGATAATTCTGTCCTGCACTCATAGTCATTGCAGAATATCTCAATGGGGAATTTTCCTATCTTTTTCATCAGAATAAAAAACCTAAATTGTCAATTCTTTCTTGAGCTGTCTTTATGTATGTTGGGCTTAAATCAATGCCTATGGCGCATCTTCCAAATTTCAAGGATGCTACGACGGTTGTGCCTGTGCCATTAAATGGGTCTAACACGATTCCATCCTCCGGGCATGTCGCTAATATGGGGATTCTTAATAATTCCTCCGGATAAACTGCGCAATGGCTATCTTTCCGCCATGTATCTTCCGTCACGATATTCCATACGTCGCTGGGAAGATGTCCTTTTGCGTGTATCTTCATTATGTAATAGCCTCGGTTGACCAGTTCCTTTGCACGTCCACTGATTTTTGCGTTATCGCTGTGCCATGCTCTTTGTGCTCCCCTTATGGTCATTCTGAAGTCGTTAACCAATCCTGCCCTTATTTCTGCTAATGTATCATCCAATGCTTTTAATGCATTTATCTTTTCCTGTTCAGTGAGATAGGTGCTTTCCTGTATCAACCTTCTGTATTTCTTTCCAGAAACGCCAGTTGAAGAAACCGTATTACTGTTTGATATTGTAGGTAACTTGGATGGTTTAATGAGAATAGCATCTGCGTTGTAGTAATACTTCTTCGATTTCACGAAGTGGAAGACATGCTCATATGAATCCCTCAGCCTGTCCTTGCAGCTTTGTGTGCCTTTCAATTGATGCCAGATAACATCATTTCTCATTATCCAACCATTGTTCATAAGTGATATTGCAACACGCCACGGCATACCAAGTAATGCCTTGTCCACATACTTGTCCCCAAGGTTCAGCCACAAGGAACCGTCATCCTTAAGGACCCTTCTTGCTTCTTCGAATATGACTGTAAGGTTTGAAACATATTGCTCAAAGGTGTTTTCATTGCCTATTTCTCGGGAGTCATCTTCATTGTCATAGGCGCGCATCCCCCAATAGGGGGGAGATGTGATGACGCAATTGACGGACTCTTTATCCATTTCTCTTAATACGGATAAGCAGTCCCCTTGAATGAGTTTGTATTTATCAGTATGGTTTAATGGTTTCATGAATGCTATTATGCTATGTCATTTATTCGTGATGATACGGTTCGCCGTTGAGGATGGTCATTGCTCTGTATATCTGTTCAACGAAGAACATGCGCACCATCTGGTGGGAGAGTGTCATGCGACTGAGGCTGACTTCTTCGTTGCCACGTTGGTGTATGGCTTGTGAGAAGCCATAGGGCCCTCCGATGATGAAGACGAGGCGCTTCGGACCTGCTGCCATCTTTTTCTGCATCCAGGCGGCAAAGTCCATGCTGGTGCGTTCGCTGCCGTGTTCATCGAGGAGCACCACGTAATCTCCTGCCTGCAGGCACTTCTGTATGAGCTCTCCTTCGCGTTCCTTCTGCTCGTTTTGGCTGAGGCCCTTGGTGTTCTTGAGTTCCGGGATGACCTCGACGGCAAATGGAATGTAGTGACGGATACGCTCCAAGTATTCCTGTATGATGGCTTCGAAGCGTTTGTCCGTGGTCTTGCCCACCACTATGAGCACGCCTTTCACTCCTTGCCCTCCTCGTCTGGCTTCTTGACATACTCGTAGCATCCGGCATCGGGGCCTTCGTCTGCGAGTCGGCTCACGCCCAGTCTGTCGAACAGAGGCAGGTCGGCATATTTGGGGTCGGCAAGCGAGCGTATCATGCTGCTGTCCTTTGGCGTGAAGTCATAGATGAAGTCCTTTGTGTCGAAGCGTACGAAATTGTCCTGACGGACGAGCTTTTCGGCTTCGTCTTTCTTTTTGTCCTGATCGAAGATGTTGCCGACGAAGTGTTCCTGGTCGTCAACGGCTGGCGTGTTGAGGAAGCTGTGATGGAAGAGGTAGTTGCAGCTTCCGTCCTGCGGGATGTTCTCTCCCATGATGACATCATTTCCGTAACCGGTAATGACGCAGTTGATGAAATGTGCTTTGCGCAGCATTCCGTACTCGCTTCCGTCTTTGTTGCTGGCGAGGTGGAGTGCGTTGCCGATGTTTGCGGTGAAGGGATAGAACTGTGCCACCGTGCAGTAGGTGAAGGTGTGCGTGCCTCCGTTGATGTTGACGGTATGGCCGAGTGTGTTGCTTATCTGCGTGTTGACGATACGGCTGACGCAGTTGTTGAGTTGCAGTCCGTCGCCTCCGATGTTGTGCAGGATACAGCAGTCAAGTACGACAGACGGCTTCGATTCATCGGGCTTCATTTCTTCTGTGTCTTCGCAGATGATGCCGAAGCATGAGCTGTGCAGGTCGCATTGGTAGAGCAGGTTGCCGTAGCTGCCGCGATGGATGATGATGCCTTCCCACCGGCTTGGGGTGTTGTCGTAGAAGAGGTTGTCGAACATGTGGTCCATCCTGTCGCCTCGCAGGATGACGGGCTTCTCCAGGCTGCCTTGTACCAGGAGCTTTCCGTAAACGTGGAGTGCGGCCTTGTCGTGGAACATCAACGTCGTACCTTCGACAAGGGTGAGTGTGGCATCCTTCTTGACCACGAGCGAGTCGTAGATGACGTAGGGCTTGTCGGTCAGTAGCGTTTCGTCTGTTTCTACTATCACCCCACCTTTCTTGATGTAAGCGTCAATGGAACCGCCTGTGAGGACGACCGTCTGCGTGGCTCCATTCTCGAGGAGGAAGTGCAGCTTGTCTTCGAAGTGTCGCGGTTCGGTGCTGCCTGCTTCGGGCGGCGTCATTTCGATGCGCACCACGAGGCTGTCCTTGCTGAGCACTTCGAAGTCGCTCCATGCGCCATCAGCCAGGAAGCGTCCGTCCACGTTGACGCGGAAATGGCTGCTTCCACCACCTTCGAGCCGTATCGTCGAGATGCGTATGCCGTCGCTGTTGTTGTTGAAGGCATAGAGCGTCTTCGTGCTGCTGGGGATGGTGCTGATGAGCGTGTCGAAGGCGATGGTGTCCTGCGAGAAGGAGAGCCGGAAGCCTGGGTTGTCCGAGAAACTTTCGTAGTCGGAGCAGGTGGCTGCCAGCAAAGCCAGCAAAGGCAGGAGGAACTTTAATTTCATCTCTTTGTCTTGTGTTTCGTTATGACGTTATGTCGTTATAACGAGAGGCTATTTCTTAGGTGCTTCCTTGAGGATGGCGAGCAGGTGGTCCCACACCATTTGTACGGTGGGGATGAGGAGCTTTTCGTCGGGGCTATGGACGCCGCGTAGGGTGGGGCCCATGCTTATCATGTCCATTCCTGGGAACTTCTCGCTGAAGAGGCCACACTCCAGTCCTGCATGGATGCCGAGTACGATGGGCTCCTTGCCAAAGAGCTTCTTGTACTGCTCGACTGCGATGCGCAGTATTTCGCTGTTGGGATTCATCTTCCAACCGGGGTAGCCTTCGCCGATCTGCACCCTTGCTCCTGCCAGTTCGAAGACTGCTGCGAAGGTGTTGGCCATGTTGACGCGTGCGCTGTAGATGCTGCTTCGCTGGCTGCTGTTCACGTCGATGGTCTTTGTTGCAGGCACTTTGTGAATGCTTGCCAGGTTGCTGCTTGTCTCGATGAGGTCGAGGTCCTGACACACGGCAAAGACGCCGTTGTCAACGCCTTGCAAAGCGCGGATGAGCCGCTGGCTGCAGTCCTTGTCGATGGCACTCGTGGCCTGTTCCTCGCTCTGGAGGGTGAAGGTCATCGTCTTTTCTGTAACGCTGTACTCTTGCTCCACGTCTGCCTGATAGAGATTCCAATCGACGGTGATGCTCTCCTTGTCCTTCATGGGGATGGCGCAAAGGCAGCAGGCTTCGCGGGGGATGGCGTTGTGGAGGCCGCCAGCCTGGATGTCTATCAGGCGGAGGTCGTACTTCTGCTGGCTGAGGTAGAGGAAGCGGGCCAGCAACTTGTTGGCATTGGCGCGTTTCTTATTGATATCGTCTCCGCTGTGACCGCCGGTCAGACCCTTTATGGCGAGCGAGAAGGTGAAGAAGCCTGCGGGCAGAGGCTCTTCGGTGTAGTCGAACTGAGCGAATGTGCGACAGCCACCTGCGCAGGAGACAAAGATTTCTCCCTCGTCTTCGCTGTCGAGGTTGACCAGCAGTCTGCCTGTCATGAAGTCGGACTGCATTCCTTCTGCTCCGGTGAGGCCAGTCTCTTCGTCGCGTGTGAAGACGCATTCCAGCGGACCATGCTTGATGTCGGTGGATTCCAGCAGAGCCATCTCCATGGCCACACCGATGCCGTCGTCAGCCCCCAGCGTGGTGCCTTTTGCCTTCATCCACTCTCCGTCCACGTAGGTCTGAATGGCATCCTTCGTGAAGTCGAATGTGACGTCGCGGTTCTTCTCGCAGACCATGTCCATGTGGCTTTGCAGAACGATGGTCTGACGGTCTTCCATGCCGGGTGTGGCAGGCTTGCGGATGATGACGTTGCCCGTTTCGTCGCGGCGGGTGTCGAGGTTGAGCTTGCGTCCGAAGTCGAGCAGAAAGTCTATCATCTTCTCTTCCTGTTTCGACGGACGGGGTATCTGGTTCACTTGTGCAAAGCACTTGAATACACTTTTGGGTTGAAGGTTATTGTCCATAATGCGTTAATGTTTGTTCCTTGTTTACTATTTCGACGTATAAAGGTTTTTATCTATAGAAATAACTCCTTATTCCTATATATTATTGTATATTTGCAGACAAATATAGTAAAAGATGTTGAAACTTGCACTCATTACCCTCGGAATAGTTGCTTTATCTGTTCTGTTTTTATGTATTAAGATGATTTTGAAGCCCGGCAGCCGCTTCGGAAGTACCCATATTGGCGGCAGCAAGGCGATGCGCGACAGGGGTATCCATTGCGTGCAAAGCATGGATGCCTTCGAGCGACGCGAGAAGAAAACGCGTGTACGCGAGAGATGAACTCCTTCTTGCCTGCCTGCATTCTTCTTTTAGGTACAGACTAAAATTATTTTCAAGGCTTGAAAATATATAATCAAGCTTTGAAAATAAATAACCAAACCCTGAAAATATATTTTCAAGCCTTGAAAATAATTTTGTAGCGTGCCTATTCGGGTTTTGTCGAGTGACTAAATGGGCTTTGTCGAGTGGGTGAATAGAATTCTTATCGTGCCTGAAAAGGTTGCATGACGTGCCTGAAAAGGTTTCGTCGTGTTGCTGAAATGGTTTTATAAGATGCAGCGAAGATAAAGATTCTGTGCTTTTTAAGTTTCATTAAGACTCCTAATGCTTGCGGTATGCCATTTAATTCGTACCTTTGCATTCGCAATATATATAAATGTATCAAGATTATATGAAAAACTATCTGACCAGTGCAGCTCTCGTGGCTGCAACATTGCTGCTTGGCGCTTGTGGCGCGAAGGGCGAAGAGGAAGCAACAACCGAAAACACTCAGACTGAACAGACCGTCGGCATGAAGATTGCCTATGTGGAACTCGACACGCTGATGAGCCAGTACCAGCTCTACAAGGACTACAGCGAGGTGCTCACCCGTAAGGGCAACAACATCCAGAAGACGCTGGCACAGAAGCAGCGTGCCCTGGAAAGCCACGCGGCTGCCGTACAGAAGAAGTACGAGAGCAACGGCTTCACCACTCGCGACGAAGTGGAACGCGCACAGGCTTCCATCCAGAAGGAACAGAACGACCTGGCCGAGCTGGCTGACCGACTCCAGAATGAGTTCGCTATGGAGCAGGCACGCATCAACGACGAGGCTCGCGACAGCATACAGTCATTCCTCAAACGATACAATAAGACCAAGAAGTACGACTACGTCATGGTCAAGGCCGGAGACAACCTCCTCGTGGCTAATCCCAAGTTCAACATCACAAATGACATCGTTAAAGGATTGAATAAACGCTACAAGATTAAACCCGAAGTAGCTGAGCAAATTAAGGCAGCCAAAGAAGAGTAACGTTAAAGTTTTGCTCTAAAAATTGTTGATAACTTTTTCCTAAAACATTTGGGACTTTCGTGCTTTCTCCGTACCTTTGTGGCATGATTGAGTTATCGACACACATAGAATACATGCTTCTAAGCCATGACGAGGTAAGTGTCCCCATGCTGGGGACCTTCATCGTCAGGGACATGAGCAGCAAACGCATCGACGAGGAAGGCATCTTCCTGCCCCCGTATCGCACCGTAAGCTTTCGATGGGACGAACAGGAAGCCGGCGAAGCATTCGTGGCATCGCTCTCAAAGCTCCATAACCTCTCGCGTCACGAGGCACGCATCATGTGCGTGGAATACGTCGATGAACTGATGCAGACGCTCGCAGACGAAGGTTCGGCCTCCGTAGGCAGCATGGGCAGTCTGCTCAACGACGACGAGAGCGGAGAGATATGCTTCCTCCCCATGCAGTCCGGCATCGCCTCGCCTGCATACTACGGGCTCGATGCCATCCCGTTTGCCAAGCTGAGCCACGATGTCCGCCAGCACAGAGACAAGGTGCAGAAAGGCCGGAAGACAAAAGTAACATCCGTCGTGACAGACCGCGACACCATCACCATCCGCATCAACCGACGCTTCTTCAACTACGTGTCCGCTGTTGCTGCCTCCATCATCCTCTTCTTCACCTTCACTTCTCCCTACGGCAATCCCGTCGTAAACGGCGGTAGTCAGAAGGCTGACACAGAGATGCTGCTTGCTCCGAAGCTCGTGCCTGCAGCCAAACCTCAGCCCAGGAAGGCAGAGAAGCCTGTTGCAGCGACACCAGCTCCTGTAGAGGAAGCTCCTGTTAAGGTGGCCGAAGCACAACCCGTGCAAAGCGAGGAAGAGCCAATGGTCAACGGTCAATCCTCAATGGTCAATGATTATGTCATCGTTCTGGCAAGCGCCATCAGCAAGAAGAACGCTCTCAACTTTGCAGAAAAGCTTCAGAAGCAAGGCTACAAGGCACAGGCATGTGAGTTCGGAGGCATGGTGCGCGTCATCATCCCAGGCTTCGAATCGCAGGACGATGCCTACGCAGAAATCCGCCGCATGAAGTCGGAGAACAAAGAACTGTCAAGCGCTTGGCCCTGCAAGGTGAAGGAAGAAGTGAAACCTCTTGCTCTCTGACTCCAAAGGAAGCTAATCTCCCCTCCCACTTCCCTGCTTAGCTCCCGCTAATCTCCACTCCCGTCCTGTATGTTGCGATGCCATCGCAACCCACCCGCGCTTCCGAAACATAAACAAACACTCATATTCTAAATGAAAAAGGTCCGTTGCCCTAAGTGCAACACATATACACTCTTCGACGAGACGCGCTACGAACCAGGTCAGCGTCTCGTCTTCGTTTGCAGCGAGTGCAACAAGCAGTTCGCGATAAAGACCCCCTCTAACTCCCCCTTAAAGGGGGAGAAAGCAGGCGAGCTTTCCGCGAAGGAAGCCCTCCCTTTAAGGGAGGGTTTGGGAGGGTCTGTAGGGTCTGTCATCGTCGTCGAGAACGCCTTCCACTTTCGGCAAGAGATTCCCCTCGACATGGGCGACAACGTCTTTGGCCGTTACGTCCACGGTACGAACATCAACAAGCCCATAGAGACCGTTGACCCCAGCGTCGATACGCGTCATTGCATCATCCGCGTGCAGCGAGGCAAGGACGGCCAGTTGCAGTACATCCTTCGCGATGCTCCATCAGGTACAGGCACCTTCTACATGAACGAGATACTTCGCGACCAAGACCGCATCCGCTTGCAAGACGGTTCCGTCATCACGATTGGTGC
Organism: uncultured Prevotellaceae bacterium; assembly: GCA_900313705.1. Classification (GTDB taxonomy): domain Bacteria; phylum Bacteroidota; class Bacteroidia; order Bacteroidales; family Bacteroidaceae; genus Physcousia. The sequence continues at coordinate 43,335 of OMSJ01000017.1, forward strand.
TACGACACTCATCCTTAAACTGAATGAAGAATAAACAAAGCCCCCTCCCCGCTCCCCCTTTGGGGGAGTGCTTAAACCTCACTGCATATGGACGTCTCAGCGGCAATGAGGCACTCCCCAAAAGGGGGAGCGGGGAGGGGGCTGTTCGCTTCTTAGCTGCAGACCTCGATGGCACTTTGCTCACCACAAGCAAAACCATAACGCCTTATACTCAAAGGGTTCTTATTGAGGCGCAGCAACGAGGACTGACCATCATCCTTGCCAGCGGACGTCCGCTTTATAGCATCCTTCCTTTTGCCGAACAGCTTGAATTGCAGAAGCATCGCGGCTTCATCATATCCTTCAACGGCAGCCTCGTTTGGGATTGTGCCAAAGGGAAAGCCATCAACGAGCAAGTCATTCCGCTCAGCATCATTCCTCAGCTCGTGGCAGCAATAGGCGAGGACTTCCACATTCATGGCTACAAAGGTAACAGCATCGTCATTCAGGGCAAACCCGACGAAAAGTCGTTGTACATAGCCCGCGCCAACAAGATGCCTTTGCTCGAGACGGATAACTTCGTCGAGACCATCACGGAGCCGCAGCACAAATGCCTCGTCACGGGTGCGCCTCGCAAGCTCTGGCACTTGGAGCGGAGGCTTCAGAAGCAGTTCGAGGCAAGCTTCAGCATCTGCCGAAGCGAGAGTTTCTTGCTTGAGATAATGCCAAAGGGTATCGACAAGGCCGATGCTCTTAGCCAACTTCTCAAAGCGTTAAACGGCAAGACAGACGAGTTGCTCTGTTGCGGCGATGGCTTCAACGACCTCGGCATGATGCGCTTGGCTGGCATTTCCTGTGCTACACGTAATGCTAAGCGACCTGTCAAGCAGGCAGCCAGCTTCGTCACGGACAGCAACGACCGCGACGGTGTGGCTCATGCCGTGGAACGATTTATCAGTTTAGCGCCAGCACAGCGTAGTTGATGGTTAGAGGATAGTTGGGGAAGCTGATTTCGGAGCCAAAGGTATTCTCTAACCTCTAACCTCTAACCACTAACTTCTCCCAAAGATACCCTCACCGCGTGACGCTTTCGACGCGGAGTTTTAAGGTGCCGACGGGGACGCGGACTTCCACCACATCGCCTTCGTTCTTGCCCAGGAGCGCCTGTGCGATGGGCGACTTGATGGAGAGCTTGCCCTCAGCCATGTTTGCTTCGTGCGGGCTGACAATTGTGTAGGTCATCTTCGCGCCAGTGCCGAGGTTCTGCATCTCCACCTTGTTCAGCAGTCCGATGCCGTCGCTGCGGAGCTTCGATGTGTCTATCACTCTGGCAAACTCCAGCACGCGTTGCAGGAAGCGAATCCTTCCGAGCAGCTTCCCTTGCTCTCGTTTCGCGGCATGATATTCGAAGTTCTCGCTGAGGTCGCCCTTGTCGCGAGCCTCCGAGATGGCGTCCTTCACGCGTGGCAGCTCCACCGTTTCCAGTTCGTGCAGTTCGGCTACAATCTTGTCGTAGCCCTCTTGTGACATATATTCCATTTTTATGTTATGACTTCTAAGTAGTAAAACGCAAAGATACGAAAATAAATCTAAACTTTGCCTTGTTATGTTCTTTTTATTTTAAGTAATGACCTTAAATGTACTTTATATAATTATTGTACATGAAATTACGAACGATGTTTCCTGCTCCATAACGTTCATATAGACGAGCATAAGTGGCATTATGACTTTCATATTCCACTATTTTCCTTAATATAAACTTTTGTAACCAAATTGTAATCGATTTCAGCGCTCTATATTGTCATATTTTCTATACCTTTGCTGCAGAAATACATTTTTTGACTCAGACATGAAGATAGAACTGATTTTACGACTGCTCGGCTCTCTGGCTCTGCTCATCTATGGTATGAAGACGATGAGCGATGCCTTGCAGAAGTTGGCTGGACCGAGTTTGCGACACATTCTTGGCCGCATGACCGGCAACCGCTTCAGCGGCATGTTCACCGGCACAATCGTGACCTGCGCCGTGCAGTCATCCTCTGCTACCACGGTCATGACTGTCTCGTTCGTCTCCGCCGGCCTGCTCACTTTGGCTCAAGCCATCTCCGTCATCATGGGCGCCAACATCGGCACGACGCTCACGGCCTGGATTATGACGCTCGGCTACAACCTCGACCTCACCGTCGTCGTGTTTCCCGCCTTCTTCATTGGCATGTTGCTCATCTACAAGAAGCGCCATCGCGTGGCAGGAGAATTTCTCTTCGGCTTGGCCTTCCTCTTCTGGTCGCTCGTCATGCTCAGCAGCGTGGGGCGCGACATGGACCTTGCTCACAATGCCGACGTAGTCCACTTCTTCGCCTCCTTCGACACCGGCAGCTATCTCACCATCCTCGCATTCCTCCTCGCAGGCACGGTCATCACCTGCATCGTGCAGTCGTCGGCAGCTGTCATGGCCATCACCATCCTGCTCTGCTCCACAGGCGTGTTGCCAATCTACATGGGCATCGCCCTCGTCATGGGAGAGAACATCGGCACCACCGCCACAGCCAACCTGGCCGCGCTCGGCGCAAACACGGAAGCCAGACGAGCCGCGCTGGCTCATTTGCTCTTCAATGTCTTCGGCGTCATCTGGGTTCTCATCGTCTTCTATCCCTTCGTCAATATGGTCTGCCATCTCGTCGGCTACAATCCCTCCGTCGCAGGTCAGGCTGCCCTCATTCCAGTCGTGCTGGCCATGTTCCACACCTGTTTCAACGTCCTCAACACGGCATTGCTCATCGGTTTCATCCCACAGATGGAAAAAATTGTCTGCCGATTGCTGACAGAGAAACACGACGAAGCCAAGCAGCCCACTACATTGCACTACATCAGTGCCAGCGTAATGCAAACGCCCGAAATAGCCGTCCTCCAGGCTCAGAAGGAAATCGTCCATTACGCCGAACGCATCCATCGCATGTTCGGTATAGCATGCGTACTCATCGACGAGAAAGACCAGAAAGAGTTTGAAAGCCAATTCGCACGCATCGAACGTTACGAAACCATTGCCGACAACATGGAGATAGAAATAGCCAACTATCTGGAACAAGTCGGCAACCAACATCTCTCGGACGAAACCAAAGAGAAGACGCGCGTGATTCTCCGACAGATCGGCGAACTGGAATCAATCGGTGATGCCTGCTACAAAATGGCGCGAACCCTCGTCCATCTTCGCGAAAACAAAGAAGATTTCAATGCAGACCAATACAGCAGACTCCACGATATGCTCCGTCTCGTCAACGAATCCATCGTCCAGATGATTGTAGTCGTCAGCGGACGCCGCAAAGACCTCACGCTCGCCGATTCCATCTCCATCGAAACAGACATCAACGAACTACGCAACCAACTCAAGGTGGAGACCATCATGGGCGTCAACGCCCATCAGTTTTCCTATTCGCTCGGCACAATCTACACCGACATTGTAGCAGATTGCGAGAAAATCGGAGACTACGTTATGAACATCGTCGAAGCACGCCTCGGCAAACATCTGCTCGCCTACAACGGCCTCCAACTTAACCTCGACAAAAAGACGGCAACCATCGACGGCGACCGCGTCAACCTCACTCCGACAGAATTCGAACTGCTCCATCTGCTCCTTCTCAATCGCGGAAAAGTTCTCACCCGCCAACAACTCATGGACAGTGTATGGGCCGGCGTCATCGTCACTGACCGAACTGTCAATGTCAACATCACACGTCTGCGCAAGAAACTCGGCCCTTACGCTCAGAATATCGTCAGCCGCACAGGCTTCGGATACCTGTTTGAAGAGACATAAATCCTTCCACCAATATCAAATCTTCTGAATCCTGTTATTTCATAATAGAATATAGAACAAGCCCCGAGGGTCGATTGCTCTCGGGGCTTGATGTATCGTGGAAGTATGTGCTTATTCCTTTGGCTCGACAATCTTCCAGAGGCAAGCAGCAACGAGGGCACCTACGAAGGGACCTCAGTCAATTCAAAATTCATAATTATTAGTGCGGTAGCCAATCTGTTTAATCCGTTTTAATTTGTTGTAGAAGATATATTTTGTTTAATCGGCTAAATCTGTGGTTCGATTTATTGTCTGAAGTAATCCATGTCCTGTTATTGTGATTGTCCTTAGGCGCTGTAGTTGTGGTCGATGATGATGCAGACCTGTTCGCCGGGGAACAAGTTCTCTATCTCTTTTGTCAGGGTTTGAGCGAAGCGGGCTTCGTCTGTGACTGAGATGTCGGGCACTACGTCGAGCGAGATGCGCTTCTCCTCTTCATAGTAGATGAAGCCGTGCATTTGGATTATCTCGGGATGATTGCTGACAGCCTGCATCACTTTGGTCTGAATCTCTGTGCGCCGGTTGTCGCCGGTGGCAATGGTGTAGATGCCGACGGTGAGGACGATGTTGTGCTTGGCATAGAAGGTCTCCGTGATTTCGCGCGTCAGCTTGTGGATGTCGGTAGCACTCATGGTGTCATAGACGTTGATGTGGAGCGAGCCAATCAGTAGGCTGGGGCCATAGTTGTGGAGGATGATGTCATAGACGCCGCGCACGCCGTCGAACTTCATCACTTCGCCCTTTATCGTCGCCACCAGTTCGGGCGAGATTCTTGCGCCCAGCAGTTCGTTAATGGGCGAAGCCAGAATCTCCACGCCTGCCTTGATGATGAGTAGCGAGATGAGTACGCCCAGAATGCCATCGATGGAGAAATGCCAGATGAGCATGACGCCTGCCGAGACGAGCGTTGCCAGCGTGACCACAGCATCGAAGAGGGCATCCGAGCCGGAGGCGATGAGGGCGTCGCTCTTCAGTTGCACACCCTGTCGCTTCACGTAGAAACCCAGCAGCAGTTTCACGATGATGCCCGCCACGATGACCACCAGCGTCGTAGTCGAGTAGGTGGGTTCCGTGGGGTTGAAGAGCTTTTCGCCCGACTCGATGAACGACGTGATACCAGCCGAAAGCACGATGACGGCGATGATGATGGCTGTGAAGTACTCCACGCGCCCGTAGCCGAAGGGGTGCTTCAAGTCAGCAGGCCGGGCCGACAACTTCGTGCCAACTATAGTGATGATGCTCGAGAGCGCATCGCTCAGGTTGTTGACGGCATCCATGACGACAGCCACGGAGTTTGCCACGACGCCCACAGCGGCCTTGAACGCAGCCAGCAGGACGTTGGCGGCTATGCCAATGTAGCTCGTGCGGATGATTTGTTTTGAGCGGTTCATGTGTCTGTTATATCAGAATCATGTAATATCAAGAAAGGAAATGAACAAGCCCCGAGGAACGGTTGCTCTCGGGGCTTGATATATCACGGAAGTACGTGCTTATTCCTTAGTCTCAACCAGCTTCCAGAGGCAAGCTGCAACGAGGGCACCTACGAAGGGACCTACGATGAAGATCCAGAGGTTAGCAAGTGCGTCGCCACCAGCAAAGATGGCGGGACCGATAGAACGTGCGGGG
>OMSJ01000009.1 GCA_900313705.1 uncultured Prevotellaceae bacterium
TCGTACCTTTGCAGCAAAATCATCAAAACTAAGTATGCAAAAGACAATAGGTGTATTGACGGCGATGAATATCGAGTATCGCCATGTGGCTGCCATGCTCAGCGAAACAGAGACGGTGCAGTCTGGTCCGCAGGAGTTCCTGATTGGCAAAATGGGGGAGAGCAAGGTGGTCTTGCTGCAATGTGGCATCGGCAAGACCAATGCTGCATCGGGTGTGACGAACCTCATCATGTCGTTCCATCCCGACTATATTATCTCCACTGGAGCAGCGGGCGGAATAGACGCAAAGCTCAATGTGATGGACATCGTCATAGGCAAAGAGGTTTGCTATCACGACGTCATTTGTGGCGACAACTACGACCCTGGCCAGGTGCAGGGCCTGCCCAGGTTCTTCTCGGGCAACGCACACCTCATCGACATAGCGACTTCTCTGCAGACAGACATCCGCATCGTGCCTGGCCTTATCTGCACAGGCGACCAGTTCATCACGAATCGTGACGAGCTGAACGTTATCAAGGAGAAGTATCCAGAAGGCCTTGCCGTCGATATGGAGAGTGCTGCCATTGCTCAGGTCTGCCACTTGTGGAACGTGCCCATGCTCAGCTTCCGCATCATCAGCGACACGCCTGGAGTAGATGCTCACTTTGAGCAATACCTCAACTTTTGGGATACAATGGCGGAAAAGAGCTTCGCCGTGACGAAGGAGTTCCTTAGCAAGATATGAAAGAGACGTGTGGCTTCGCCACCGACCATATATATATAATGTGTCCCGTCAGGTAAAGATTGATTTCTGGATATGAGCGGCGAACTATTGTCTCTCCTTGTGGCTGTGATGTGGACCTTCACGGCCATCTTTGCTGAGATAGCGAGCAAGCGCATGGGTACGCTGGTGCTCAACGTCTGGCGCATGGTTCTTACTATTGTCCTTCTTGGCTGTCTGCTTTGGGTGACTTGCGGTCGTCCTTGGCCGCAGCACACTACACCCGAAGTGTGGAAGTGGTTCCTTGCGAGCGGCTTCATGGGCTTCGTGTTCGGCGACTATTGTCTGTTCAATGCCTACGTCGTCATCGGCAGTCGCTACGCACAGCTCTTCATGACGCTTGGCTGTCCTTTCGCCGCCATCACCGCATGGCTTCTGATGGGCGAGACGATGGGAACGCTTGGCCTGCTCGGTATGATGGTCACGCTGACCGGCATCGGCATCTCCATCTTGGGCAAAGACGATTCGGGCAGTCGCCATGTCACCTTGCCGCTTCGTGGCATTCTGCTTGGCATAGGGGCTGGATTGGGACAAGGCGTGGGCCTCGTCCTCAGCAAGCAAGGCATGTTGCACTACGCAGCTTCCTGTCCACCCGAAGCTACCGATGTTGCCTCGATGATGCCTTTTGCCGGGACGCAGATTCGAGCTTTGATGGGACTTCTTGCCTTCGGCGCATCGCTCCTGCTGGCCCGAAAGCTCGGCCAGTTCTTCCGCGCGGCTACCGACCTTCGCGGTGCGGCTGCTGCCATGGGTGCCGTACTGCTCGGCCCCTTCTTTGGCGTCAGCTTCAGCCTGCTGGCTGTCAGCATGACGAATACAGGCGTGGCGCAGACGCTCATGTCCCTTACGCCCGTCCTCATTCTGTGGCCTTCCCGACAGATCTTCGGCAAGAAAGTCAGCGTGCAGGAAGTCGTCGGTGCCGTCATAGCTGTGGCAGGAGCATCGCTTTTCTTCCTTTAGACGTAGGTTAGATTGACGATTAAGAGCTTTTAAGTAAAATAATTCACCATCCTTGGCTCTTAATTCTTCTTTTTTTTGTACCTTTGCAGCCGAAAAGAAAGGAGAGATGCCAGAGTGGTCGAATGGACCGCACTCGAAATGCGGCGTACCCTTACGGGTACCCTGGGTTCGAATCCCAGTCTCTCCGCAGGAAGGCAGCCGTTGGGTTGCCTTTTTGCATAATGAGGTACAGGTAGCTGTCCCAATAGGTACACGTACTTACCCTAATAAGTACACGTACTTATCCCAATAGGTACACGTACTTATCCCAATAGGTACACGTACTTATCCAATTAGATACGGGGACCTTATTATTTCTCCATGGTATATGTGCCGCCTACCCATTCGGTGAAGGGTTCTTCCGCTTCAAGAAGATGCCAACCGACGATGCTTCCATCTCTGTTGGTTTCAACGATGACGGGACCAGCAAGCAGAGTGCCGTCAGTCAAAAGGATGTCATGATAGGCACGTTTCATGGGCGGAAAAAGGTTCGTTAATGTCGTCTGTTGGTTCGTTGAGGTATGCCGCGCTGGGGATGGATGGGGTTCGGGTTCTCCTTTACGACTTTAATCTTGCGCTCCTTTGGCTGGCTTTCGCGAACCTGCAGCGGTGAGAGACGTTCGCTCTTCCTTTGCTGCATAGTGTCAACATCAAGGCTGTCTGCAACTAACGGTTCAGCCTCTGCTGCCACTTCCTTGACTTCCACTTTCTTATGCATCCTGATAAGTTGCATCTCACTCACGAGCAATGGCTTCGGCTGGTCTGCTGAGTTAACCATCGGAAGATAGATGAAGCCTGCAATGGAGCGAAGGTTTAGGGTATCGAGCTTGCTGTTCGGATTGTAGCGCAGCTCGTTCTTGGGACTGTTGCGAATCAGGTCTGTCTGTGCTGCCACAGTATCGTTGTCGTAATAGAAACTGAGCAAGGCAATGGCCTCGTTGTTCATAGAGCGACCCACAAACTGCGACTTGAAGCGCCAGATGAAGCTGTCTCCCTGACGGAAGGTTGAGTCGGCATTCATTCGGAAGGAATAGATGCATCCGACGCGATTGGGGACGATGCAGGCAAAGTCTTTTCCCAACCAGACATTAGCCGTATCGCCTTCGCTGGTGAGGGAGGCAAACTGGTCCTGAGCCATAGCCTCAAGTCCAAGACGCTCTGCTTGAGCCCGGATGCGGGTCACAACGTCGTTGTAAATGAAAGTGAAGTCTTCAGCCCGTCCACTATAATAGACCATCGAGGAGTCAAATTCTGCTTCGGTGATATGGTGCTTGTTGAAAACGGCATGAAGGTACTTGTATCGCGTGGCGTCAACGTCCTCGCCTCGTGCTTCAGCCATGCCCTGTGCCAGATGGATGTCAACAAGCACGTCCGTCATCTCTTCCTTGTCCATAATGCCACTCGGCAGGGAAGGGGAGCAGGAGATAATTAAAAGAGAAAAAAGAAAAGACCCTACCAAACCTCCCCTTAAAGGGGAGGCTTTCTTGAAAGAGTTCCCTCCCTTTACGGGCAATTGCCTGTTAGAAGCAGAGCAATTGGGGAGCGTAAGCGACGGAGGACGCTTAGAAAGGGTCTTCATTTGAACATTTTCTGATTATAAAAGAGCACGAGGGCAACGACACCACACGAGATGCTGGCATCGGCAAAGTTGAAGATGGGACTGAAGAAGATGAAGTGCTCTCCAGCGAGGAAAGGCATCCACTGTGGCCAGTTCCACTCAACAAGAGGGAAGTAGAACATGTCAACCACACGCCCAAGCATCAACTGTCCGTAGCCTGTACCCCAAGGAACAAACTCAGCCACCATAGGGGCGGGCGGATTGTTGAATATCATTCCGTAGAACATGCAGTCGAAGATGTTGCCTGCCGCACCTGCTGTTATCATCGTCATGCAAACCAGGTATCCCCAACTCATGCCCCTCCTGATGCAGCGGCTTATGTAGTACATAAGGAAAACGACTGCCGCAATCCTGAAGGATGTGAGGAACCACTTGTTGAACACCTCCATGCCAAAGGCCATCCCATTGTTCTCGGTAAAGAGAATCTGGAACCAGTCTGTCACGCGGATGCTCTGGTGCAAGTACATGCTGGTCTTGACCGCAACCTTGATGGCCTGGTCGATTGCAACGATGCCAAGTCCAAGAACTACGGAAGTCAGTACCTGTGATTGCCTACGAGTCATAATAGGAAACTCTTATTCATGTTTCGAGAGTATCTTAAACCACAGATTTAGCTGATTTAACGGATTATATATTCATTCATGTTCAAATTATATTCAGATTTATCAGATTAAGGGCATCGCTCAATCCTAATCTGCTTAATCTGTGGTTGATTATAATCATCCGAAACTTCAGTTACTCTTATTTTCTCTTGTCTCTGGCTTGCTTGGCTTCGATGGAGAGTGTGGCGTGGGGTACAGCACGCAGACGCTCCTTTGGAATGAGTTTACCTGTCTCACGGCAGATGCCATAAGTCTTGTTCTGGATGCGAACCAAAGCAGCCTGCAGACCAGTAATGAACTTCTGGGCACGCTGGCACTCGTTCATGAGTGACTCTTTCGAGGGTGTCTCCGAACCTTCCTCCAGGGTGTGGTAAGTAGAGTGGGGCTCTTCGTCATCCTCTCCGTCGCCATTGATTTTCTTCATAAGCACTTCGTAGTCGCTTTTTGCTACTGCGAGCTTCTCATTGATAAGCTGGCGGAACTCCTCGAGCTCTTCGTCGGAGTACCTTACTTTGTTGTCTTCCATATCTATATTTAATTCAAAATTCAAAATTAATAAATTCAAAAGAGTTTATGCCAAGTTCTTGCTAACTGTTAGTTCTGTGCCGAGCTGGATGCTGTTGGCCAGAACCTGTGAGGCTATGTAATCGCTGAACTTGCTGAGGCAGGTGCGGTTGTCGTCGCTATCGGGAATCGTGACGTTGATGCGGTCTGTGATGTCGAAGCCGCTGTCCTTGCGAAGGGTCTGGATGCTGCGGATAAGTTCGCGTGCAATACCTTCGAGACGCAAATCCTCTGTGATGGTGAGGTCGAGGGCAACGGTCAGCGTGCCTTCGTTGGCGACGCTCCAACCCGGGATGTCCTGGCTGAAGATCTCAATGTCTTCGAGGTCAACGGTTACCTGTTCGCCGGTATCGAGCGTGAGAGGCAAATGCTCTTTTGCTTCGAGCTCGGCAATCTGCTCTTGGCTCATGGCCAGGACAGCCGCATTGACACTCTTCATCAGCTTGCCGAACTTCTTACCCATCGTGCGGAAGTTGCACTTCACTTGCTTGACGAGCATTCCCTCAGCCTCAACGAACTCGAGTTCCTTGACGTTCACTTCGTCGAGGATGAGCTGCTGCATGGCCAGGATGCGCTGTTGCTGCTCGGCACTTGTGGCAGGGATGGCAATACGCTGGAGGGGTTGCTTCACGACAATCTGCTCCTTCTTGCGGAGCGAGAGAATCATGCTTGTCACCTGCTGGGCAAGTGCCATGCGCTGTTCCTGCTCCTGGTCTATCTTTGCATCATCTGCGACGGGGAACTTGGCCAAGTGCACGCTCTTGGTCTCGCCTCTGCCAGTTGCGTCGTTCAGGTCTCGCCAGAGACGGTCGGCATAGTAAGGAGCGATGGGTGCCATCAGGCGGGCAACGGTCTCAAGGCAAGTGTAGAGTGTCTGATAAGCACTCAGCTTGTCGAGGCTCATGGCAGAACCCCAGAAGCGCTTCTTCGAGAGACGCACGAACCAGTTGCTGACGTTATCGACCACGAAGGTCTGTATCAAGCGTCCGGCACGTGTGGGTTCGTAGTCCTCGTAGCATTGGTTCACCTCGCGGATGAGGCTGTTCAGGCAAGAGAGTATCCAGCGGTCCATCTCGGGACGCTCGTTCATGGGCACGTCCGGCTCCTCGTAGCACCAGCCGTCAACGTTGGCGTACATGGTCAGGAAGGAGTAGGTCTGGAAGAGCTTGCCGAAGAATGTGCGGCTCACTTCCTGCACGCCTTCTTCGTCGAACTTCAGGTTGTCCCATGGTGCGCTGTTTGTTATCATGTACCAACGCACGGCGTCGCTGCCGTACTTCTCAATAGCACCGAACGGGTCAACGGCATTGCCCAGGCGCTTCGACATCTTCATGCCGTTCTTGTCGAGCACGAGACCGTTGCTGATGACGGCCTTGTAGCTGACGCTGTCGAAGACCATCGTAGCAATGGCGTGCAAGGTATAGAACCAGCCACGCGTCTGGTCAACGCCTTCTGCGATGAAGTCGGCAGGGAAGGTTCCTGCTGGAAGTGAAGAACTAAGAGTGAAGAACGAAGAATCAGAGTTACTATTATTCTTCACTTTTAACTCTTCACTCTTCACTCCTTCAAACGGATAGTGTATCTGAGCGTAAGGCATGGCGCCCGAGTCGAACCAGACGTCGATGAGGTCGAGTTCGCGCTTAAGCACGGCGCCGCTCTTGCCCACGAGCCATATCTGATCAACATAGGGACGGTGCAGGTCGATGCGGTCGTAGTTCTCCTGACTCATGTCGCCAGGCACGAAGCCTTTCTCCTTGAGCGGGTTGCTGGGCATCACACCTGCTGCCACAGCCTTCTCTATCTCGTTGTAGAGTTCCTCGACAGAGCCGATGCAAATCTCTTCGCGCGTGTCCTTGTTGCGCCAGATGGGAAGCGGTGTGCCCCAATAGCGGGAGCGTGAGAGGTTCCAGTCATTGAGGTTCTCGAGCCACTTGCCGAAGCGACCTGTGCCGGTGCTTTCGGGCTTCCAAAGAATAGTGTTGTTGAGTTCCATCATGCGCTCCTTGGCAGCCGACGAGCGGATGAACCAGGAGTCGAGCGGATAGTAGAGGACAGGCTTGTCCGTCCGCCAGCAATGGGGATAGTTGTGGACGTGCTTCTCTATCTTGAAGGCTGTGCCTGCCTGCTTCATTTCCATGCAGAGGACGATGTTCAGGTCTTCCGTCTTGGCAAGGGCTTTCTCGTCGAGAGCGGCATACTTCGGGTCGTAAGCATTCTTGACGAAGTCGCCGGAATGTGCCCAGTAACTGTCGTTGACGCATGTCTCTACGAAGTCTGCATCCATGTCTTCCTTGACAAAGTACTTGCCGGTGAAATCGACCATTGGACGTGTGTCGCCTGCCTTGTCGATGACGAAGAGGCTGGGAATGCCTGCATCCTTAGCCACCTTGGCATCATCGGCACCAAAGGTAGGAGCGATATGCACGATGCCTGTACCGTCTTCGGTAGTAACGTAGTCGCCAGGGATGACGCGGAAAGCTTCTGCACTCTTGTCAACTGCCTTGCCATCCTCGAGAGCGCAAGGCTTAACCCACGGGAAGAGCTGCTCGTACTTCATGCCGACGAGGTCGGTTCCCTTGCCTCGCCATACAATCTCAAGCTCTTTGCCTTCCTCGGCTTGGAAGTAGGCAGAGAGTCGAGCCTCGGCAAGGATGTAGATGGCCTCTTCACCGCTATAAGGGTTGCTGCCCTTAACGGCCACGTAGTCAATCTTCGGACCGACGCAGAGGGCCGTGTTGGAGGGCAAGGTCCAAGGGGTTGTCGTCCAGGCGAGGATATAAACAGGAAGACCCTCTAAATCTCCCTTAAAGGGAGACTTCTTATCCTCCCCCTTTAAGGGGGAGTTAGAGAGGGTCTTGAACTGCGCCGTAACGGTTGTGTCCTTCACATCCCTGTAGCAGCCTGGCTGGTTCAGCTCGTGGCTGGACAGGCCTGTGCCTGCTGCGGGAGAATATGGCTGGATGGTATAACCTTTATATAATAAGTCCTTTTTGTAGAGCTGCTTGAGAAGCCACCAGAGCGTCTCGATGTACTTGTTGTCGTAGGTGATGTAGGGATGTTCCATATCGACCCAATAGCCCATCTTATGGCTGAGGTCGGTCCATTCGCTCGTGTACATCATCACGTTCTCGCGACACTTGCGGTTGTAGTCTTCGATGCTGATGGTCTTGCCGATGTCTTCCTTAGTGATGCCAAGCTCCTTTTCTACGCCAAGCTCTACGGGCAGTCCGTGTGTGTCCCAGCCGGCTTTGCGCTTCACTTGGAAGCCCTTCATCGTCTTGAAGGTGGAAGACATCTTCATCGTCCCATTGCTGAAGCACTTCCTTATTGACGTCGCTCAAGTTAAGCTTATTGCGTTCAGTGAATTTCTTGCTCATATCTTGTACGATTTTTAATCTCTTATCCTTAGTCTTTAATCCTTATTTACTTTTGAGGGTGCAAAGGTACAAATAAAAATTAAGAATGAAGAATTAAGAATGAAGAATTTTACTTCGCTTAGTGTTTTTTCGCCATTTATGATGATAATTAAAGAGAAAGTATAGGGAATAAAAGTTCACATCTCACGCCATAAAAGTCATCAAGGCACGCCATAAAAGTCATCAGCACACGCTACAAAAGTCATCAAAGCAGGCTATAAAAGTCATCAAGGCAGGCCATAAAATTATTTTCAAGGCTTGATTATATATTTTCAAACCCTGAAAATATATTTTCAAAGCTTGATTATATATTTTCAAGCCTTGAAAATAATTTTTAAACTCGCTGTTCAGGTTTTGTATGTAGCGATAAAATTATTGTTGTCCGGGGAAAATCAAGAGCACCTCCACTTATGCGCCTATAATTCGGCTTTCTTGGCAAAAGCAGCTCATGTGTCTTACTCTAAAGTCCCGAAGGGACGAGAGACCACAGACGGGGGTGTAACCCCCGGAACAAGCGCATTAACAAAACTAAGCCCTGAAAGGGCGACAGAATACATATCCTGTTTAATATCAAATTGCTTATATCTCTGTCGTCCCTTCGGGACTTTTCATGTTGTTGCGCAATTACCGGGGGTTCTTCGCTTCGCTCAGGCGCAGGTTCACCCCCGTCTGTGGTCTCTCGCGCCATCGGCGCTTTTCCCCGGACAGCAATACGACAACATGGTTTTATCTGTAGAGAAGAAGAAAAAGAAAAAGCCGCCCGAGTGGAAACCCGAGCGGCATGTATGAGTCAGCTTCCCAAAGGGAAGAGTGGGATTACAGATAGAAGTTGAAGCCGATGCCGAAGGTGTGGTTCTTGCGGTCGTAGTGATCGGTCTTGAAGAGACCAGAACCTGCGGGCTGTTCCTGTGTGACGTTTCGACTATTATAGAAGGTACACATGTAGCCGAGGTCAATGTTGAATGAAATACTTGGAGGGATGGATGCGCACACCGCCACCGATCATGTAGTTCGAGAGGTTGAACGAGAGGTCGCTCATGAAGTCGTCGGTCAGACCGTAGCGAGTGTATTCGTATGAAGCCGAAACGGTAATGAGCTTGCAGACGTCGTACTCGGCACCTACGATGAACTCATGGGTGTTGTTCTTGACGTACTTCTGCTTGTCTTCCCACTTCTTGGAGTCCTTGTCGAAGAACTGGTGGTAGGCTGCATCAAGGCGTACTTTCTCAATGGGAGAATACTGCACGCCAAGAGCCAGGAGTGCAGGCACGTCCTCGCGAACCCTTTCGCCGTCCTTGAACTGACGGAGAGCCTTGCCTGCATCTGTATTGGCAAGCATTTCTGCCATTACGGACATCTGCGAGCTATTCTTGAGGTTCATCCTCGTGCGGAACTCATACTTGGCAGCTACGTTCCAGTGCTTGTTGATTTCCCAGTCAATGCCGATAATGGGGCTTACACCAAATCCAGTCTGGTCACAGTTAAGGGTAATAGTCGGATCTGCATTGCCATAACTCTGGCGAACAAGATCTACATAAGGTGTGCCACCATATTCCGGAGCCAATGCTGTTGCCATATCTGCATTGGAGTTGTAAAGCTGGAGATCACCTACAAAGCCGCTGTAGCTGCAAGTTGCATAGACACCACGCACGCCAACATAAGCAGACAGATTATCAAGGATCTTATAGGTGCCGCCAAGCTGCAAGCCGAAGTAGTAGGAGCGACCCTTCATGCTACTCCTCATTGAATAACAATCAGGACCTGCTTCTGTTGCCATCTGCAAAGCTTTTGCCGCGGCCATTTTCGAAGCATCAGTTTCAGAAATACCTGCATTTATAAGCTGTTGTTTAATTGCCGGCTGTAATATAGGCTGTAATTTCGCTACTATACCCTTAGTGACAGCAGAGGGGATGGAAGCTCCAATGCTCTCGAAAGAGCCAAGTCCCTCATTGAACTCGCATTTGCCGCCGCCGCCTGTGACGGCGAAGTGAGCAGACAGGCTCCACTTCTCGCGGTTAAAGGAAACGGTGAACGAGGGGACGATAGGCGCTGTGGCGTTGCCTTCGAACCTGTGTGTTTCCTCTGGGTCGTTGGTGTTTGCCTTAAATAGAGGGAATGTGGTATCGATGTTTCTCTCCTGGAAAGCAGTCTGGCTGTTGAGGCTCAAGTGCCAACCTTTTGAGAGGAATGCGCCGCCTGCGGGGTTAGCGTAGATACTGGTCAAGGTGATTTGGCCTTCCGGCAAAGGCGCCGCTTGCAGCTACAAATGCCATTAAACTGAAAATTGTTTTCTTCATTTTACCTTAAGTTGGTTAAAAACGGCTGCAAAGGTAACACAATTCTCGCTTCTGTGCAAGTTTTTGAGAAGAAAATGCACACTAAGCCCTCACTTTGTGCAATAATCAGCTTCCTGCAAGGGCATAAATTGTCTTCTGACCCTTTATCTTGAGTCCCTTGATGCGACTGAGCAAGTCACGGGAGATGGCGCGTTCGACGGCTACGTACGACCAATGGGGCAGGACATCTATTCTGCCGATTTGATGGCTTTCGATACCGCCTTGCTTCGTGAGGAAGCCCACGATGTCGCCGCGACTTATCTTGTCCTTCTTTCCTTTACCTATATATAATGTCACCCATAGGGGCTTTTCCGGCTTAGGGACTTTGGTGGGCAAAGGAAATGCCTCGACCTCTTCGCCGAGATACTCCGGCAAACTTTCCTCAGGGCCGAGGATGAAGTAGGCGCTGCCGTTCATGTCCCACCTGGCTGTTCTGCCATTTCGGTGCGTGCAGGCTTCTTCGCTGGACGGCAGATGGTAGTGGATGATGTTATCGACAGCCGTAATGTCGAGGCCGCGTGAGGCAAGGTCGGTGCTGACGAGAACATTCGACGAACCGTTCATAAAGCGGTAGATGGCCCTCTCGCGGTCGCGTTGCTCCATGCCTCCGTGGAAGATGTCGGCCATGATGCCTTGCCCTTCCAGATAGTTGCCGACGCGCTCTACACTTTCTCTGTATCCGACGAAGACGAGGCTTTTCTGTGTGCCGAGGGTGCAGAGCAAGCGGTAAAGCGTCTGTAGCTTGTCCTTTTCCGGCGACTTGACGACCAGGAGGCTGATGCGGTCGTCGTCTGCTTCGTCGAGGAAGTTGAGTCGGACATAGTCCTTGCTTCCCACAAAGGCAGGGATGTCGTCGGTATCAGTGGCAGAAAGGAGGATGCGCTGCTGCAGATGGGGTAGGAGGGTGATGATGCCTTGCATCTGTTCGCGGAAGCCTAACTCCAGCGATTTGTCGAACTCATCGATGACAAGCGTGCTGACAGAGTGGGGGAGCAGATTGCCTTTCTGCAAGTGGTCGAGCAAACGTCCTGGGGTTGCAGCGACGAGATGCGGACGCAGTCCACGCATCTGCTGGTGTTCCTCCATGGTCGGCCTGCCTCCGTAGCATGCTGCAATGCGGAGCTCGGAACAGAGTCTTCGGGCTACGTCGGCTGTCTGTATGGCAAGTTCTCGCGAAGGAACGATGACGAGAGCCTGCAGGTCGTCGTTCTTGGCATCGAGCTTCTCAAGCAAAGGCAACAGGTAAGCAAGCGTCTTGCCCGAGCCTGTAGGACTGAGGAGCACTACCGATGCGCCCTTACGAGCAGTCTGCACCATGTCCTGCTGCATGGCATTGAGAGCGGTGATGCCAAGCTTGCTTAGTTCATAATTCATGATATAAGTGATTAGAGGTTAGTGGTTAGAGGTTAGAGGATTGTTTGGGATGCTGTTTGTTAAGGGCAGAAGTATTCTCTGACCCCTAACCTCTAACCCCTAACCCCTAACCACAACTTTATCTCAGGAAATAATCTACAAGGAAATAGATGCCGAGGGCACAGAACCAGCCGAGGAGCACCTTTGCCGTAATATGCTTGATGTACCACCAGATTGTGACGTCCTCAGCCTTCATCAGGGCATAGCCTGCCGTATTGCCGATGGGCAGCAGGCAACCACCTACGCAGCCGCTCAGGGTGATGAGGTGCCAGTACTGTCCGTTCTCCACGAAGCTCTGCATGTACTCCGTCATGCCGATGGCGTTGTCGCCCAGCACAGGATAGATGGAGATGCCGCTGATGACGAGGGCTACATTGTCCATCACGGAGCTGACGGCTCCAAGGACGAGCGACAATATATATATATTATGGATATACTGGTCGCACCAGTTGGCAACATGTTGCATGGCTCCGACCTCGATGAGGATATCCACGCTTAGGCCGATGCCGAGGAAGAACATGATCATCTGCATTACCTCGTACTGAAGGCTGCGATTGGTGTGGCTGGTGAAGGGTTGGTCGGAAAGGATGCGCTTGCGGTTGATGATTTCGTTCACCACCCATAGCACGCCGAGTACGCACAGGGCACCGAGGAACGGGGGCAAGTTGGTAAGGCGGTAGAACGTCGGCACGAACCAGAGTCCGCCCATGCCGAGGAAGAGCATCAGGATTTGCTGCCAGAGCTTCACGTCGGCATCGTCGCCCCTGTACATGATGCTGCTGCGCTTCAGGTCAAGGTGTCCAGGGAGCTTCCTGCCAATCAGATATGTGGGGATGATGGTCGCAAAGAGGGCAGGCAGGACGAGCGCTGCGGTGTAGTTCGTGGGTGTCACAGCACCACGCGTCCAGACGAGCAGCGACGTCACATCGCCGATGACTGTGAAGCAGCCGCCACAGTTAGTGGCGATGACGATGATGGCACCCAACAGCATCCTTTGCCTGTGGTTCACCACCAGTTGATTCATCACCATCAGCATTACGACGGCAGAGGTCAGGTTGTCCAGGTTTGCACTAAGTCCGAAACTGCACAGGGCAAGCATCCAGACCGTTACCCAAGAACTTCGGGAACGACATAGCTTGGCCAGAAGGTCAAAGCATCCATTGTTGTTCAGCACATCCACGATGGCCATCGTCGTCAGCAGATACATGACGATGCTGGTGAGCTGGGCGATGTGACTCGCAAACACGTTCTGCCGAATGTACTCGTTGACTGTCGCGATGCTGTAGTCCTTTGTACCGAGGAACTCTTGGAAACCGGCTTCGTGAAGCGTCTCAATGTAGTAGGGGCCTACGCAGACATACAAGACCCATCCCCATACGCCGCAGAAGAGTGCGACGGTGGCTTTGTTGATGCGGGTGATGTGCTCCGTGCAAATCAGCAGATAACCCAGCAGCATGAGGATAACAATAGCAATAGTCATATTCCTGTTCTCTAAACCTTTTCTGAGCCACAAAAGTAGTTAAAAAACATCAAAATCACAAGGAATTCATTGTGATTTCTCGCAAAAAGCAGTAATTTTGCCATGTTATGACAAAAATGAAGCGCTTCTACCTTATCATTTTACTGTTGCTTGCCCCGTGCATCTCACTTCAACTCCTTGCACAAAAGGTTGAGATAGCAGTAGCAGGTTCATGGGTTGAAATTCCTGCCCAGCAGACCCAGGGCGAACTGAAGCCCGGATGGAAGATTGTAGATTATCAGATGAAGAGTCGTCTGACGCATTACCTCTTCGGCGGTCATGCCACTCAGTTGGCAGACGGTAATCAGCCTGCCTTGCGTGTCACGCCGGGAGAAAAAGAGGTGCTCGTGGATTACGCTCTCATTCGACTCAAGCATTACAAGAGCTACCGAAAGCTGCCTAAAGCAAAGCTAATGGAGAATATCTATATGCGGTTGGAACCTAAAGACTTCAATGTTCGCGCAGAAGACGATGCCTTCGTCTGCCAGCCGCACCAGCCGTTGGCTCCAGGTGAATACATTCTTGTCTGCCTAACACAGAAGCCCATCGGTGAACTTGGTGACTTTCTCGTCTTTCCTTTTAGTGTAATGAAGGATTAGTTCGTGCGGTATCTTAATGGCAATTATGTTTAATAAGAACACGCCCTATTGAGAATTAGCATTACTAAAGGTAGAAATCTTTCGTCAGTTCCTTGTAATCATTACTACGGCCACCATCGTCGGAACTTAGACACATAACTTCTTCTTGACACGTGGCATTCGAATTAGCATAGCACTTTGAGAACGACAGCAAAACTCGTCTGGGCGGCTTTCTGGCTTTTGTGCGGACGATGCACCGACGGCAGAGATGAAGTCCTTCACTGAGACAACAGGCAACAAACTCCGTCATAGAAAGATATGGGATAATGACAGAGAACGTGCCTTCGTCAGCAAGAAGGCATGAGACCTTGCGAATGAGATCAGAGAAAGGAAGGCATTTGCTATTACGAGCCAAAGCACGGCCTGTATCGTCGGGCAATGTGTCTTCTGTAAAAAAAGGCGGGTTGCACAGAATGGCATCAAATGAGGTTGCCGATTGGTACGTGAGAATATCCTGGCAGATGCAGTTGACGCGATTGCTGAAGGGACTTCGGGCAATGTTCTCACGTGCTTGGCTTATGGCCTGCTCGTCGATATCGATGCCAAGCACCTGCGCATCCAGGTTCCTTTGTGCAGACATAAGTGCTATAAGCCCAGTGCCTGTACCAATATCCAGGATTCGCCTGCCATCCACACAGCCCCATGCTCCCAGCAGGACACCATCCGTGCCAACCTTCATGGCACAGCGGTCATGGTGGATGCTGAACTGCTTGAAACGGAAATAATCGTTGGGCATGTTTCCTATTTTCTGCAAATATATAATAAATAATTGTATGCGCGTACGATGTTTGGCTTTTTTTTTGTAATTTTGCCGCGCTTTTGTGTTCATTGAATATAATAACACATCGTACATCGAACCTAATATGACTATGTTTGACAATAATAAGAAGACTTTTTCCTTCGTTGCAGAGGTGTCTGGCGAGACGGACAAGATGATGCACGCTAACTATGGTGGCGACATGCCAATCATTACTTTGCGCGACAACATCTTCTTCCCTGGCACCGTATCTCCTATCACAGTCGGACGTAAGTACAGCATCAAGACGTTGCGTAAGCTGGAGCGTACGGACGGCATGGTAGCATTGCTGACACAGAAGACTCCCGATGTGGATACACCTCAGATGGAGGACCTCTACCCCATCGGCGTCGTTGCCAAGCTGGTGCACTCCCTGAAGATGCCGGACGGTTCCTATAATGCCCTCTTCCAAGCATTCAACCGAATACAGATACAGGAACTCCGCCAGGTCGGCGGCAGCTACGAGGGTACTGTTACAACCCTGACAGACATGATGCCAGAGCGACTGGAGCAGACCGAGTACAAGGCCATGCTGGCGATGCTCAAGGAGCGTACAGCAAGGCTTATGAGCATCCTTGATGACTACCCAGATGAGCTTACGCAATACGTCAATAACATGGAGCCATCTACCTTCATGCTCAATACGATATGTAGTTACCTGCCACTCAACATAGAGCAGAAGTACGAGCTCCTCTCCTGCCCCACCGAACTGCAGCGTCTGCAGCAAGCTATCCAGTTTGCCAACAACATCATCGAGCTGATGCAGCTCAAGCGTAAGATAGAGAACAAGACACGCAGCGACCTTGACCAGCAGCAGCGAGAGTACTTCCTGCGCCAGCAGGTGCAGAACATACAGAGCGAGCTCGGAGACAAGGATGAGTCGAGCGTAAGGCAGGATGATGTCAACAACCTGAAGGAGAAAGCTAAAGCCAAGCATTGGAGCAAAGAGACAGGCGAGACATTCGAGAAAGAACTGGCTAAGTTGAGCCGCATCAATGTACAGTCGCCTGACTACAATGTGCAACTGCAGTACCTTCAGACAGTCGTAGGGTTGCCTTGGGACGAGTGTACACGCGACAATACGGACATATCAAGGGCAGAGAAGAAGCTGAACCGAGATCATTATGGGATGGAAAAGGTGAAGGAACGCATCCTGGAGCACCTGGCCGTACTAAAGATGCGTAAAGACCGGCAGAGCCCCATCATCTGCCTCTATGGTCCTCCAGGAGTTGGCAAGACCAGTCTCGGTCGCAGCATAGCTGAAGCACTGGGTAGAAAGTATGTTCGCGTCAGCTTAGGCGGTGTGCACGACGAAAGCGAAATACGTGGTCACAGACGAACCTACATCGGAGCCATGCCTGGACGCATCATTCAGGGTATGCAACGCGCTGGCAGCTCGAATCCCGTCTTTATCCTCGACGAGATAGACAAGCTCTCGCTGGGTTCCGTTCACGGTGACCCATCGTCGGCGCTCCTCGAAGTACTCGACCCGGAACAGAACGTTGCCTTCCACGACAACTATGTTGACCTCGACTACGACCTGAGCAAAGTAATGTTCATTGCCACTGCCAACGACACAAGTTCCATACCCCGTCCCCTACTCGACCGTATGGAGCTCATCGAGGTGGACGGCTATATCACGGAGGAGAAGATAGAGATAGCAAAGCGACATCTCGTGCCTAAGAACCGCGAGAAGAACGGACTGAAAGAGCACACAGCTCTCAAGGTGGGAAAGCAGGCACTGGAGTTTATTATCGAGCGCTACACACGCGAAAGTGGTGTGCGAAGCCTTGAGAAGCAAGTTGACAAGCTCTTCAGACGAGTAGCCCTGCGTGTGGCAAAAGGTGAGATGGCAGAAGACCATACCATCTCCAGAGAAGAGGCTGAAGAGCTTTTGGGCAAGCCTATCTTCAGCCGCGACACCTATCAGGGCAACGACTATGCGGGCGTGGTGACAGGACTTGCATGGACCAGCGTCGGGGGAGAAATTCTTTTCATTGAGACAAGTCTGAGCAGAGGCAAAGGAAGCAAGCTGACCCTGACTGGTAACTTGGGCGATATTATGAAAGAGAGTGCACTGCTTGCCCTGGAATATATCCGTGCCCATGCCGACAGACTGAACATCGACAGCCGCATCTTTGAGAATTACAACCTGCATGTACACGTACCAGAAGGAGCAGTACCCAAGGACGGGCCAAGCGCCGGCATCACGATGGCCACAAGCATTGCTTCTGCCCTGACTCAGAGGAAGGTTCGGGCTGGACTGGCTATGACAGGCGAAATAACGCTGCGCGGCAAAGTACTGCCTGTTGGTGGCATACGCGAGAAGATACTGGCAGCAAAGCGTGCAGGCATCAAGGACATCATCCTCTGCAAGGAGAACCTTAAGGACATCGATGAGATACCGCAGGAATACCTCAAAGGACTTACCTTCCACTACGCCTCGGACATTCAGGAAGTCCTGGACTTTGCCCTTCTCGAAGAGAAAGTAAAGAACCCTATCACTTTCACATTTGAAGAAGAGAAAACCTCATAATTGCTTGAATACGCGGAAAAGCAGAAAGCCTACATCGCACTACAAGATATGCTCTTGAACATATCAAGCATCAAATTTCCTTCGTTTCCTTTTGGAGCGAAGGATTTTTTTTGTAAATTTGCGAGGAAAATACATCAAAGTTAAATACTAAATACCTTTTACGCCTATGGACAAAGAACTTATTTCCGGTCTCAAGAGAGAGAACTTCCAGGCAGTCGTACAGGGCAAGGAGACTGACCTCTTCGTCCTCACGAACTCCAATGGTATGGAAGTATGCATTACCAACTACGGTGGTGCCATCATGGCCATCATGGTTCCCGACAGGGAAGGCAAGATGGCCAATGTCATACAGGGACACGACAGCATACAGAACATGATTGCCAGCCCAGAGCCTTTCCTCTCGACACTCGTTGGGCGTTACGGCAACCGCATCGCCAAGGGACACTTCACGATGAACGGCAAGGACTATAGCCTCGCCGTCAACAATGGTCCTAACCACCTGCATGGTGGACCGACCGGCTTCCACGCCCGTGTCTGGGATGCAGAACAAATCAACGAGCAGGAGCTTGTGCTTCGATACATCTCGGCATACTACGAGGAAGGTTTCCCTGGAGAACTGCACATGAACGTCAAGTACAGCCTCACGGAAGACGATGAGCTTATTATCGACTATCGTGGCACAACCAACAAGAAGACCATCGTCAACATGACGAGTCACGGTTTCTTCTCCCTCGCTGGCATCGCCAACCCCACGCCCGAGGCACTCAACAACATCCTTACCATCAACGCCGACTTCTTCATCCCCATCGACGAGACAAGCATCCCGACGGGTGAAATCCTCAAGGTGGAAGGCACTCCCTTCGACTTCCGCACTCCTCATGCTGTAGGCGAACGCATAGGCGACACCAGTTGCCAGCAAATCGTCAACGGCACAGGCTACGACCATTGCTACGTGCTCAACAAGAGAGAGCCAGGCGAGTTGTCGTATGCCGTGAAGTGTGTAGAGCCCATTAGCGGCCGCAAGATGGAGATGTGGACCACGGAGCCTGGCGTACAGTTCTATTCGAGTAACTGGCACAGCGGCTTCACGGGCAATCAGGGCGCAACCTATCCGAAGTACTCAGCCCTCTGCTTCGAGGCACAGCACTTCCCCGACTCGCCCAACCGTCCTTACTTCCCCAGCACCATACTGAAGGCTGGCGAAATATACCGTCAAAAGACAATCTACAAATTCGGAGTTGAATAAACTGACAATAAACAATAAACATTAATCAATAACCTTTTAATTAAAATGGCACAAAAATCCAAACAATGGGGTGCAATTATCGTAATGATTGCACTTTTCGCAATGATTGCCTTCGTGACTAACCTCTGCACACCTATGGCAACCATCATCAAGAACCAAGGCGAAATCAGTAACGCTCTTGCACAAATCGGTAACATCGGAAACTTCATCGCCTACCTCGTTATGGGCATTCCCGCAGGCATGATGATTTCCAAGTTCGGCTACAAGAAGACCGCCCTCATCGGTCTCGCCATCGGCATCGCTGGCATACTTATTCAGTGGTGCAGCGGTCTCATCGATGCTGGCGACGGCTCCAACATCAGTACTGTCTTCGGCGTTTACCTCCTCGGCGCATTCGTCTGTGGCTTGACCATGTGCATCCTCAACTGTGTGGTTAACCCCATGCTCAACCTCCTCGGTGGTGGCGGCAACAAGGGCAACCAGCTCATTCAGATTGGTGGCGTGTTCAACAGCTCTGCAGCCGTAGCTTGTTACATTCTTATGGGTGCTCTCATTGCTGACGCATCAAAGGCAAAGATTGCCGACGCTACTCCCGCTCTTTGGATTGCACTTGCCATCTTCGCAGTTGCATTCATCGTCATCCTCTTTACCAAGATTGATGAACCCGAACAGGCTCCCGTTGACGTTAGCCTCATCAAAGGCGCTCTCAAGTACCGCCACTTTGCACTCGGTGCATTGGCCATCTTCCTTTATATGGGCGTAGAGGTAGGTACTCCCAATGCAGTTCAGCAGTACCTCAACGAGCCTGACAACCCACTGCACATTCCCTCTGCAACTGTCGGCATGATCGTAGCCGTATATTGGTTTATGATGCTTATCGGACGTTTCACTGGTGCAGCCATCGGCAGCAAGGTTAGCAGCCGCGCTATGGTCACCACCGTAGCCACCATCACGCTCGCCCTCGTGCTCTTCGGCATGTATGCTCCTTCTGACGTCCTCGTCAACTTCCCCGGTGTCGATTGGGGCAAGCTTGAGCTCATCTGGCAGCCCATTCCTCTCGGCATCTTCGCCTTCCTGCTCGTAGGTCTCTGCACCAGTGTCATGTGGGGTGCTATCTTCAACATGGCAGTAGAAGGCCTCGGCAAGTACACAGCAGTTGCCAGCGGCATCTTCATGACAATGGTATTCGGTTGCGCCGTAATGATGCCTCTCCAGGGTTGGGTAGCTGACCTCACGGACTGGATCACCAGCTTCTGGGTAGTCTTCGGCTGTGCTGCTTACATCCTCTTCTATGCCCTCATCGGCAGCCGCGTAAGCAAGAAGGCAGAATAATATATTATATATAACGTAATAACGAAATAACGTAATAACGAAATCATCATGAGACTAACTATCGACGACGTAAGAAGTCGTTTCATCAAGCACTTCGACGGCACGACAGGCAATGTATATGCTTCTCCTGGCCGCATCAACCTCATTGGCGAACACACAGACTACAACAACGGCTTCGTATTCCCCGGAGCCGTAGAACAAGGCATCATTGCTGAGATTAAGCCCAACGGCACACGCGGCGTTTGCCGTGAGATGATGGCGCTGGGTGTTCCCGTAGAAGGCTTCAATACTGCCTTTGCAGGTGACGTGCCTCTGGGCGCAGGCATGAGTTCAAGTGCCGCTCTCGAGAGCACATACGCTTTCGGCATCAACGACCTCTGGGGCGAAGGTAAGATAGACCGCATGGAACTTGCCAAGGTCGGTCAGCGCACAGAGCACAAGTATGTTGGCGTGAACTGCGGCATCATGGACCAGGCTATCAGCTGCCTCGGCAAGAAGGGTGCTCTGCTGCGTCTCGACTGCCGCAGCGGTGAGTACGAGTACTTCCCCTGGAACCCGAAGGGCTACCAGCTCATCCTCGTCAACAGCTGTGTGAAGCACGAGCTGAAGGGCTCACCCTACAACGAGCGTCGCCTCCAGTGTGAGCACGTGGCCGAGGTCATCGGCAAGATTCATCCCGAAGTGAAGAGTCTGCGCGATGCCAACTACGACATGCTCGAAGAGGTGAAGAGCCAGATTACGGAAGACGAGTACAAGCGTGCTCGCTATGTCATCGGTGAGGTTGTTCGCGTACTGACAGTCTGCGACGCACTCCAGAAGGATGACTACGAGACCGTAGGTAAGATGATGTACGAAACACATCATGGTCTCTCCAAGGAGTACGAGGTAAGCTGCGAAGAGCTTGACTTCCTCAACGAAGTGGCAAAGGAAGAAGGCGTCACAGGCTCCCGCATCATGGGCGGCGGCTTCGGTGGCTGCACCATCAACCTCGTTGCTGACGAACTCGCTGCCAACTTCAAGAAGGTTGTCGTAGAGAAGTTCGAGAAGAAGTACGGCAAGAAGCCCATCGTCATCGATGTAGTCATTGGCGACGGCTCACGTAGGCTCTGCTAATACCGTCTTAGCAGACAACAGTCTCAGAAGGCCTTCCTCCCTGGCATCAGGGAAGAAGGCCTTCTTCGTATGTGCTCACCGAACCTTCAGACCATGACTTTAGTTTTGCTCGAAAAGACTGGGAGAATGAAGGGAGATAAATAGGATTTATTGATGTCCGAGAAAAGCGCCGAACCAAAGGTCGACGAAGTCAAGGCGCGATAGACCACAGACGGGGGGTGAATTGCGCAACAACATGAAAAGTCCCGAAGGGACGACAGAGATAGAAGCAATTTGATATTAAACAGGTTATGTACTCTGTCGCCCTTTCAGGGCTTAGTTTTGTTAATACGCTTGTTCCGGGGGTTATCACCCCCGTCTGTGGTCTATCGCGCCTTCGGCGCTTTTCCCCGGACAGCAATAATAACCTTTAGCGGACAGCAATAATAACCTTTAGCGGACAGCAATAAATAGGATTAAAGGAAAGATTACAGGTTAAGTAGTTTGAAAGTACATGAACATGCAATTGCATATACATGAACATGCAATTGCAAGTACATGAACAATCAAACTACACTCCATGGATGGTTTGCTCATCCAGCTCTCCGTGTTGCCCTGTTTAATGGCTCGAGGGCGTCTTGACGACGCAATATGTCTGCTGCGAAGGAGTGGATAGCATAACATAACGTGAATTCGACGATAATGGAAACTTACAGCCTATCATGTGTTAAACAAACACAAAGTCACAAAGACACTAAGTAACTCCCCATGGTGTAAAGACACAAAGGTTCTGGTCGGGGAATCTTTGTGTCTTCAGTTCAGCGGCGTAGCTCTTGGTGTCTTCGTGTCTTTGTGTTTGATTGTCCTTTGGCTTTTCATCGTTGACTTCGTCGAGCTAAAGCTTCTTCGCTTCGCTCAGGCGCAGGCGGAACCGCCTGCGCCTGAGGCTTGCCGAAGAACTCACGTTAACATACAACTGAAGCTCACGTTGCGCCTGGGCTAAGCGAAGTGCATCTGAGCAACTGAACTTCAGCAGAAGTAGCATCGCGGCGAAACATAAGACCGATAGATAAAAAAGCCGCTTCTAAATTTTGCATTTAACTCCTTTCTTCGTAACTTTGTGCTCTGAATAAGCAATCCCACATAAGCAACATGAACGACGAGATTACTGCACGCAGAAGCCAACTCATAGCACAACGCACCGGATTACAAGAAAAATATGTACGTGGAGTGGTTGACCTCCTGCAAGAAGGAGCCACAGTCCCATTCATCAGCCGTTACCGCAAGGAAGCAACTGGTGGAATGACAGACGTGGAGGTGGCGCAAGTAGCATCCGAGCTTGACAACGTCGCCGAACTCGAGCATCGTAAGGAGTACATCCTCTCTACCATAGAAGGTCAAGGCAAACTGACGCCCGACCTTCGAACCAGAATAGAGGAATGCTGGGACGCGACGACCCTGGAGGACATCTACCTCCCCTATAAGCAGAAGCGTAGGACACGCGCTCAGGTGGCCCGTGAGGCTGGACTTGAACCTCTTGCTGACGCTATCTTGAAGCAAACGAACACACCTTTGGCTCAACTCATCGCAAAGCTCTCTCCCTTGCAAGAAGATCCCGAAGGCTCGCTACAAGGAGCCAAGGACATCATAGCTGAACGCGTCAGCGAAGATGAACACGCACGACAGACGCTCAGGACGACTTTCTCCATACACGCCCGGATATGCAGCAAAGTCATCAAAGGCAAAGATGCCGAGGGACAGAACTTCCGCGACTACTTCGACTGGCAGGAACCACTGAAACGATGCTCCAGTCATCGCCTGCTTGCCATGCGACGAGGAGAAGCCGAAGGCATACTGCGCGTCTCAATCTGTGTTGATGACGAGCCTGCAATGGAACGCATCGCACGCCAGTTCGTCCGTGGAAACGGCGAATGCAGCAAGGCTGTCCGCGAAGCTGTGGAGGACGGATACAAACGTCTCCTTGAGCCAAGCATAGCAGGAGAGTTCGGCACCTTGTCGCGACAGAAAGCCGACGAGGAAGCCATCCGCATCTTCGTCAGCAACCTTGAGCAACTCCTCATGGCCTCACCTCTCGGACAGAAGCGCGTCATGGGCATCGACCCTGGGTTCCGCACAGGATGTAAGGTCGTCTGCCTCGATGCCGAAGGCAATCTTCTCCACCACGACGTCATCTTCCCCCACCCTCCTCGGGCAGAGCGCGTCAAGGCCATGCTCACCATTCAGACACTCGTCGAGAAGTATGGTGTGCAAGCCATCAGCATTGGCAACGGGACAGCCGGACGCGAGACGGAGGACTTTGTTCGCCACCTTGACCTTCCGGCAAACGTCGAAGTGTATAGCGTCAGCGAAGACGGAGCCAGCATCTACAGCGCCAGCGAGATAGCCAGAGAAGAGTTCCCCAATGAAGATGTCACCGTCCGCGGAGCTGTCAGCATTGGACGCCGGCTGATGGACCCCCTCGCAGAGCTTGTCAAGATAGACCCCTCGAGCATCGGCGTAGGGCAATACCAGAAGGATGTCAACCAGACAGCTCTGCGTAAAAGCCTCGAAGATACGGTAATCAAATGCGTGAACCGCGTCGGCGTGAACCTCAATACTGCCAGCCAGTGGCTGCTGACCTACGTCAGCGGACTTGGCCCTTCGTTGGCTCAGAACATCGTTCGCTACCGTCGCGA
Organism: uncultured Prevotellaceae bacterium; assembly: GCA_900313705.1. Taxonomy (GTDB): domain Bacteria; phylum Bacteroidota; class Bacteroidia; order Bacteroidales; family Bacteroidaceae; genus Physcousia. The sequence goes on from OMSJ01000009.1 coordinate 23,564, forward strand.
GAATGGTCCCTTCCATTCACGAAAGGAGCTGATGAAGGTGCCGCGCCTTGGAGCAAAGGCATTCGAACAGGCTGCGGGCTTCCTGCGCATCAAGAATGGCGAAGTGCCACTCGACAATAGTGCCGTACACCCAGAACGGTATGAACTCGTGGAAAAGATGGCTCGCGACCAACATTGCTCCGTAGCTCAACTCATGTCCGACAAAGCCTTGCGGGACAATATCAAGATAGAAGATTATGTGAACGATGAAGTGGGACTGCCTACATTGCGCGACATCATGACTGAGCTAGACAAGCCTGGCCTTGACCCCCGTCAGCCGCTACAGGCATTTGCCTTCGACCCGACAGTCCACGACATCAGCGACTTGCGCGAAGGACAAGTGCTGCCAGGCATCGTGACGAACATCACAAACTTCGGAGCCTTTGTAGATATCGGCATCCACGTCAAAGGTCTCGTACATGTATCGCAGCTCGCCGACCACTACGTCAAAGACCCGACGACCGTGGTAAGAGTGCAGCAGCATGTCATGGTACGCGTCGTCGGTATCGACAAGCAAAGGGAAAGGATTTCTCTTAGCATGAGAAAGAACTCCTAACATCCTTTCTGGGAGGGAATGTATGGAATGCCGCGCTGTAAATATGCGCTTTAGTTCTATAGAATATAAGAAATGATTAAATAACGTGAACTCGACGAAAAAGGAAACTCACAGCCTATCATGTATTAAACAAACACAAAGTCACAAAGACACTAAGTAACTCCCCATGGTGTAAAGACACAAAGGTTCTGGCCTGGGATTCTTTGTGTCTTCAGTTCAACGGCGTAGCTTTTCGTGTCTTCGTGTCTTTGTGTTTGATTGTCCTTTGGTTTTTTCGTCGAATTCACATTAAATACTTAAATACTAAAAGAAAGGTGGCTAAAGACAAAACAATGTATGTCTGCGACTACTGCGGATATGAGAGCGTGAAGTGGATAGGCAAATGTCCTGCCTGCAACCGCTGGAGCACAATGAAGGAGATAAAGGTCAGTCCCCAACCTGTTTCCACGCGTAGCGGAAAACTTTCGTCCTCACCTCTTTTCGGAGAAGCATCAGGAGCAAAGCTTCTAAGCGAGATAGATGCCGGAAGCGAGCCGCGGATGGACATGGGCGACGCCGAATTGAACCGCGTGTTAGGCGGAGGAATGGTGCCAGGGAGCCTTGTCCTGCTCGGCGGAGAACCAGGTATCGGCAAGAGTACGCTTACGTTGCAAACCGTGCTCAGACTTCAGGGGCGTCGCATCCTCTACGTTAGCGGAGAAGAAAGTGCACGGCAGATTAAGCTGAGGGCAGACCGACTCGGCCCACAGAACGAAGGACTCTTTGTGCTCTGTGAGACCTCGCTCGAAAAGATTTTCCATCATATCGAGGAAATGAACCCTGACCTTGTCGTCATCGATTCCATTCAGACCATGCAGACAGAAAGCGTGGAGTCGTCGGCAGGCTCGCTTGCTCAGATACGCGAATGTGCTGCAGCTCTGCTACGCTATGCCAAGAGCGGCGGCGTCTCCATCTTGCTCATCGGACATATTAATAAGGAAGGGACGCTGGCAGGCCCCAAGGTACTGGAGCACATCGTGGATGTCGTCCTGCAGTTCGAAGGCGACCAGCACTACCTCTACCGCATCCTGCGCAGCATCAAGAACCGCTTTGGCAGTACAAGCGAACTGGGCATCTACGAGATGCGACATGATGGCTTACGTCAGGTAAGCAACCCCAGCGAACTGCTCCTGACAGACAATCGCGAAGGACTCTCCGGCGTTGCCATATCATGTTCCGTTGAGGGCGTACGGCCCTTCCTCATCGAGACACAGGCTTTGGTCAGCACAGCAGCCTATGGAACGGCACAGCGCAGCACCACAGGCTTCGAAGGAAGAAGACTCAACATGCTCCTCGCAGTCCTCGAGAAACGCGTTGGCTTCAAGCTCGCGCAGAAGGACGTCTTCCTGAATATCGCTGGTGGACTGCGCGTCACAGACCCTGCAATCGACCTGAGCGTAGTGGCAGCCGTTCTCTCAAGCAATGGAGACATGCCCATCGAAGGCGACGTATGCATGGCAGGCGAAGTGGGACTGAGTGGCGAGATACGCCCTGTGTCGCGCATCGACCAACGTATAGCAGAAGCTCAGAAGCTTGGCTTCCGCCGCATACTCATTCCCTCTCACAACATGAATGGGCTCAATCCGAAGCTGTACAACATCGAGCTTGTACCCGTAAGGAGGGTCGTAGAGGCCGTAAGAGAGCTGTTCGGCTAAGCACAAAAGAACAACCTCTTGAAATTAAAAAGATTTTTTTGAGGTTTTCTTTTGTACTTTGCTCTCCTTTTCGTACCTTTGTGCCACTTTTTAATAGAAACGTTAACAAAAAACATAAAATTCAAACAATTATGACGAAAATTGAATTAGTAAAGATGGTTGCCGAGAAGACCGGCATTGATCAGCCCACAGCAATGGCTGCAGTAGAAGGTGTAATTGATTCCCTCAAGGAGTCTCTCATCAATAAGGAGAGCGTATTCATCCGTGGCTGGGGAACTTGGACACTCAAGCACCGCGCACAGAAGACTGCACGCAACATATCTAAGAACACCACCATGATTATCCCCGCTCACGACATTCCTTACTTCAAGCCCTGTAAGGACTTCATGGAAGCCGTAGCCAAAGCATAAAAAGAATACAGTCCCCTCCCCGCTCCCCTTTTGGGGGAGTGCCTCAAAGGGAGGCCCGTTATCTGCTCTCCCCTAAAAAGGAGAGTTTTTTTATATATCCCAAGTTTCGCATATTAAGAAGATATAAGAAGACAAAGGAAGATATGCCGCTTTTAGCGGCGAAGATAGAAGACGATACCACAGGTAAATTGAAAGTTGAAAGTTGAAAATTCAAAGTTAGAGCGGCAAGACTAACGTCATTTATCTTCTTCTATCTACTTCTAACTCCTTCTATCTACGTGGCAAGCGGAGCTTGCGAAAGTTGAATTATATATATAATAATGTATTATGAAGAAAATCCTTGTACTGGCAGTTCCCTTGTTTGCCTTATCATTAAATGCACTTCCCCAAGGAGGAGCTGAGAAGCAGCCTATTGATTACGTCAATCCCATCATCGGCACGAATGGCATGGGGCATACCTTCCCGGGAGCCTGTGTGCCCTTCGGCATCGTACAGCTCAGTCCGGAGACAGACACCATTCCCCACAACGTGGATGGACGCTATCAGGGCAAAGTCTATGAGTACTGTGCCGGTTATCAGCATCGCGACAAGACCATTGTCGGCTTCAGTCACACCCACCTGAGCGGAACAGGCCATTCGGACCTCGGCGACATCCTCATCATGCCAACAACAGGAAAGATACAGACCAACCCTGGAACTTCCGATGCTCCAGAAGCAGGCTATCGTTCACGCTTCTCACATGACACAGAGAAATGCTCTCCGGGCTATTATGAGGTCAAGCTTGAAGACTACGACATACTTGCACAACTCACTGCAACACAGCGTGTAGGTATGCATCGTTATACCTTTCCTTCAGGGCAGGCACAGTTCATCCTCGACCTTGGACACGGCATCTACAACTATCAAGGCAAGACGCTTTGGAGCTATCTCCGTGTCGAGAACGATACTTTGCTGACAGGCTATCGCATTACCAACGGCTGGGCTCGACAGAACTACACTTACTTCGCCATCTCGCTTTCCGAACCTATCCAGAGCTACGGCTACAACGACAAGCAGCGAATGAAGTATTCTGGCTTTTGGCGCAAGAACGACATCCACCACAACTTCCCTGACATGGCAGGCCGCGAGATTGCGGCTTACTTCCGTTTCAACCTTCCTGCCAGTCATCAGCTCACCATTAAGGTAGCCCTTTCTGCCGTCAGCCAGAGCGGAGCATTAGCCAACCTGAGGGCTGAAGCAGCAGGGCTCTCCTTCGACCAGGTGAAGCAACGTGCCACAGAACGCTGGACAAAGGAGCTGACTGGACTGGAAATAGAAGGCACCGACGATCAGAAAGCCCTCTTCTACACGTCGCTCTATCATACCATGATTAATCCCTCCGTCTATATGGACGTCGATGGCAAGTATCGTGGCAACGACATGGATATACATCAGGCCGACGGCTTCACCAACTACACCATCTTCTCCCTTTGGGACACCTATCGTGCCGAGCATCCGCTGCTCAACCTCATCAAACCCAAGCAAGGCGCAGACATGGCGGAGAGCATGATACGCATCCAGCAGCAGAGCGCACTCGACCTGTTGCCTGTCTGGTATCTCATGGCCAACGAAGGCTGGTGCATGAGTGGCTATCATGCTGTCAGCGTCCTGTCGGATGTCGCAAAGAAGCTCGGCATCAAGGACAAGAAGATGATGCTCGAAGCCATGAAGGCAACGGCCAACTCCAAGTGGATGGAAGGACTCACCGACTACATCCAGTACGGCTACGTTCCTTATGACCGCTGTGGCACAAGTGCCAGCAACACCCTGGAATATGCCTATGACGACTGGACCATCTATCAGGCAGCTCTCGATGCAGGCAACAAGGAAATGGCCGAGACCTTTAAGAAGCGTGCCTTGAACTACCGTAATGTCTTCAATCCTGCCATCGGACTGGCTTGTCCGAAGTACAAGGACGGTAGCTGGAAGAAGGACTTCTCTCCCTTGCAGACCTATGGCGAAGGTTTCATAGAAGGCAACAGCGCCAATTACTCCTTCCATGTACCCCATGACGTGAAGGGCATGATTGCCTGCTTCGGCGGCGACAAGAAGTTCATCGAACGTCTCGACAACCTCTTTGCCGAACCTCTTGACAAGAAGTACTATGAGGACAATGAGGACATCGAAGAAGAGTGTCTGCTTGGCGGCTATGTGCATGGCAACGAACCCAGCCATCATATTCCATATCTCTATGCCTGGACGTCTCAGCCATGGAAAAGCCAGTACTGGCTGCGCGAGATAATGAACCGTATGTACGTCAACAACATCGATGGTCTGCATGGCAACGACGACTGCGGCCAGATGTCAGCATGGTATATCTTCACGGCGATGGGCTTCTATCCTGTCTGCCCAGGCAGCGACCAATATGTCCTCGGTGCTCCGTACGTTCCCTCCTGCAAGCTCACCTTGCCCAACGGGAAGCTCTTCCTCATCAAGGCTCCCGGTGTCAGCGACAAGAAGCGTTACGTCAAAGAGGTGCGCCTCAATGGTAAGCTTTACGACAAGCTCTACCTGACTCATGCCGACATCATGGCTGGCGGCACACTCGAATTCATTATGAGTGCCACGCCCAACCGCAAGCGTTGCGTTGCCTCGGGCAAACCCTATTCGCTGAGCGATTAGTTCTCCTGTATGTAACAGGACAGCATATCGGGCAGTTGTTCCTTCGGAATGACTGCCTTTTCTGTATGTTTTTGTCCGTTACGGTACACTTTATTACACTTTCTGCAAAAGATTATAAAATTTCTTTATTAAGAATGCTCAAGAAACCGATTAAAATTATAACTTTGCACAGAATACCTTAAAAAAACATATAACATGAAAAGGATATATGAGAAAGCCATAGCCCTGTTCATCGTGACGACTATATGCTTGGGATGTAAGGAACAGATAGACACATCTGCCCGATACGTCTTTACATCCGATAGTGCACTTGGCTATCTGGAAAAGCACGAGAAGTACTCGGAATACGTCAGGCTCCTGAACATGACTCCCATATCGCAGAGGAGTCGCAGTACCGTAGGCCAGTTGTTGTCGGCACGCGGGCACTTCACCGTATTTGCCCCTACAAACGAGGCTATTCAGAACTACCTCAATGAGCTCTGTGAAGAAGACCCCACCATATTGAGCTCACCCTCATGGGACAGCTTCAGCACCGACAAGAAACGCGACTCCATCATGAGCGTGATAGTCCACAACTCCATCATCGACTCTGGCGACCACGAAGAAGCCTTCCTTACGAATGACTTCCCGAAGGAGAACGGCACGGAGTTCCCCCTCAACAACATGAACGACCGCAGGCTCTCTGTCCTCTATCAGGGAGTTGACACCATCTACATCAACAACACCTGCCGTGTCAATATCAAGGAGCGCGACATACAGACCACCAACGGCATCATCCACCAGATGGAACGCGTCATCGCTCCTAAAGACGTCACAGCTGCGCTTTACCTGCAGGAGATACTTGACCAGCAGAAGGAGGGTTACCTTGTCATGGCAAAGGCTATCCAAGCTTGCGGGCTGATGGACACACTCTCGAAAATCAGGGACGAAGTCTATGAGAACCGTTACCAGAAGGGCGAGATACCAGAGAACGTACACATGTACATCGACGGACACTTCCCCAACGGCGACAACTGGACACCAAGACACCGACTCTATGGATTTACCATCTTTGCTGAGACCGATGACTTCTGGCGTTCACAAGGCCTCGACCCCCATGCACCATCATCTACCCTGTTGCCCCAGCTCATCTCGTGGATTATCGCCAACAAACAGTATTCAATTGACGATGCCTTCACGACCGACGAACACTACGATCAGGAGTCGAACCTGCTCTACCAGTGGACCACCTACCACATTCTGCCTTTCCGCACTCCAGCGGACCGACTCGTCTTCCACGTCAACGAATTCGGCTATAGCATCAGCAATCCATATAACTACACCATTCCCATGTACGAAATCTATACCACCATGGGCAAACGGCGACTGCTGAAAATCTACGAAAGCAAAGAGTCCGACGGCATCTACCTCAACCGATTCCCCAACCTCGACAACAGCCGTACAGGCGTCCTACACGAACTCTCATGCGACCCTGCGAATGAAGGCTGCTTTGTCGATAGGAACCCCAGCAAGGCTGTACTCAACGACATCATCAACTGCTGCATCTACCCCATCGGTGCACCATTGTCATACAACGATGCCGTGCGCGACAATCTTGCACGCCAGCGTCTGCGCTTCGACGGCATGACACTCTTCCCCGAAGCCATGAACAACGACATACGCCTCAAGCGCTCTGGCGACGAGAAGAACCAGGACGTCTATATCCCAACCACCAGCATCTACAACTACTTCGAGAACATGCAGATGAACGACCAGACCATCTTCATCTACCTCAATGCATACGGCTACAACTGGTGCAACCTCCACAGCGACGAGATGAAAGCCAAGAAGCGTTTCGAAATAACCTTCAAGCTCCCGCCCGTGCCCAGACGCACCACCTATGAGTTCCGCTACGACGTACTGCCCAATGGCGACCGAGGCATCCAGCAGTTCTACTTCGGCGAAGACCCCAACCGTCTGCCTGCTGCCGGCATTCCGGTGAACCTGACCAGAGGCATAGGCACCATGAACGTCGGATGGGAGAAGGATGGCGACGACATCGACTACAACATCGAAGTCGATAAGCGACTCCGCAACAACGGCGTCATGAAAGGAGCCAAGAGCGTCACAGCAGACGGTAGTTCCGGCGACATCGAGCGCAACCGCAACAGCAACCTGCGCTACATCATCATCCGCCAGACCATGGACCCCGACAAGACCTACTACATGAAAGTGAAGTCGGTCCTCGACTCCGAAGAGAAGGAGTTCTACATGGACTACATGGAATACTGTCCCAAGGAGGTCTATGACAATCCCGAAGAGCCAGAGGACATCTGGTGATTTCCACCGACACTCCTTCCTGCCATCAGATAAGTCGAAACGTATCCGGTTGGGTACGCGAGTGTCTCATTGTCTGCGGCATACAAGATTCTTTTAACCTCTACGGGGAAATCGGAAGGTCTCTCTCTGCTGCTTTACAAGGTTACGGCTGTTGGGATGGAGGATACACAGTATATCCCCATTTGCGAGCTGCTGCTGACAGAGCTGTTGCTCTTCGCTCGAAGCCTGACCAGTCTTTTCTCTCAGCCTGACTCCAGCCTGTTTCTGCAATAGCAAAGATGCGGGGATAGAGCATCATCTCGGCATGCCAGGCGTCCTGAACATGTTCTGTCCATAAGTTACCCTGGACGCCCAGGACATGATGAGCATCTGCCTCTGAAATGCTTTTCGCCACAGGTTCAAAGGAATAGACCTTCTCCAAAGACACAAGACGTCCCACGGGTCGGAACTGAGCTGGGTCTTGGTGATAGTCCAGATAATAATAATGTGTAGGCGTGAAGATTACATCATGCCCTTCCTTGATGGCTTGCAGGCCAGCCTCTGTCCCGTGCCAGGACATGACGGTAGCATCGGGAGCCAGGCCTCCCTGCAGGATTTCGTCCCAACCGATGATGCGCTTGCCGTGCGCGTGGGCAAAACGTTCCATCCGCTTTATCATGTAGCTCTGAAGCTCTTCCACACGCTCCAGCCCTTCGGCCTTCATTCGAGCCTGACAGTCTGGGCAAAGCTTCCAGTTGTTCTTACGAGCTTCGTCGCCGCCAATATGGATGTACTGCGAGGGAAACATATCGAAGACCTCCAGCAACACCTTCTCCAGGAATTGGTAGGTACTCTCCTTTCCTGGACAAAGTTCCCAAGGGTCTTTGCCTCCACCAGGCAGGCTGCAAGCAAGTTCGGGATAAGCCGCACGGGTCTCGTAGTTATGCCCCGGCATCTCTATTTCGGGAATCACCTCAATGTGCCTCTCGTTGGCAGACGACAGGAGCTCAGCAATATCCTGCTTTGTATAGTATCCGCCATAAGCTCCTGGCGCTGACTTACCCTCAGGTCGTAGAGCTTCGCTTCCTTCTTCCACGAAAGGTCCGCCTATTTCGTCCTTCTCCCAATCCCAGAAAAAGGCCTGTGGTCGCCATGCCGTCAGCTTGGTAAGCTTAGGATAAGCATCAATTTGCAAGCGCCACCCAGGATTGTCCACCAGATGGAAATGAAATCGGTTCATCTTCAAGAGTGCCATCATTTCCAACTGTTTCTTCACGAAGTCCATGCCTTGGAAATGGCGGCTCACGTCGAGCATCATGCCCCGATACCTGAGGCGCGGCCAGTCGAGGATGGTGCAGCAGGCTACTGAACTGTCCAGCGAGGCCATCATCTTGAGCGTCTGACGGGCATAGAACACGCCTTCCTCATCGGCAGCCTCTATCTTCACACCCTTCCTTCCTACCTCCAGCCAATAGGCTGACTTCATCTGCCAGTCTGCCAGTTCTCTACCCTCCAAACGTCGGCGGAGGGCTTTTTCCGAGATGCGTACCTTCTGTCGCAAGGCTTCGAGCCTGTTCGGACTGATGGTTCCCAGCAGTTCGGAATAGGCTGCCGGAGCCGGAATCAAGTTCGTCGGCTGGGACTGTGCCTGAGTGCTCATCGTCCAAAGGGCAAGTATAAGCGCCATCAGCATCATACCTTTATGTAATTTCATTCCCGACATACTGCTTCTTATCCTTTCAGTTCTTTTATTCTATTCCTTCAGCATTACCTATGACCTATGCTTAGTTTGCCAATTAGCTACACGTAGTTTGCCAATTAGCTACACCTAGTTTGCCAATTAGCTAAGCTTAGTCAGCGAAGGCGGTGGCTTTAGTTGGGCTTTGAGGACTGGTATGATGTCAATCACTTCACTTTTATGAGGCGTTTCTTTCCGTCGATGATGTAGATGCCAGTCTGGATGATGCGGTCGAGTCGTGTGCCGCTGAGGGTATAGATAGCCTTGCCATCGAGGTCACCGATGGGAGCTTCTATGCCATCTGCGTCACGATAGACGTTGACAATGGCTGTCCCTTCCTGATTAGAACCGTCGGTAGCCCTGGCGGTAATGGTAGCCGTGCCCGGTGCGATGGCTGTGACGATGCCGTCGGAGACTGTTGCTACGCTGGCGTCGGACGTCAGCCAGGTGAGCGTCTTGACGGTTGCCGTTTCGGGCAGGACGCTGACGGTCAGGGTGGTGTCGTTGCCCATGATGATGTCGATACCTCGGGGCTTGAGCACGACGGACGTGACGTAGGTCTTCGAGAGGTTGACTTCGTAGCTTGCATCTTCAGGCGAACATACCACACCGTCGGCTGTGACGATGTGCTGTCCGCTTATCTGATAGGTGCCGCCCTGGAAGTTCTCTGCTCCGACGAGGGTGAAGGTAAGTGCCGTCCCGGAAGTGGCCTTCAGGTTTTCACTCTTCGGGGCAAAGACGATGATGTGTGCGCCGTGTTTGTTCGGAAGGACGTGAGCCTCGTGCGATGGCGTGTTGATGCGTGAGCTGAAGGCGATGCTGCCATCCTGTATAGAAAGCCCTTCGGAGAGGACAATGTCGGCCTCATAGGCTGTGGCAGGTCGGCTCATGTTGGTCCATACCGTCAGCTTTCGCGTGCCGCCTGCCTTGACGGTTGCGTTGCTCGAATAGAGGTTTGCCGTCAGAGGCTCTTGCCCCAGGGGTATGCCGTCAATGAGTCGGCGGACCGTCACGACGTCGGCCACGTTAATCTTGTTGTCCAAGTTGGCGTCGGCGTTGACTTCGTGGAACCCTTCGGGCATATCGCCTGTCAGGTAGGATGCTATCCAGTCGGCATCGATGTCCTCCAGAATGCCGTTTCCATCCACGTCGCCAGCCATGTGACTGATGTTGTAGTAAGTGCCGTCTTCGCTCTTGATGACGACTTGGTGTGTGTCATCGAAGACGGGATAGGCATCGCTTCCGATGGTCTGATACCAGATAGGCTCCATGACCATCCCGTTATTGAGCTGGTAGCAAAGCTTTCCGCTTGCCGCTTCCTCGATGGTGATGCGGTTGACCTGCGTGGTGGAGATGGCGAAGCAGTTGATGGCAGAGGCGCTGCCGCGGTAGAAGTCGTTGCGGTAGCTGTAGCCGGTGATGGTTCCGATGCTGAAGCAGTTCTGCAAGGTAGCGTTTGTGCCGAGCCATCCGCTGATGGCAGCGGTTTCGCTCTTTCCGGTGATGTCGCCGGTGTTGTAGCAGTTGGTGATGGTGAAGGTGCAGGTGGAACCTTTGTTGTAGCCGATGATGCCGGCGGCATTGGCACCCGTCGCGGTGACGTCTGCTTCGTTGCCTACGAACGAGAAGGTGACGTTGCCGGCACCCGTGGAACCGCCTGCCAGTCCCACATAGTTGGCTCCGCTGATGGAGCAGGAACTGTCGAGGACAAGGTTGCAGATGGTGGCTCCTCCGCTGACGGCACCAAAGAGACCAGTATAGTCGTTGCCCGTGACATGGAGGTTGCTGATGCGGTGACACTGTCCGTCGAAGGTGCCCCGGAAAGTCTTCGTGTTGCTGCCTATAGGCCGGAACTGGCTGTTGTAGCCTTCCATGTCGATGTCGGCTTCAAGGTATGCGTTGCTGTACTGCGCTCCTTCGTTGACTATCTTGCTGAACTCAATGAGCTGCTGAGGCGTAGAGATATAGTAAGTGGAGTCTGTATAAAGGGTGCCCGGATTATAGCCCAAGTAGTTGTCAATCCATGTCAGGCGAGCCGGAATGTAGTCTCGCAAGACACCCACTTCTGCATCGTAGGAACCGAGTGCAAACACATTCTGATGAACCTTTTGGTCCAAGATGGGCCAACGGATGAAGTTGAGATTGGCAGAAGCCTCCATCTCATGTTCCATGCTGTCCACGTATGCGACAAGCGTCTTCTCGTCGAGTAGCCCCTCCTTGCGATTGTTCCTCCATAATTGATTGAGAAGCTGGTCGGCAGAACTGTCACCAAGAAGACGAGATACAAACGACTTCATGTTGCCGGCGGCACTACCGCCGTTATACGCCCAGTTGCTACGTCCGTTGACAGGATAGTTGCGCTGGTCGTTGTCGAAGGCGAGGTCGAAGTCCCAGCATGGTGAGACGTGGAACTGGTTCTCCTCTCGGTCCTTGTACATATATACGCTCCAGTATGTATCCATGTTGCCAGAGAACTCGCCTACGAGGAAGTGCTTGAGGAAGGACTCGATATCGAGGTACTTGCGGTAACCGTTCTCAGGGTCTGTGTAGTTGCTTGCAAAGACAGCCGACTCCATCAGGTTGAAGTAGTTCTTGATGTAGTTGTGCTGCTGGGTGGTGATGTCGTCATCCCCCGGATGCTTGATGGTGACGGGGTTGCCTCGGCTGCTGCTGAACCAGCTTGACTCCTGGCTGGCATAGGCATCGACCTCAATGAGGTAGCCGCCCGTCAGCTCGGGTTCCTCGTTGTCCCACGTCTCCATCTCGGTGATGGGGACGCGGTTCTGGTCAACGGAAATCTGGTCGCATAGCTGATAGCAGCCCTTGTATTCGCCATTCATGATGACATCGACGGGCTGGCACCAGGGCGTGTAGGGCATTCCTATGCGCTTGCTTACCTCAAAGGCAAGGCAGTTGCGCATCAGGGTCTTGTCGCCCCAATTATTGATGAGCGTCCACTTCTTGGCCTTCGACGGGCTTTCTTGTGCCGAACCTCTGAGCATGTGGTGGCTCTTGCCATCAGCAAACTTGATGCGCCAAGGCTTCTTGGGATAGCCCCAAGATGCATTACCTCGGCCTCGGGCTGTAATTGGGTATTCCTGGATGCGTGTGCCGCCATCGTAGGTAATGGTAATAAACGACGGCATCTCGTTCACCTTGTCCTTGGGGTCGTAGCCAGCTTCCGTATGGATGCTGACAGTCGGCAGATTCGTCACCTGATACCAGATGGAGTCCTTGCCCTCGCCTTCATAGCCGTAGAACTCCAGCTCGGCAATGTTGCATCGTGCATCACTGGGACCGACATAGCGAACATAGCGGAAGCCACGCGTCACAGGCACATTGGCATAGTCCATCTTCTTCTTTGTCCCTTTGATTGGAATGATGTAGAGGGGCACGGCATCGAGGAAGTCGGGGCTGTTGCTCCCCTCGAAGACACCGAGCTGCACGCGCCCTTCCTGGCTTGTGCGGGGACTCCAGCCTACCCTCGTGATGACGTGTGCCGTGCCCAAGTCCAGACCGACCCAGGTGCGCGAGCGGTCCATCGAAGCATAAAAGGTGTCGTAGTTGCCGTCGAAGGCATGAGCGGGCGTATTGACCGTTGTGCTCGACTTGTTGGTGTCATAGTCGACGTTTGGCGAGCCGATAGGCGTGCCGCTGAGCTTCGCCTGCTGTGGAGTGTCCTGCGCTCTGCTGCACACGGCAGCCAGGAGCAGAACGATTATGAACGTAATCCTATTCATCTTGAATCATTAGTTTGCAATCTGCAAAGTTAGGTTTATTTGCCAAAACATGCAAGCAGGAAGAAACCTTTTTAATATAATAAGGTATAAAAGGACATTTATTTTAGTAAAACACATCAAAAGATGAAAAGAAACCATTAACTTTGTAGCCCGAAAAGATTCACGTCAAGCATGAAATTCACATGTCATCTACTGTTTAGCCTGCTCTGCCTTATGACCTTCGGCAACGTGCAGGCGCAAGGCGACCTGACGCACGAAGTGGCAGCCGACACCAGTCGTTGGCCGATTCCAGAGCCCGATGCAAGCTGGAAGCTGGAATACCTGCCGCACAACAACGCGAACCACAACGTCTATGTCTATAAGGACAAGCTCTACGACGAGCTCTTCACCCGCACCCTTGGATGGAACGGCGGTGATGGCGTACAGACAACCTTATTGCCAGGAGGTAACGTCTTCTGGAGCTTCAACGACAGCTTCTATGGTCGTGCCACGGGAGCTGCCAGCCGTATCCGACAGTCCTGCAACTTCCCGCGCAACAGCATCATGGTGCAGACGCCTGGCGACGATGGTTTACCCGGCACTAAGAACGTCAACCAGAAATGGCTGGCAGACTGGGTGCAGAGGACCAACTCATCGGCCAACGGCTACTACCATTGCCGCACACACATCAGGCATCCGAAAGGAGAGAAGACAGACACACAGATCAAGAACGGCGAGATAGACCAGACGTACCTCTACTGGGCAGGTGACGGCACAGTCGTCGATGGTCAACTGCAGGTGCTGTGGGCAGGTGTCTTCAACGGCACTCAGAACCTGATGCAGAGCGACAACCGTGCCCTTGCCATCTACTCGCTTGAAGGAACGCCGGGCGACAAGAACTACCTCAAGCTCCTGAGCGTTGACCATAACTTCTTCGAGTATGACCCCATCGGCTACGGCAATACGCTTTGGGAAGACGAGGACGGGCATACCTATCTCTATGCTTGCAACCAGTTCAAGAAGAAGGCCGATGACGAGCTCAACACATCCTCGCCTGTCGTAGCACGTAGCCAAACACATGACCTCCGTTCCCCTTGGGAATACTATGTGGCAGACAAGAACGGGACATTCCATTGGCAGAGTACTTACCCCACCAGCGAAGAGGTGAACCGCTCGGCCATCAGTTCGCGAAGCGTGTCAACGGCATGGGTCTTCAAGGAAGGCGATTGGTACTACATGACGGCACAGGGTTACGTCTTTTCCAAGCAGGTATATATCATGCGCAGCCGCAATCCATGGGGACCTTTTGAGGAGTGTCATCAACTGTGGACGATGCCGTGGGTACTTGACAAACTCGGCACGCGTACCTATCAGCACTTCTACATGCCCCACCTCCACCAGGCTCTTTCGCGCGAAGGGGAACTGGTCTTCTCTACCAATACCGACTGCAAGGAGTGGAACGACAACTTCAACACGAAAGGCTCGGCAGACTTCTACCGTCCCTACTTCTTCCGTGTCTATAATTGGAAAGCGGTGTTTGAGTAGTCCATAGTTCATAGTTTATAGTCCAAAGTTTTTAATTGAGAGTTAGCGTATGCACCATAGAGTTTCTACTTACCACTTTGCTTTCTTGTTGGTATTGCTCCTTACCTCCTGCTACAAGCTCATCTCCACCTATGCTCCGAAGGAAGTGGAGCCTGGTCAGACATTCGAGGTAAGCTTCACCATAGTCGATGATGGCTCTGAGACTCAAAACTTTGTGAATGACTGGTCTTATGCAGGTGTCAGGTTGCCTAAAGGTTGGACGGCATCCGTCCCAGAGGGCGCACATCAGCAGTTTGCCGAGGATTGGGTTTACTACAAAGACGGCTCGCAGGTCAACAGTTCGCACGACATGGAGCCTTGCGACAAGCTGACCCAGTTCTATAACTCTGCCTGTCCAAAGACGGGCTATACGTGGTCGGGCTTTAAGAGCGTCACAAAGATTCCGAAGAACATCTCGGCCTGTTGGCGCAACGGCTGCGACAGCATCCGCATCACCTTCCTCGTCACAGTACCAGAGAACTGTGCTCCGGGCCGCTATACCATCGACTTCATGGGCGGCGACGAGGAAGACGATGCCGGCATAGACAAGTACAATAGATACACAGATGCCAAGGACTCGCGGCTCTTCCACGTCGGCACAGCATCGGGCTCTTATGTAAATAACCGCAACGCATCCCTCTCGCGAACCGTCGTCGTGCTCGAGGCAACAGGCCTCAAAGAGGTACGGAGTCCGCAGCCCTCAACCCAGAGCAGTAGGGACTACGACCTCAGCGGACGGCCAGCTACGAGACAAAGCCGTCTCATCATCAAGGACGGGAAGAAGATAATGAATTACAAACATTAGTCCTCTTGGCCCCTGCAGGACGGGAGCTTTACTTCTTCACCTCCAGGATGCCGTCTGCCTCATGTGGCACGAAAGGACCTTCCTTGCATTCCATCAGGACGCTTGGCTCCAGACACTCAACGTCGTG
This sequence comes from uncultured Prevotellaceae bacterium, assembly GCA_900313705.1. Lineage (GTDB taxonomy): Bacteria > Bacteroidota > Bacteroidia > Bacteroidales > Bacteroidaceae > Physcousia. Next base: position 39,195 of record OMSJ01000009.1, read on the forward strand.
CCATACGTTTTTGGGTATGTCGGCTCCATACCTTCCCTCTTCATGGCAAAGGACACAGGTTTCCAGCACCTCGCCCTTGTCGTTGTAGGTTGATACCCTTACCCTGCCTTTCAGGATGACAAGCGTCTCGTCCTTAGTGGGATGGTGGTGAATGGGCACAAAGGTGCCGGGCTCCATCGCGTTGAGGAAGCGATGGCACTTGTCGTCGAGGCTCTGGTGGAAATTGTAGTTCTTCCTCAGCCTGGGAGATAGCTTGGCCTCTGCTGCCACAAAGTCAAGCAGGGATTCGTCTATAATCTTCATCGTGTCGTTTCCTTTGCAGTTTTTACGATGCAAAGGTACGACTTTTTCCTCAATACGCAAAGCATACTTCGCTAAACTTTGAAAGACCATCTGCTGGTCTGGCTAATAGCGAGATTCCCAACGCCACGTACCGCGTTTGCCAAAGCAGCAGAGTCTAATGGGCAAAATAAGTACACGTACTTGTCTCAATAAGTACACGTACTTGTTTCAATAAGTACACGTACTTAGCTCAATAAGTACACGTACTTATTTTAATAGGTACAGGTACCTCCACATCCTCACCGTGCCTAATGAACTTTTTCATGCGTGGCTAATTCGCTCTTTGTGAACTGTCCCGCAACATATTAGGTGTCTTCTGAGAGATTATTGAGGAAACGTTTTGCCGTTTAGTAGAAAATCGTTATCTTTGTGGTCAAATACCATAACAACGAAGGCTATGAAAAGACAGATTGCATTGGCGGTAATGGCTTTTACCGCATGGAGTGCTTCAGCTCAGGCACAAGAGAAGAAAGATTATCCACAACCCGAGGCTATGCGGCCCGCGATGTCGGAGTACTGGACGCCTCAGCCCAAGGTCGTTACCCCAGGGGACATCAAGACAAACACCGCGCCGAGCGATGCCATTGTGCTTTTCGAGGGGAAAGACCTCTCGGCATGGATGAACCCCAATGGAGGCGACGCCGAATGGGTCGTGAAGAACGGCATGATGACTGTCGATAAGTCAAAGGGTGACATCGTGACGCGACAGAAGTTCGGCAGCTTCCAACTGCACCTGGAGTGGTGCGTGCCCCGTGGCATCACGGGAGAAAGCCAAGCCAGGGGAAACAGCGGCGTCTTCCTGCAAGACATGTACGAAGTGCAGATACTGGACTGCTTCGGCAACGAGACCTACGTGAACGGCATGACGGGAAGCATCTACAAGCAGACGCCGCCACTGGTGAACGCCATGCGTCAGCCCGGCGAATGGAACGTGTACGACATCATCTACACGGCCCCCATCTTCAAGGAGGACGGGACATACCTCTACCGTCCCTACGTCACGGTAATACAAAACGGCATCGTCCTGCAGAACCATACTGAGATACAGGGAACCACCGAGTACATCGGCTTCCCGCGAACGGTGAAGCACGGCGACGGTCCCATCCGTCTGCAGTCGCACGGAGACCCCAGTCAGCCTATCAGCTTCCGCAACATCTGGATCAGACCACTCTAACTAATACTATAGACTATGGACTACGAACTGACCAGAAGGGCCTTTCTCCGCCAATCAGCCACAGCTTTGGCAGCCGGCATCATATTGCCTCGCAAGCTATATGCAGGAACGCCGGCGACACACGACGTTGCCGCCAGCGACCGGATGAACGTCGCGCTGGTGGGCTGCAGGTCAATGGGATGGTACGATCTCAGTGACATTATGAGATACCCCGGCGCCAGTTGCGTCGCCCTGTGTGACATTGACAGCGGCATCCTGGCAAAGCGTGCTGCTGAGGCCGAGAAGAACTGGGGCAAGCGACCAGCTACCTACGGAGACTATCGACGCCTGCTGGAACGTAACGATGTGGACATCATCGTCATCGGTACACCCGACCATTGGCATTGCAAGATAACAACCGATGCCTGTTCCGCAGGAAAGGACGTATATGTAGAGAAACCTCTGGCAAACAGCATTGCCGAGTGCGACGCAATGGTAGCAGCTGCCCAACGCTACGGACGCGTCGTGCAAGTGGGTCAGCAACAACGAAGTGCAGAGCTCTGGCACAGCATGAAGGCATACATCGACAGCGGCGAATTGGGACATATCGGGCGCGTCAACGTATGGGCAAACTTCGCTTATGCCGCCTTGCTGAACCCAGCTAAGGACAGTCCCGTTCCCGAAGGCGTTGACTTCGATATGTGGCTTGGACCCGCCAAGAAGCGCACATTCAACGCATCAAGATTCCATGGTTCGTGGCGCATGTTCTGGGACTATGGTGGTGGCTTGCTTACAGACTGGGGCGTACACCTGCTCGATATGGCACTATGGGGAATGAACGTTGACCGTATGCCGCAGCGCGTGATAGCGGCAGGAGGCAATTATGCCTACCCCGAGAACTTCGCAGAAACATTCGATACGCTGAACGTCACCTATCAGTTCCACGACTTCCAAATACAATGGTCTAACATCGCCATTGAGTCAGGTCCATATGGGCGCAACTATGGTCTGGAATTCAAAGGCACCAATGGCACCCTTGTTGCCAACCGCGAGAGCTGGGAAGTGATTCCACAAGGCGACAAGGTAGAGGCAAAACTCGTAAAGCCGTCGAACAACGACCACTTGGACCATACGACCAACTTCATGGACTGCGTGAAACGGCGCGACATGCAGACAGCTTGTCCTATCACAAACGGAAGCTTCTGCGCAAAGTATGCACACTTGGGCAACATCGCAGCAAGAACGCATGAAGCCTTGACCTACGACGACGCAAAGCACACTTTCCACGACAAAGCGGCAGACCGTTTCATCGTACCGGAATACCGTAAGCCCTGGAAACTATAAGCCTATAAGCCGGCTTCAAGGTAGGAGCGGGCGGCTTCTGCACAACGTTCGCCATCGACACCAGCGCTAACGATGCCGCCGGCATAGCCTGCGCCCTCGCCACAGGGGAAGAGGCCAGCTACGCGGATGTGCTGCAAGGTCTCGCTGTCGCGAAGGATGCGGACAGGACTGCTGGTCCTTGTCTCGATGCCGATAACGGTGGCTTCGCTCGTCAGGAAGCCGTGTTTCTGCTTGCCCCAGAGCTTGAAGGCTTCGCGCAGACGGCTGCTGATGAACTCTGGCAACCAGAAGTGCAAGGGGCTGGCTATCAAGCCGGGTGCGTAGGAAGACTCGTTGAGGTCGGCGGAGAGACGTCCGTTCACGAAGTCTGTCATCCGCTGTGCCGGAGCCGTCTGCAGGCGGTTTGCCTGCAGCCAGCATTGCCGCTCGAGTTCTTCCTGAAGGAAGACCCCATCTAACTCCTCCGCGAAGGGGAGAGACGACCCTCCATCTCCCTCAAGAGGAAAGGAATTTTGAATTTTGAATTTATCAATTTTGAATTCTTTATAGTCTTCGGGCCTTATCTCCACCACCATGCCGCTATTGCTCCAGCGTCCGTTTCGGTTGGAAGGACTCATGCCGTTGACCACGACTTGTTCGGGTCCGCTTGCTGCAGGTACGACAAAGCCGCCGGGACACATGCAGAAGCTATAGACGCCGCGCCCCTGAACCTGCGTCACCATGCTGTACTCGGCGGCGGGCAACCACTTTCCACGTCCCTCGCGACTGTGGTATTGTATCTGGTCGATGAGGTGGGCGGGATGCTCCAGGCGTACACCGATGGCGAGTCCTTTTGCTTCGATGTCGATGCCACTCTCTGCAAGGTGGCGATAGACATCGCGGGCTGAATGGCCTGTAGCAAGGATGACGGGACCCCTGAATTCATTGACCATTGAACATTGACCATTGACCATTTTCTTTGCCACGATGCCAACGACGCGTCCTCCCTCAACACCAGTGCCGGAGCAATGCGAAGAATGGTCAATGGTCAATGGTGAATGGTCAATGATAAGCCCTGTCATCTTCGTCTGGAAGTGAACTTCGCCACCACAGGCAAGGATGGTCTTGCGCATGTTCTCGATGACGCGCGGCAGGCGGTCGGTGCCGATATGCGGATGGGCGTCGGAGAGGATGGCTGGGCTGGCTCCGTGTTGTACGAAGATTTGCAGGATGCGGTCGGTGTTGCCGCGCTTCTTGCTGCGCGTGTAGAGCTTGCCGTCGCTGTAGGCTCCTGCTCCTCCCTCGCCGAAACTGTAGTTGCTCTCGGGGTCAACACGTTGCTCCAGACGGATGCGTGCCAGGTCCTTCTTGCGCTCGCGAACATCTTTGCCTCGCTCCACGACAATAGGCTTCAGTCCAAGCTCGATGAGTCGCAAAGCTGCAAACAGTCCGCCCGGACCTGCCCCAACCACAACGACCGATGGGCGATTGCTGACATCTTTATATATATAAGGCTCGAAGTCCTGCAAAGGCGGCTCCTCGCCTATGTAAGCCCTTACGGTCAGGTTGACATAAATCGTCCGCTGGCGGGCATCGATGCTGCGACGCAACACACGCACAGCTCCCGCTTTGATTCCTTTTTCCTCGCGAAGATAAGCAAGGATGCTCTGTTCGTTGTATGCTTGCCTGGGCAAGATACGTAAGTTAAGTTCATTGACCATTAAACATTACCCTTTTCTGTGCAAAAGTACAAAATAATTCATAATACATAATTCATAATTCATAATTATTTTATACTTTTGCACGCGAATTATAAAAGGACAACCCAAAGAGCAAGGATGAAAGTAATGAAGTTTGGCGGAACATCGGTCGGTTCCGCAGAAAGCATACTGAGTGTAAAGAAGATTGTCGAAGGACAGACAGAGCCGGTCATCGTAGTGGTCAGCGCCCTTGGCGGCATTACCGACAAGCTCATCAAGACAAGCCAGATGGCGGTAGAGGGCGACACGCTCTATCAGAAGTCATTCGCTGAGATAGTCGAGCGTCACGAAGAAATGATAAATGCCATCTTGCCAGCCGACGACAAGCGTGTCAGGCTCATGGATGAAGTCAGCGAGTTGCTGGAGCAACTGCGCAGCATCTATCAAGGTGTCTATCTTATCCATGACCTAAGCCCCAAGACACAGGCAGCTATCGTTTCCTACGGCGAGCGCATCAGCAGCCGAATAGTAGCGACGCTCATAGAAGACGCCACATGGTACGACAGCCGCGAATTCATCAAGACGGAATTTAAGGCAGGAAAGAACAGGCTCCTGAGAGAACTGACCAACAAGCTGGTGCGCCAGACCTTTGGAGACTCTGATTCTTCACTCTTCACTCTTCACTCTTCACTCAAATGCGCCGTTGTCGGCGGCTTCATCAGCACCGATGCCGAGAGCGGCGAAGTGACAAACCTGGGCCGAGGCGGCAGCGACTACACAGCCAGCATCATTGCTGCGGCTCTTGATGCCAGCGTGCTGGAGATATGGACCGATGTCGATGGCTTTATGACAGCCGACCCGCGTGTCATCAGCTCGGCATACGTCATTCCAGAACTGAGCTACATCGAGGCAATGGAGCTCAGCAACTTCGGTGCAAAAGTCATCTATCCGCCAACCATCTATCCTGTTTGCATCAAGCACATTCCCATCCTTGTCAAGAACACCTTCAATCCCGATGCTCCAGGCTCCATTATTAAGGATGAAGTGATGGACGACTCGAGGAGCATCAAAGGTATCTCCAGCATCAAGGGCACTACGCTCATCACCGTATCGGGCCTCTCAATGGTGGGCGTTATTGGTGTCAACCGCCGCATCTTCACTTGCCTGGCAGACAACGGCATCAGCGTCTTCATGGTCAGTCAGGCATCCAGTGAGAACAGCACCAGCATCGGCGTTCAGGACGAAGATGCCGACGAAGCCTGCCGCGTCTTGGACATTGAGTTCCAAAAGGAAATAGAGGACGGCTCGATGTTTCCCATGCTTGCCGAGAAAGGCTTAGCTACGGTTGCTATCGTAGGCGAGAACATGAAGCACACGCCAGGCATTGCCGGTAAGCTCTTCGGCACGCTTGGCCGCTCGGGTATCAGCGTCATTGCATGTGCACAGGGTGCCAGCGAGACGAATATCTCCTTCGTCATCAACCAGAACTTCCTTCGCAAAGCGCTCAACGTCATTCACGACTCCTTCTTCCTCTCCGAATATCAAGTGCTGAACCTCTTCATCTGCGGTGTTGGTACAGTAGGTAGCAGTTTGCTTGAGCAGATACACCAGCAGCAGGAGAAGCTGATGCGGGAACTGAGAATAAAGCTCAACGTCGTCGGTATTGCCAGCGGCCACAACGCTATGTTCACTCGCGAAGGCATCAATCTGGAAAACTACCGCGAACAACTGGCAGCAGCTCCTGTAAGCAACATCCAGCGTCTGCATGATGAAGTCATCGGCATGAACATCTTCAACAGCGTCTTCGTCGATTGCACCGCCAGTCCCGAAGTGGCCGGCCTCTATGCCGACTTCCTTGAGCATAACATCAATGTCGTGGCTGCCAACAAGATTGCGGCCAGCAGCGACTATGCCAACTACCGTCGCCTTAAGGAGACCAGTCAGAAGCGAGGCGTAAAGTTCCTCTTCGAGACCAATGTTGGCGCTGGACTACCCATCATACGCACTATTAACGACCTCTGCAACTCAGGCGACAAAATACTTCGCATCGAGGCAGTTCTGAGCGGAACGCTCAACTTCATATTCAACACTATCAGCAAGGACATACCCTTCAGTGAGACAGTCCGCATGGCAAAGGAAGAAGGCTACAGCGAGCCTGACCCACGCATTGATTTGAGCGGCAAGGACGTCATCCGTAAACTGGTCATCCTGGCTCGTGAAGCAGGCTATGAGATAAGTCAGGAAGATGTAGAGGCCAAGCTCTTCATTCCCCAGTCATTCTTCGAAGGCACGCTGGAAGACTTCTGGCAGAACCTGCCATCGCTTGACGCAGAATTCGAAGCACGCCGTCAGGAACTGGAGAAGCAGAAGAAGGTTTGGCGCTTCGTGGCCAAGATGGAAGTCATTGACCATTTACCATTGACCATTGACCATTCGGCTACGCCCGAAGATGTAACGGCAAAGAATAATGGTCAATCATCAATGGTCAATGTTCAATGTTCAGTCTCGCTCGAAGAGTTCGACAGCAACCACTCGTTCTACGTACTCGAAGGCAGCAACAACATCGTGATGCTCACAACAGAGCGCTACCGCAAGTACCCGATGCTCATCCAGGGCTACGGTGCAGGAGCAAGCGTGACGGCCGCCGGTGTATTCGCCGACATAATGAGCCTGGCGTGACCTTTCACCTTTTAACCCTTTCACCTTTTAACTTCTTCACCTTTTGAAGCATCTCATTATTCTTGGCGACGGCATGGCCGACTGGCCTTGCGACGAGTTGAAGGGCAAGACATTGCTCCAGTATGCCGACACGCCTCATTTCGACTGGCTGGCAAAGCACGGACGCAACGGCTTGCTTAAGACCGTTCCCGACGGCTTCCATCCCGGTAGCGAGGTTGCCAACTCCAGCATTCTCGGTTACGACCAACACTTTGTCTATGAAGGCAGAGGACCGCTCGAGGCAGCAAGCATCGGTGTGGAACTCGCTGAAGACGACCTTGCCCTTCGCTGCAACTTGGTTTGTCTCGAAGGCAATCTCCTGAAGAACCATTCCTGCGGACGGCTTGAGACGGAAGAAGGCGACGTGTTGATTCGCTTCCTTCAGGAACAGCTTGGCTCGGAGCGTGTCCACTTCTATACAGGCGTTCAGTACAGGCACTTGCTGGTCATCAAGGGCGGCAACAAGCATCTGCATTGCACGCCGCCGCACGATATTCCCTTGAAGCCGTGGCGCGAATACATGCTGCGGGCCGAATGCCCCGAAGCAGAGGAGACCGCCCAACTGCTCACCGACCTCATCCTTCGCAGTCAGGAGTTGCTGGCAAAGCATCCGCTCAACATCGAGCGGCAGCAGAGAGGCATGGACCCTGCCAACTGCATATGGCCGTGGGGCGGCGGCTATCGGCCCAAGATGAAGCCGCTGACTGAGACTTATCCGCAAATCAAGAAAGGAGCAGTCATTACGGCCGTTGACCTCATCCGAGGCATCGGACGCTATGCGGGCTTGGACGTCATCAATGTGCCCGGCGCAACTGGACTTTGGGACACAGACTTCCGAGCAAAGGCACAGGCAGCTATTGACGCGTTGCAAACCAATGACTTCGTTTATCTGCATGTCGAGGCAAGCGATGAGGCCGGTCACGACGGCGACCTGCACATGAAGCTTGGCTGCATTGAGCACCTCGACCACCTGCTCCTTGCACCCATCCTCTCTCAATTGTCAATGGTCAATGGTCAATGGTCCATCGCTCTCCTTCCCGACCACCCGACGCCCATTCACCATCGCACACATACGGCCGAGCCTGTTCCCTTCTGCATCTACTATCCTGGCATTGAGCCCGATAAAGTGCAGACCTTCGACGAGGTTGCTGCCAAAGAAGGCATCTATGGCAACCTTGAAGGCGACGCTTTCATCAAAGAATTTATGAAAAGGTAAAAAGACATGAGATACTATAGCACAAACGGCAAGGCACCGCTTGCCACACTCGAAAAGGCTGTCGTCAAAGGACTGGCTGAAGACAAGGGACTCTATATGCCCGAACGCATCAAGCCGCTCCCGAAGGAGTTCTTCGACAACATTCAGGACATGTCGCTCCAGGAGATTGCTTACCGAGTGGCAGACTGCTTCTTTGGCGAAGACGTGGATGCAGAGAGCCTCCGCAAGATAGTCAACGAAACACTCTCCTTCGACATACCGCTGGTAAAAGTTGAAAAGGAGACCCTCTCTAACTCTCCCTTAAAGGGAGAGGACAACGAAACCCTCTCTTTAAGGGAGAGCCTGGGTGGGTCTATTTATTCCCTCGAACTCTTCCACGGCCCTACCCTCGCCTTCAAGGACGTCGGTGCCCGCTTCATGGCTCGCCTGCTAAGGTATTTTACTAGTAGCTCTAGTTCTGCTAGTTCGACTAGTTTTACTAGTTCATCTAGTCCTGCTAGTTTAATTAATGTCCTCGTTGCCACGAGCGGCGACACGGGTTCTGCTGTTGCCAACGGCTTTCTTGGCGTGGAAGGCATCCACGTCTATGTGCTCTACCCGAAAGGAAAGGTCAGCCCCATACAGGAGTGCCAGTTCACGACGCTCGGGCAGAACATAACAGCTCTTGAGGTGGACGGCGTGTTCGACGACTGTCAAGCACTCGTCAAGAATGCCTTCATGGATGAGGAACTCAACGCCCAGATGCGGCTCACCTCTGCCAACAGCATCAACGTCGCCCGCTTCCTGCCGCAAAGCTTCTACTACTTCTGGGCTTACGCTCAGCTCAAACAAATTGTAAATTGTAAATCGTCAAATAGTAAATTTGTTTGCTGTGTCCCTTCCGGCAACTTCGGCAACATCTGCTCTGCCCTCTTTGGCAAGCGCATGGGACTGCCCATCAGTCGCTTCATTGCTGCCAACAATGCCAACGACATCTTCTACAAATACATACAGACCGGCAAGTACGACCCCAAGCCCAGCGTGCAGACCATCGCCAACGCC
>OMSJ01000018.1 GCA_900313705.1 uncultured Prevotellaceae bacterium
CGCGCCGCGAGGGCAGCGATGCGTTCCAGCGAGCCGAAGTGATGCAGGTCGAAGGGAGCGCGGAGGAGCACGGTGTAGCCATAGTCGTTGAGCATCGTCAGCAGCCAGCGCGGCTGGTCGGGCGACAGGCGATAGTGCTCTAAGGCCCGGTGCAGGTAGAACTCGGGGTAAGCCGTATTGTGGAAGGGCAGGCGATTGAAGTACTTGTCGTAGGCGCGGTAGGCCAAGGCGTGGTCCTCGGTCGTTTCGGCACAATGGATGGCCAGGAGGAAGAGCCGGTTGATCTGCATGGGCACGATACTGTCGTTCTGCCGACGGCTGAGCGCAAAGCAGATACGCCCGAAGCGGCGCAAATCGTCCGCGTCGCCGGCGGTTCCTCCGAGGCTCTTCTCGTCATAATAATGGTATATGCGCAGGCGACAGCTGTCATCCGGCACGGCCTGGCCGTCCTTGTCCCGGCTGTCCGACTTGCGTGCGAAGGTCCATGTCTCGGCATCCGACGAGAGGCAGGAGGCTGTGTCGGCGCGGAGCAAGTACCATCGTTCCTCGTACACCAGGGCCCGCAGCAGGTCGTAGAGCATCCGCGAGCTTTCCGTCAGCCGCGTCGTATCGACCTGCTCCAGTAGCCGTTCCGTACTGTCCGCATCCGCAAACACAATGTTCTCTGCCGTCCGGAGCAACCGCTTCTGCGGCAGGTCCCGCAGGCTCCATCCTGTGCCGCCAGCCAAGGCCAGCGCAAGCACCGCAATGAGGATGCCAAATGTCTTTCTTTTCATGCCTTTTTCGGTTTCCTGCTGCAAAGGTACGGCATTTCTGCGGCTTGCACAAGGGATAAGGGTGGAAACCGTTCTTCTACCTGTTGCATCCTGATATTTAACTGCTTGCAGGCTGATTTTCCACCCTCTTGCCATCCTTTGGCGTGGAAAAGCTCCACCCTCTTGCCATCCTTTGGCGTGGAAAAGCTGAGAGAAACATATCAAAAGTTTGCCGGCAGGAGCAAGTAGTTCCAGATATTTTCCGTAACTTTGCAGGCTGAAATATGGAAAAGAATCAGGATTTCTTCACTTATACGCTGCCCCAGGGACTGCGCATTATCTGCGCTCCGGGGCAGACGGACACGGTCTATCTCGGCATCGCCATTGATGCCGGCACGCGCCACGAGCTGCCCAACGAGAGCGGAATGGCGCACTTCACAGAACACATGTCGTTCAAGGGAACCCGTCGGCGCTCGACACGCCAGGTCATCTCCTGCATGGAGAGCGTGGGCGGAGACCTGAATGCCTTCACGGGCAAGGAGGAGACGGTCTATTACTGCACTTGTCTCCAGCAGCATGTCTCACGCGCCATCGACCTCCTGCTCGACATTGCCCTGCAGAGCACCTATCCCCAGGAAGAGATGCAGCGCGAGGTGGAGGTGGTCATCGACGAGATTGAGAGCTATCAGGACCAGCCCTCGGAACTTATCTACGACGAGTTCGAGAGCCTGCTCTTCCCCGGTCATCCCCTGGGGCGCAACATCCTTGGCGATGCCGACACGCTGCGCACGTTCCGCTTCGACGACATGCAGCGCTATGCCCAGCGCCTCTATCATCCCGAGAGGATGGTGCTGTATGTGCTTGGCAACGTGAAGCCGGAGAAGGTGCTCCGCGAGGTAGAGAAAAAACTACGCGTACTTATGGCCGTAAGTACACGTACTTATGAAGATAAGTCCACGTACTTATCCCCGGAAGTCCACGTACTTGTTCCCGACACTCCCCATCCCGATTCATGCATCACCCGCAAGATGGACACGCACCAGGCGCATGTCGTCATCGGCTCACAGGCATTTGGCGGCAACGACCCGCGCCACTTGTACCTTTACTTCCTCAGCAACATGCTCGGCGGACCGGCCATGTCGAGCCGCCTGAACCTCGCTCTTCGTGAGCGCAACGGATTGGTCTATACTGTCGAGAGCAACCACACGACTTACACAGACACTGGTGTTTGGAGTGTTTATTATGGCTGCGATGCGAAGGACCGTGCCCGTTGCCGCCGACTTGTCCTTCGGGAACTGGACAAGCTCATGCAAAGCCCGATGTCTCAGCGTACGCTCGATGCTGCCCGCCGTCAGCTCAAAGGGCAGATAGGCATCAGCTACGACAACTTCGAGAACGTGGCCATCGGCATGGCGAAGCGCTATCTTCACTACGGCGAGACGCTCACAAAGGAACAGCTCTTCGACCGCCTCGACGCCATCACGCCCGACGACCTCCTCGCCACGGCACAGGCCGTCTTCTCCCCCGACCGCCTGCTGACGCTGGAGTACGTGTAGGGGGATTTATCCTCCTACGGGACTGAAATCGTCTATTCCTTTTCTCTGGGGAAGGCAGAGATGCGCAGGCGGGCGGCTCCCATAGGGATGAGGGTGATGGGGGTCGTTGTCTCGGCACGCTTGGCATACTTGGTGGGGAGGAAGTCCGTCATGCCTGTCTGGTCGAACTTCCACGACGGTATCTGACGACCGACAGCCGTGAACTCCAAGGGTACACCTTCCTGAGTGAAAGGCTGGTCGTTTTCGGGCCAGGGCTTATGCTTTACGCTGAATTTGATGGGCAGGTTCTGCTCATCGACCACCAGGCCGTAGTTCCAGTCGCTCTTCGCCCGCAGCACATAGCAAGGCCACAGCGAAGCATCGACGCCCGACTGCCAGTGCGAGTCGTCCTGCACGAACTCCGGGTCGCGGCTATCGTGCTGTTCGAACTCCTCGTCTATCTTGAGCGAGAGCGTGAGCGGACCGTAATCGACGCTGACGCTCGACTTGTTCTGCTGCCAAACGGTGGAGCGCACCGTCATGGGCAGACGCAGGCTGACGACATCGCCTTCCTGCCACTTGCGCTCGATGCGGACGTAGCGTCCGGCAGCATCAGCGATGGCTTGATTCTCACCGTTCACGCTGACCGATGCCCCTTCTGCCCAGGCAGGGATGCGCAGGTAGAGGGGGAAGGTGACATCCTGTTCGGGATGGAGCGTGAGCTGGATGGCTTCGTCGAAAGGATAGTTGGTGGTCTCCTCCATGCGGAGCGATACGCCGTCGGCCACCAGAGCCGTCGTCTCGTTGGCAGCATAGAGCATCGTGGCCAGTCCGCCGTCGGCAGTTGCCATGACGAGGTGCTCCGAGAAGTAGGGCCATCCCATGCCGTGGTTGTGCTGGCAGCAGCGGGAGCTGAAGGGACTCATGCTGAGCATCCCGCGCAGGGCATTGTCGATGCTGGGCGCATGGTTCTTCTCGTCGCTGATGGCCATGTTGGCCGACGTGATGTAGCGCAGGGCACGCATGTCGGGCGTGAGTGCGGCAGGCAGGGAGTTGAAGGCCACGTTCTCGCAATGGTCGGCCCAGAAGATGTCGCCCGTGATGCCCATCAGAATCTCGTCGCTCGCCATCTGTTCCACAATGGCACAGGTCTCGGCCCCGTTGCGTGGGTCGTAGTATCCGTTGCGGGCGTTCTCGTCGGCTGCATACATGCCGCCCGGCATCTGTCCGAAGCGGCTGCGCATCTCGTTATGGGCACGATAGGTAGCCTCGAGCATCTCCTTATCGCCCGTGTACATATAATATGTAGCGGGTTCGCGGAAGCCTTGGGCCACATTCACGCCGTGGAAGTTGGGCAGGTTGCCTTGCATCGTCCAGTCGGACGTGGCGCGGTGGAGCTTGTCGATGAGTGGCAGGATGGTCTTGTCGCCGTTGCGGTTGTAGAGCCAGATGACGCTCCAGAGGTTGTCTCCGCCGCGCTTCTCCTGCCAGAGACCTTTCAGGAACTTGCTGTCGTCGATGGTCAGTTCCCACTTGAAGTGGCGGTTCATGGCCGACAGCACACGGGCCTTGCCAGTGGCTTCGTAGTAGGTTTGCAGTGCCCAGAGCATCGGCATCTTGGCCCAGAGGTCGGGGCTGGAGCCGTCGTAGCCGTCGGGACCGAGCCGTCCGTTGGAGGCTTGGTTGTTCAGCACCGCATTGATCCAAGTGTCCACCTCGCGCTTCATGGCTTCGTCGTCCAAGATGAAGGCCAGACTGCTGTAGCCTCTGAGCCAGTATGGAACCTCTTCCCATCCGTGGTCGCCTTGGTTGGAGAGCCATTGGTTGTTGTTCTTGTCGAGCCATGCGCTGACGGTGCCGAGCTGACCATTCAGTCCGTCGCGCTGCAGTTCGAGGTATTTGCGGAGCCAGCCTCGGGGCTGTACCTTCCCGACGGGCAACTTCAGGAGCGGCGCCTGCTGTAGGGGTTCGCGGAAGTTGGTGTAGTTCGCATTGGTCTGTTCGCGGTCGGGGCAGTCCACGATGCTGACGTTGGTCTGTGCCTGACAGCAAACAGTAAAGAGTACAAGTGCCAGGAGAAAAAGGGATTTGTTCATGTGTGTGTTATTTACGTAGAATCTTTTTACCTTGTGTGATGATGATGCCTGAGTAGGACTCACTGTTTACGATTTGACCTTGCAGGTTGTAAACACGTTCATCCTCTGGTGAGGCAGGGAGTGGACTGATGGCAGTGTTTGTGGGGTCGTAGGTCACGCTCAGTCCGTAGTCGATGTGTCCGCCGCCGGAGCCTTGCTGTAGGGAGACGCAGAGCAAGTTGTCGCCTTCCACCAGCAACTTCTTCCTGGCGTTGGGGAAACGGTAGGTGGCATATTTGTCGTCGTTCCATCCGGTGGCTGTGGCGATACGGGTGCCGTTGAGCCAGAACGTCGGGTTCTCGTCGTAGCTGTACATCATGTTGACCACACCGATTTCAATCTTCACCAAGTCCTCTGCCGTGAGCGTGAAGTGTCGGCGGATGAGGATAGGATGGACAGTGCTTTGCCATTGGGTGACGAGGAACTTGTTCTGATCGATGCTGAACGGGCCGATGCCTTCGCGCCAGTAGCTCTCGTCCTCATCGGCTGAATGCCATTTGGCTCTCTCGGCATAGGTGATGTCACTGTTGTAGTTCAACTCGTAGAAGAGGCAAGGCCAGGAACCGTCGCCGCTATCCACGGTGTTGAGGAAGAATTCAGTCACGTTGTCGGCAGCACTTGCTTGGCTTATTACAAGAAGGAAAAGGACGGGAAAGAGTCCTTTCATAGGTATAAAATGTATCATAGGATGTCTTATTGCGAAGCAAAGTTACAAAATTAATTCTTTATATAGCCTATCAGCACTCAGAATTTAGAGTAATTTAAGTTTGTTAACGATTCGGCTGCTCAGGCAGAGGAGGTGGGCAGGACGCTTTTGCCGGGCAGCAGTATCAGACAACAAATCGATGTCCTTTTTCCTCATTGATGCGAAACTTCCCCCACCTTTTTGCAAAGTGAAGAAAAAAGTTTTCAACAGCACTGCAGAGGCATCTGTAATGTGCTGAAACCTCTTTATTTATAGGGTTTCGTAAGAGGAAAAGACGAACACGAAAGCAGGTTATCAACAACATAAAGCAAAACACTAATAAAAAAAAGTTGGGGGAAATTGTGGGGAATTGTGGGGAATTGTGTATCTTTGCACCGAAAAACAAAAAGAACGATGAGATTCACAGGAAGCATAGATGCCAAAACGGACGAAAAGGGACGTGTCTTCGTGCCCAGCGCCTTCCGTAAAGTCCTACAGCAGGAAGAGGAAGAAGGGCTGGTGTTGCGTCGCGACCTTTTCGAGCCTTGCCTCGTGCTCTACCCCAAGAGTGTGTGGGAGGCCCGCGTTGACGCTATCCGGGCTCGGACCAATCCCTTCGACCGCAACCAGCAGCAGGCTTTACGCCTCTTCACAGTCGATGCGGAGAACATCACCCTGGACAGCAGCGGCCGTATGCTTATCCCCCGCCGTTACATGGAACATGCCGGCATAAAAAGCGACGTGCGCTTCAATGGAATGGACGATGTCATAGAAATCTGGAGCAAGCAAGGAGGGGACGTTCTGCTGGAAAAGCAAAAGGAAGCAGGAAACATCCTAGAGGAGATGATGAAGGAGCAAGCCTTTTAAAAGAACCCATAAGCCCCATAAGCCCTATGAGCCCCATAAGCCCTATGAGCCCCATAAGCCCCATGAGCCCCATATAAAATAATAAATAATGTACGCGAAGTGTGAGGAATATCATGTGCCGGTGCTGCTGATGGAAGCGGTTGACGGGCTGGACATCAAGCCTGGCGGCATATATGCGGACCTTACGTTCGGCGGCGGCGGGCACAGCAGAGAGATACTGCGTCGGCTGAATGGCACAGGACATCTCTATGGCTTCGACCAGGACATGGATGCGCTGCAACAGGCAAGCGAGCTGGAAGGCGAAGGGAATTTCACCTTCATCCGCAGCAACTTCCGCTTCCTGAAGAACTGGATGCTCTACTACGGGCACGAACAGATAGACGGCATATTGGCAGACTTGGGCGTGAGCAGTCATCACTTCGACGACGAGGGGCGCGGCTTCAGCTTCCGCTTCGATGCACCGCTCGACATGAGGATGAACCAGCGGGCCAGCCTCAGTGCAAGACGCATCGTAGAGGAGTACAGCGAGGAACAGTTGGCAGACATCCTCTACCTCTATGGCGAACTGAAGAACAGCCGCCGCATCGCTTCCGCCATCGTCAAGGGTCGTCAGCAGCAGCCTATTAGCACGACAGGCGAGCTGGTGGAGGTCTTGAAGCCTTTGATGGGCTACGACCGCGAGAAGAAAGATTTGGCTCGTGTCTTCCAGGCACTCCGCATAGAGGTCAATGGCGAGATGCTTGCCTTACGGCAGATGCTCAGTGCTGCCACAGAGTTGCTTCGACCAGGCGGACGGCTGAGTATCCTCACCTACCACTCCCTCGAGGACCGCATGGTGAAGAACATGGTGAAGGCAGGCAATCTTGAGGGAAAGATAGAGACAGACGTCTTCGGTCGCAGCAATGCACCGCTGGAAGCAGTGAACCGCAGCGTCATCACTCCAAGCGTGGCAGAGCAAGAGAGCAACCCTCGCAGCCGCTCGGCAAAGCTTCGCATAGCGATGAAAAGGGAATCGTAATGTCGTAATAACGTAATGTCGAAATATCGAAACAAATGGCAGAGATAGAGTTGGATAACATCGAAGAGTTGCAGGAAGCGAAGGGGCTTGATGAGGCTAATGAGCCCAATGAGCCCAATGAGGCTAATGAGGCCCATGAGGCCAATGAGCCCCATAAGCCCAATGAGCCAGAGGAGTCTGTCAGCGACAAGGAGAAGCTGATGCGGTCGCTTGTCAGCGATGACGATGAAGTCGATGAACTGACCGTCGATAGCATACGCCAGATGCTGGACGCTGCTCCCCGCTGGTTCCTCAGCCAGTGGAAGCTGCTGCTGCTTTGCCTGGTCGGTATCTTCCTCTATATCACCAATGGCTATCAGGCACAGGTGGAGATGATGAAGGAGACAGAGCTTGAGGCAGAACTCAAGGACTGGCGCTATCGCAGCATCACGCGTGTCAGCGAACTCACGTTGCTCTGCCGTCAGAGCCAGCTCGAGCAGAAACTCCGTGAGCAAGGCGACAGTACACTGACGCCAAGCAAAGTGGCACCCTTTATCATTAAAGAATAAGTAAAATAAGTCCCTTAAGCCCTATGCAAGCAAACAATAGAGATAAAGCTCCCAGACGATACATCTTCATCTTCGTCCTGATGTGTCTGGCCGGATTGTATATCCTGGGCAAGGCTCTCTATACCATGCTCCCGCCAGAGAGTGACTACTGGAAGGCTGTGGGACTCAACAGCAAGACGGCCAAGATACCTGCCAACCGAGGCAACATCCTTTCTTGCGACCGTCAGGTGCTCTCAGGCACCGTGCCCAAGTATGCCCTCTATATGGACTTTGCCGTGCACGACCCTGACTCTGCCATCGAAGCCAAGACGCGCGCTTTCCGCGATTCTGCCTTCCGCGTTGACTTGGACAGCATATCCCAGGGCCTGGCTCGTATCTTCCCTGACCGCGATGCCAAGTGGTTCCGTGAGCGCCTGCTCAAAGGCAAGGCCCGTGGCAAGTACTCGTGGCGTATCTATCCTAAGCTGGCCAGCTATGTCCAGTATCGGGCCTGCAAGGAACTGCCTCTCCTGCGTGAGAGCATGTATCGAAGCGGATTCCATGCCGACGAGATGCTGCTTCGGCTCAAACCTTACGGCGGACTTGCCAGCCGTACCATCGGCGAGCTCTTCAACGATTCCAGCAGTTTGCCTAAATGCGGACTGGAGTTGAGCTTCGACAGCATCCTGCGCGGTAAGCCTGGCTCGAAGCACTTCATCGTCGTGCGCAATCGCAAAGTGCCCATCGTCGATACGCCTGCCGAGAACGGCCACGACCTGCTCACCACCATTGACATCAACATTCAGGACTTTGCCGACCGCACTCTGCGCAGCAAGCTGAAGGAAGAGCTGGTCAACGGAGAGATTGGCGTTGCCGTGGTGATGGAGGTGAAGACAGGTGACGTCAAGGCCATCGTGAACCTTACGCGCGGTGCTGATGGCGAATACTACGAGATGAAGAACAATGCCGTGAGTGACCTGTGGGAACCCGGCTCCACCTTCAAGACGGCCAGCATCATGGTGGCGCTGGAGGATGGTAAGATAGACCTGAACAAGACGGTGAACTGTGCTCCTGGCATCGTCAATATGCACGGACGCAACATGAAGGACCATAACTGGAACAGAGGCGGCTATGGTGTGCTCAAGGTGGAGGACATCCTCGGGCAGAGCAGCAATATCGGTGTAAGTTCCATCATCGATGAGGCTTACGGCAGCAATCCGGCTGCTTTCGTCGATGGCTTGCATCGCGAGGGCGTCGGCATTCCCCTCAACCTGCCCTTTGTGGGCAAGGGTGAGCCTCGCGTGCCGCATCCGCTCGACAAGGGCCGTTACTGGAGCAAGCCCGACCTGCCGTGGATGAGCCCATCAGCACCCTCACCTTCTACAATGCCATTGCCAATGGCGGCAAGATGGTGAAGCCACGCTTCGTGAAGGCAGAGCTCAAGGACGGAATGGTGCTGCGCGAGTTCCCGACGGAGGTCATCAAGGAGCGCATCTGCAAACCCTCCACACTGCGCGACATACAATACTGTCTGGAGCACGTCGTCAGCGGAGGTCTCGGCAGGAAGGCCGGCAATGGTGGCAAACTCTTCAAGGTGAGCGGCAAGACCGGTACGGCGCAGTTCAGCGAGAACGGTTCCTACGCAAGCCGCAAGTATATGGTCAGCTTCTGCGGCTACTTCCCCAGCGACGACCCCAAGTACAGTTGCATCGTCTGCATCAAGAAGCAGGGATTGCCTGCATCGGGTGGCGGTCAGTGCGGACCGGTCTTCAGCGAAATATCGCAGTATATCATGTCGCGCGACTCGATGCGCAGCGCTATAGCGGCAGCCGACACGAACTCAGTCTTTGTTCCCGAAGTGACGAAGGGCAGCAAGCATCAGGCCGAAGCCATCATGGAGGGGATGGGCCTCTCGAAGCCTCAGCTCAACCTGGTCGAAGCCGATACCGTTCCTCTCAATCAGGTGCCCGATGTGTCGGGTATGGGCGTGAAGGATGCGGTCTTTGCCTTGCAGAAGCGTGGCCTTCGCGTCCGCATCAATGGCTGTGGGCAGATTGTCAAGCAGGACATCGCCCCTGGCTCTGTTGCCGTAAAGGGGAAACAAATCACGCTAACTGCCTCACCTAAATAAACCTGATAGTTCTGAACACTCTGAAAATTCTGAATACTCTGAAAACTCTGAATACTCCGATAACAATGAAACTGAGACAACTCATACAGGACTGCAAGCCACAGCAGGTGGTGGGCAGCATCGACAGGGAAGTGACGGGCATCGAGATAGACAGCCGCCGCATTTGCGAAGGTGCAGCTTTCGTGGCCATGCGTGGCACTCAGGTGGACGGCCATACCTTCATCGGCAAGGCCATTGAACTGGGTGCAACGGTCGTGGTGTGCGAGAAGTTGCCCGAAGAGATAGCGGAAGACGTCACTTACCTCGTCTATCCCGACACAGAAGACGTGGTTGGCCCATTGGCGACGCACTTCTTCGGCGACCCGACCCGACGTATGCACCTCATCGGCGTGACCGGCACCAATGGCAAGACGACTATTGCCACCGTACTCTATAACATCTTCCGCCAGCTCGGCTACAAGTGTGGCCTGTGCAGCACCGTGTGCAACTATATCGACGGTGAGCCTGTGCCCACTGAGGTGACGACGCCCGACCCCATCACTCTGAACCGTTTGCTTGGGCGGATGGCAGACGAGGGCTGTGCCTATGCCTTCATGGAGGTAAGCAGCCATAGCGTCAGCCAGAAGCGCATCGGAGGTCTGGTCTTCAGCGGCGGCATCTTCACCAACCTGACGCGCGACCACTTAGACTATCACGGCACGTTCGAGAACTACCGCGATGCGAAGAAGGGGTTCTTCGATGGTCTGCCTGCCGATGCCTTTGCCATCATCAATGCCGACGACCGCAACGGCATGGTCATGGTGCAGAACAGCAAGGCGAAGGTAAAGACCTATTCGCTGCATTCAGCAGCCGACTTCAAGGCCCGCATCATGGAGGAGAGCTTCGAGGGCATGGACTTGGAGATAGACGGCAGAGAGGTCAGCGTACAGTTCGTAGGTCGTTTCAACGTCAGCAACCTGCTGGCAGTCTATGGGGCGACGGTCATGCTGGGTGTCGAACCGCAGCAGGCCCTCGTGCTGCTCAGTGCACAGAAGCCCGTCAACGGTCGCTTCGAGGCCATCCGCTCGCGCGAAGGCGTGACGGCCATCGTCGATTACGCCCACACGCCTGATGCCCTGGTCAATGTCCTCACTACCATTAACGAGGTATTGCAGGGTCGCGGCAAGTGCTGGACAGTTTGCGGCGCAGGCGGCAACCGCGACAAAGGGAAGCGTCCACTCATGGCTCAGGAGGCCGTCAAGCACAGCGACCGCGTCATTATCACGAGCGACAATCCGCGCAACGAAGACCCGCAGGAAATCATCAACGACATGCTGGCAGGCCTCGACGCAGGGCAGCGCCACGGAGTCCTCAGCATCGTGGACCGCAGGGAAGCCATCCGTACAGCCTGCACTCTGGCACAGCCGGGCGACGTCATCCTCGTAGCGGGCAAAGGACATGAGGATTATCAGATCATCAAAGGGGTGAAGCACCACTTCGACGACCACGAAGTCATTCGCGAAGCCTTCGGGATACAAACCCCCTGAAACAGAGGGGCGGAAAAAACTACGTGGACTTACGGCCATAAGTACACGTACTTATCGTCATAACTACACGTACTTATCGCCATAACTACACGTACTTATTTTCGAAGCGGCAAACGACATAACAAAACACGACAAATAGACATCAACGAGATATGCTATACTACTTGTTCAGATACTTAGGCGAATTCGGGGTTTCGGGTGCCAACCTGTGGCACTACATCTCCTTCCGTGCCGTACTCACGTTGGTGCTGAGCCTGCTCATCTCCATGTGGTTCGGCCAGTACTTCATCAAGTGGATGAAGCGGCATAACGTCAGCGAGGAGCAAAGGGACGCCAGCATCGACCCCTACGGCGTGGAGAAGAAGGGAGTGCCCACGATGGGCGGCATCATCATCATTGTGGCCACCCTCATCCCCTGCCTGCTGCTGGGGCGCTTGCGCAACATCTATATGCTCCTCATGCTCTTCACCACAGTATGGCTCGGCGCTTTAGGTTTTGCCGACGACTATATCAAGATGAAGGTCACGAAGGACGGCCTTCGCCCCATCTACAAGCTCATCGGACAGGCTGTGCTCGGTCTCGTCATCGGACTGACGCTCTGGCTGAGTCCCGATGCCGTGATATGCGAGAACATCGAAGGTGAGCGGCAGGGCACAGAGCAAGTGGTGAAGCATCGTAGCGAAATGGTCAAGAGCACTATCACGACCATTCCCTTCGTCAAGAACAACAACCTGAACTATGCCAACATCTTCCGCTTCCTGGGCAAGCACCGTACGGCAGCAGGATGGATATTCTTCGTCTTCGTCACCACCTTCATCGTGATGGCAGTCAGCAACGGTTCGAACCTCAACGATGGCATGGACGGTATGTGTGCCGGCAATGCTGCCATCATGTGCATTGCCCTGGGCATACTGGCCTACGTCAGCAGCCACATACACATGGCAGCCTACCTTAATATAATGTATATCCCAGGGTCGGAGGAACTCGTCATCTTCATCTGTGCCTTCGTGGGCGCACTCATTGGCTTCCTCTGGTACAATGCCTATCCCGCACAGATCTTCATGGGCGACACAGGCAGCCTTGCCATCGGCGGCATCATTGGCGTGACGGCCATCATCATCCACAAGGAACTGCTGCTGCCACTGCTTTGCTTCGTCTTCCTCATGGAGAGCCTGAGCGTCCTCCTGCAGACCAACTATGCCAAGCGCGGCAACCGTCGCGGAGAGAAATGGCGCGTCATCAAGCGTGCCCCGCTCCACGACACCTTCCGCGTCGCACCAGGCCAGTTGCCCTCCAACTTCAAGGTGCTCATCAACTGGCCAAGGGGATGCTGGCTGGAGTCGAAGATAACCGTCCGCTTCTGGATAGTGACCATCATCATGGCGGCACTCGCCATCGTCACGTTGAAGATAAGATAAGGAGACCCCCTAACCCCCTTTAGGGGGAACAAATGGTAAATGGTAAATGGTTAAATGGTAAATGAAGAGATGAATAGAATAGTAGTACTTGGAGCCGCCGAGAGCGGCGTTGGAGCAGCAGCGCTGGCAAAAGTGAAAGGCTTTGATGTCTTCGTCAGCGACATGGGCAAGATAAAGGAGAACTACAAGGAAGTGCTCCGCCAGTATGACGTGCCCTGGGAAGAAGGAAAGCATACGGAGGAACTCATCCTCAATGCCAACGAGGTGGTGAAGAGCCCCGGCATTCCCGAGGATGCACCCATGGTGCAGAAAGTCAGGGCAGCAGGCATACCCGTCATCAGCGAGATAGAGTTTGCCGGACGCTACACCGATGCCAAGATGATATGCATCACCGGTTCCAACGGAAAGACCACCACCACCAGCCTCATTTACCACATCTTCTGCAAGGCAGGCTACAACGTCGGACTGGCCGGCAACATCGGTCGCAGTCTCGCACTGCAGATAGCCGAAGGCAAGACCTACGAGTACTACATCATCGAGCTCAGCAGCTTCCAGCTCGACAATATGTACGACTTCCGTGCCAACATTGCCATCCTGCTCAACATCACACCCGACCACCTGGACCGCTACGAAGGCTCCATGCAGAAATATACCGATGCCAAGATGCGTATCGTGCAGAACCAGACGGAGGAAGACGCGTTCATCTATTGGAACGAAGACCCCATCATTGCCGCCGAACTAAAGAAGTACGGCATCAAGGCAAAGATGTGTCCCTTCAGCATCATCAAGAAAGAGGGCATGATAGGCTACATCGCCGACGGACAGTACGTCATCGAGTACCCTACGCCCTTCAACATGGAACAGGAGAGCCTGAGCCTGCATGGCAAGCACAACATGTACAACAGTCTGGCAGCAGGTATAGCGGCCCGCATCAGCGGCATAGGCGATGCATCGCTTCGCCAGAGCCTGAGTGACTTCGAGGGCGTGGAGCATCGCTTGCAGAAAGTGGCTCGCGTGGGAGGCGTGCAGTACATCAACGACTCCAAAGCCACTAACGTCGATGCCTGCTGGTATGCCCTCGAGAGCATGACCACCCCCACCATCCTCATCATCGGAGGCAAGGACAAGGGTAACGACTACAACGCTATCAAGGAACTGGTGCAGAAGAAGTGTGCTGGCCTCGTCTATCTCGGAGCCGACAACACGAAGTTGCACGACTTCTTCGATGGAATGGGCATTCCTGTGGCCGACACTCACAACATGAAGGACTGTGTGGCAGCCTGCAACCGCATGGCAAAACCCGGCTATACCGTCCTGCTCAGCCCCTGCTGCGCCAGCTTCGACCTCTTCAAGAACATGGAAGACCGAGGCGAGCAATTCTGCGAACAAGTAAGAAACCTATAAGCCCCATAAGCCCCATTAGCCCTATAAGTCCCATTAGCCCCATTAGCCCCATTAGCCCTATGACTATGAAATTAGATAATCTAAAGAACAAGACCCTGATCCATGGCGACCTGGGCATCTGGGCTGTGTTCATACTCCTGTGTGCCATCTCGCTGATTGAGGTATATAGTGCCAGTTCGCGCATGACCTTTGCGACCGGCGCATACTGGGACCCCATCATGCAGCATGGCTCCTTCATGCTGATGGGCATCTTCATCGCTTGGCTGGTGCATTTCATCCCTTGCAACTACTTCAAGCTGTTCTGCACCATAGGCATGTTCTTCTCCATTTTCCTGCTGATTGCCGTACTCGTCATCGGTCAGAAGACGAACGATGCAGGGCGTTGGATATCGATAGGCTTCATCCGTTTCCAACCCAGTGAGATAGCCAAGCTGAGTCTGGTGGGCTTCAGTTGCTTCATCCTGTCCTCTCTTCGCGACGAGAAAGGAGCAAGCATGACTGGATTCAAGATAGTGGCACTTGCGGCATTCATCACCTTGGTGCTTATCATGACAGAGAATGCCTCCACCGCCTTCATCATTGCCATCGTCATGTTCGGCATCTGCTTCTATGCACAGATACGCAAGCAGATACTCATAGGTGCACTCTGTCTGGGTGCGCTCGGCATAGGCAGCGTCTTTGCCGTGGCCTATTCCATACCAGAGCAGACACTCAACGAATGGCAGATGTCCAAAGGCCCGTTGCACCGTGTGCCTACATGGGTGCACCGCATCACCGACAAGCAGGAACGTCCCGACAACCCTCGCGACTTCAAGCCGCAGGAGAACCCGCAAAAGGCTTACGCCAAGGTGGCAATAGCCTCGAGCAACGTCATCGGACGCGGGCCGGGCAACAGTCGCCAGCGAGACTTCATTCCGCAGGCATTCTCTGACTTCATCTACGCCATCGTCATCGAGGAGCTTGGCTTCCCTGGTGCTTTACTCGTCATGGGCTTGTACCTGACACTCATGTACCGCTCTATGCGTATTGCTCGCAAGTGCAAAGCACTCTTCCCCTCCTATCTTGTCATGGGACTGGCCCTGATGATAGTGGTGCAGGCCATGATGAACATGGCAGTGGCTGTGGGAGCCTTCCCCGTCACGGGACAACCATTGCCACTCGTCAGCCGAGGCGGCACAAGCCTCTTCATCACCTGTACCTACATAGGCATGATACTGAGCGTAAGCCATACGGCAAAGCGCAAACCAGAATACAACAACCCATAGGCCCTATAAGTCCCATAGGACTCATAAGCCCCATAAGGCCTAATATAATTAAATAAAGAAAATGAACGAACTAAGAGTCATAATAAGCGGTGGCGGTACGGGAGGTCACATCTTCCCTGCTGTGAGTATTGCCAATGCCTTGCGCGAGATAAACCCCGACGTGAAGATTCTCTTCGTGGGTGCTAATGGCAGGATGGAGATGCAGCGAGTACCGGCTGCCGGCTACGAAATCATCGGTCTCCCTGTACGCGGTTTGCTCCGTCCCTTGTGGAAGCCTGGCAACATCAGCATCCTGATGGACTTCTTGCGCAGCAAGCGTATGGTTAAGCAGACGTTGCTCGACTTCCAGCCCCATGTGGCAGTGGGTGTGGGTGGCTATGCCAGTTCCGCGACGCTCAATGCAGCCTACGAGCTGGGCATTCCCTGTCTCATACAAGAGCAGAACAGCTATGCAGGCTTGACCAATAAGACGCTTGCCAAGAAAGCCAGTAAGATATGTGTGGCCTACGAGGGAATGGAGCGCTTCTTCCCCAAAGACCGCATACTGCTCACGGGTAACCCTGTACGTCAGAACTTATTCAACGACTCCCTGACGCGCGAGGAATGTGCTGCAGCATTCGGCCTTAATCCATCCAAGCCTACCATCCTGCTCGTCGGCGGCAGTCTGGGAGCGCGTACACTGAACGAGAGCGTCGTCAAGAATCTTTCGCGCATTGCTGCCTCGCCCGTGCAGTTCATCTGGCAGACAGGCAGCTATTACAAGAAGGAGATAGAGCAGACAATCGATGTGAAGGGAAAGCCCGGCAATATCGTAGTGACGGACTTCATCAGCCGCATGGACCAGGCTTACCATCTGGCAGACCTCGTCATAAGCCGTGCTGGTGCAGGCACTATCAGTGAACTTTGTCTGTTGGGCAAGCCAAGCATATTGGTCCCCAGTCCCAATGTGGCAGAAGACCATCAGACGCACAACGCGATGGCACTCGTGGGACGTCAGGCGGCATTGCTCGTGCGTGACGCTGTTGCTCGTGAGGAGCTCATCCCGCTTGCTCTGGAGACCGTTGTCGATGCTAATAAGCTCCAGCAGCTTGGAAAGAATGCAGCAGCCATGGCCCTCCGCGACTCTGCACGCATCATAGCCGAGGAGGTCATCAAGCTGGCGCAAGGAGCTAAAGATTAATGCCGTAATAACGACAAGTCGTAATAACGATATAACGTAATAACGATATAACGAACAAGATAAGATGCAGATAAAGGCAGTATATTTCGTGGGCATTGGCGGCATTGGCATGAGTGCCATTGCACGCTACTTCTTGAATAGTGGCATTGCTGTGGGTGGTTATGACAGGGTGCCGAGCGACCTGACTGAGCAGCTTCGCAAGGAAGGTGCCTTGGTCCATTACGAGGATGATGTGAATCTCATCCCTGCACCATGCCGCGACAAGGAGAGCACGCTCGTGGTCTATACGCCTGCCATTCCTGCAGAGCACTCCGAGCTGACCTTCTTCCGCGAGCAGGGCTTCGAGATTCAGAAGCGTGCCCAAGTGCTTGGCACCTTGACACGTGCTCTCAAGGGACTCTGCGTGGCTGGTACGCATGGAAAGACGACTACGTCGAGCATGGCAGCTCACATGCTCCATCAGAGTCATGTCGATTGCAATGCCTTCCTTGGTGGCATTGCGAAGAACTACGGCACGAACTACATACTGAGCAAGAAGAGTCCCTTCGTGGTTATCGAGGCGGATGAGTTCGACCGTTCTTTCCATTGGCTTACGCCTTACGCCAGTGTCATCACAGCCACCGATGCCGACCATCTCGACATCTACGGTACTGAAGAAGCTT
The DNA here is from genome assembly GCA_900313705.1 of uncultured Prevotellaceae bacterium. Lineage (GTDB taxonomy): Bacteria > Bacteroidota > Bacteroidia > Bacteroidales > Bacteroidaceae > Physcousia. The sequence continues at coordinate 17,109 of OMSJ01000018.1, forward strand.
ATCTCGAGAGCTTCCGCAAGTACAGCAGCCTCATTCTCCCTGGAGGCTATCTCATCTTGCACACAGGGCTGAAGATGCAGCCCGACGTGCAGGAAGGTGTTACAGTCTATACCTACAGTCGTGAGCAAGGTGATTTCCATGCAGAGAACATACACATTGGCGACGGACGCATTACCTTCGACCTTGTTTCACCGCTGGGCAACATCACAGACATCGACCTCGGTGTGCCGGTCAGCATCAACATAGAGAATGGCATTGCTGCAATGGCATTGGCACAGGTGGCTGGTGCTACGGCAGAAGAGATACGCCAGGGTATGGCTTCCTTCAAGGGAGTTGACCGTCGCTTCGACTTCCACATCCGGACAGGCCGTATGGCCTACTTGAGCGACTATGCCCATCATCCCGAGGAGATACGCCGCAGCCTGGAGAGCATATGCGAGCTCTATCGTGGGCGTCGCATCAAGGCCATCTTCCAACCACACTTATATACCCGTACCCGTGACTTCTATCACGAGTTTGCGGATGCTCTCTCGCTGGTCGATGATGTCTGCATCGTGGACATCTATCCGGCACGCGAGGAGCCCATCCCTGGCGTGACGAGTGCCCTCATATACGACAATTTGCGCCCTGGCGTCAAGCGGCAGATGTGTCGCAAGGACGACATCCTCGACGTTGTGCGGCAAGGTGGGTTCGATGTGCTGGTCACGCTCGGAGCAGGCGACATTGAGAACTATGCATCACAGATAACTGAAATACTGCAACCACAATCATGAAGACAGCTTTCAAGATATTCCTCCTGCTGGCAGTCGTGGGTTACCTCGTGGTTGCCGTCTGGAAGTTCGCAGACCAGGCAGAGGACAGAACCTGCGAGGGAGTTCGCGTCGAGATTCTGGACAGCATCCCGGACGGCTTCATTACCGACGAGTATATACGCTCCATCCTGACGCGCAACAAAATCTCGCCCGAAGGAATGAAGATCAGCGAAGTCAACTTGGAGAAGATAGAAAAGCTGATGCTCGAGGAGTCACATATAGAGCGTGCCTCCTGCTACTATGATGCTGCGGGCAAACTCTACATTCGGGTTGTGCCGCAGCAGCCGATACTGCATGTCATCAGTCAACAGGGCGAGGACTACTACTTGTCCAGCACTGGCCTGACGATGCCGACGGCTGGCTTCAACGTCGATCTCTGTGTAGCTACGGGCAACATCACGAAGAAGTTTGCTGCCGAGCATCTGCTGGAGCTTGCACGATTCATCCACGACGACCTCTTCTGGAGCGAGCAGATAGAACAGTTGCACGTCGTCAGTCCCGAACAGATAGAGCTCTACCCGCGTGTGGGGCAGCATGTCATCGACCTGGGTAACGAGGATAATTTCCAGGAGAAGCTTCACCGCTTGCGCATCTTCTATCGTGAAGGGCTTGAACGTGTGGGGTGGAACAAATATAAGAAGATAAGCCTGGCTTACGACGACCAGGTGGTATGTACTAAAGCCAACAACATAAAAAAGTAAATAATATGGGAGCAGAAAAAGACATCATCATTGCCGTAGAGCTGGCATCGACAGCTATACGCGCTATTGCAGGCAAGCGGGAACCCGACGGCAGCATGCAGGTACTTGCCTTTGCCCAGGAAGAATCGTCTAACACCATCCGCAAGGGTGTCATAGACAACATCGACAAGACGACTCAGGCGCTGTCACGTGTGGTTGCCAGGCTGGGCGAAAAGCTGAACGTGCGGGTCAACAGCATCTATGTCGGGCTGGGCGGTCAGTCGCTGCGCTCAGTGCACAACCGTGTACTTCTGCAGTTCGACGGACTGGAACTCCTTTCGCACAAGACCATTGACAAGATGCGCGACACGAACAGTGGCGTGGTCTATCCCAATGCCGAAATCAAGGAAGTGGTGCCTCAGGAATTCACCATTGGCAGCCGTAGCGTCATCGACCCCGTCGGTATGCAGGCTGAGGCGATAGAGGCTAACTTTGTCAACATCATCGCACGCACCACGCTCGAGGAGAATATCCGCAAGTGTGTGACAGCCGCCGGCCTGGAGGTGCAGGAAGTGTTCATCTCGCCGCTGTGTCTGGCTAATGCCTTGCTCACTGCCAACGAGAAGCGCTCCGGCTGTGCGCTGGTCGATATGGGAGCCGACACGACTACGGTGAGCGTCTATGTCAACAATATCCTTCGTCATCTGTGCGTCATACCGCTTGGCGGTTCCAACGTGACGAGCGACATCACCAGCCTTAAGGTGGAAGCCGAGGAAGCTGAGGAACTGAAGAAGAAGTACGGCACTGCCTACCGCTCTGACAGCGAGGACAAGACGGGTCAGAAGGTCAGCCTGAGCTTTGGCCGCACGGAGGACGAGGAGAAGCTGCAGGAGATTGTCGAGGCCCGCTACGAGGAGATTATTGCCAATGTATGCCACCACATTTCGGCCTACAAGGACAAGATGCTCTCGGGCATTATCCTGACGGGCGGTGCCGCACGCATTCCAGACCTCCCGAAGGCTTTCTCCAGACAGACAGGAGGAGACCTCAATGTGCGCATCGCCAAGGGACTGCCCGACAATGTCAACGTTTCCTTTGGTGTGCAGGTAGGCGACCCGGACCGTCTCTACACGCTCTATTCCCTGCTGCTGGCAGGCAAGGAGAATTGTGTGGGTGAAGTTTCCGAGGACCCCGTACAGAAGACCTTCGACTTCGAGAAGAAGGAAGAACCGGTTGCGCCGGAGGTTCCGGATGTTGAGGAAAAGCCAGAAACGCCCGAACCTCAGGAGAAGGAGAAGAAGCCGTCTGCCTTTGGCCGCATCTGGAAGACCTTCGAGAAGATGCTTTCCGATGAACCGGATACAGAAGACGATAAATACTGATACGTTTCACCCCTAAAACGACATAGCTATGGCAGAAGATAAGACAATAAAGCCCATGGGAGGCATCAACTTCAATTTCCGTCAGACGGAGAACCCTTGCATCATCAAGGTGGTGGGCGTAGGCGGCGGTGGCGGCAATGCCATCAACCACATGTACCGCGAAGGCATACACGACGTGACCTATGTCGTGTGCAACACGGATAAGAAGGCACTCAGCGACTCGCCTGTCCCCAATCACCTGCAGTTGGGCAAGGACGGCCTTGGGGCAGGAAACAACCCTGCTGTGGGGCGCCTCAGGGCTGAGGAGAGCATCGAAGACATCAAGGCGATGCTCAACGACGGCACACGCATGGTGTTCATCACGGCAGGCATGGGCGGCGGCACCGGTACAGGAGCGGCTCCCGTCATTGCTCAGTGTGCCAAAGATGCTGGCATCCTGACCGTCGGCATCGTCACCATTCCCTTCAAGTTCGAGGGCAACAAGAAAATCAATCAGGCTCTCGACGGTGTGGAGGAGATTGCCAAGCATGTAGATGCCCTGCTGGTCATCAACAACGAGCGTCTCCGCGAGATTTATCCCGAACTTACCGTCATCAATGCCTTTGCCAAGGCAGACGACACGCTGAGCATCGCTGCTAAGAGCATCGCAGAAATCATCACCATGCACGGCACCATCAACCTGGACTTCCAGGATGTCACGACGGTCCTCAAGGACGGCGGCGTGGCTATCATGAGTACCGGCTATGGCGAGGGCGAGAACCGCGTCACAAAGGCCATCGACGAGGCTCTCAACAGCCCGTTGCTCAACAACAACGACATCTTCAACTCCCGTAAGGTCCTGCTCAACATCAACTTCTGCAGTGAGAACGAGACAGGCAACCTGATGATGGAGGAGATGAACGAGGTGAACGACTTCATGAGCCGCTTCCGCCGTGACGTAGAGACGAAGTGGGGTCTGGCTACCGACAGTTCGCTTGGCGACAAAGTGAAGATTACGCTGCTTGCCACAGGCTTCGGCCTGCAGAACGTGCCAGGCGTCAGGAGCATCGTGGAGCAAAAGGAGCAGGAAAGGACCGCTGCCGACCAGGAGCGCGAGGACTACAACGAGGAGCGGGCAGGCTTCTATTACGGCTCATCGACAGGCTCTCCCGTCCGTCGGCGCCGTCACAACACCTACATCTTCACCGACGATGACCTCGACAACGACGACATCATCTCGATGGTCGATGCACGTCCTGCCTACAACCGCACCAAGGAGGAAATCAGCAAAATCAAGGAGAAGAGCTGCCCTACACCAGAGGCTGAAACTCCGGCGATGGGAATACCCTTTAACTTATAAAAAAGCCACGGGATAACCCGCAAAAGCATCTCTTTCCCCCTCTCTCTCCGGGGAGGGGGTAAAATAAGTACGCGTACTTAGACGGATAAGTACACGTACTTATTGTGACAAGTACACGTACTTATGGCCACAAGTACGCGTACTTTTTTCTCTATAGGGCATTATCCCAGTACCTCCCGCAGTACCGAGAGCGAGCGCAGGTTGCGGAACTCCGGCACGTGCAGTTGGTAGTAGAGGGTCAGCAGGTCGAGTATGCGTGAGGGTCAGCAGGTCGAGTATGCGTGAGCGTTGCTGACGCGTCAGGCGGAATTTGTGCATGTTGCGTAGGTTCATCTTAAGCAGTTTTGAGAGCGCAGCAGCTTCCTCATTTTTGATGTAGGCACCATGAGGCGGCTCCGTGCTGGTGGCTATGCTTTCACGCAGGTCGAAATAGGGCAGGCTTTCCCTGCCCTTTATGTTTGGCCAGAAGCCCAGATAAAAGGTCAGACGGGTGAGGAAAGCTATATGGAAGTTGGCAATGCCTTCGTTGGCAGCATCGAGCCATTGCAGACTATATAATATATAATGGTATAGGTCGGGGTTCTGTACCTCGCTGCGCAGTGCGTCGTGCAGGAACTCGGACAGGAAGAGTGCCACTGTCTCCTTTATCGGGTCATAAGGCAGGGAGGTGTAGCAATGGGACATGTGCAGTTCCTGAATCCTCTGCAGCGAGGCAGACGGGCGATAGTCAAACACCAATTCAATGATGTTGAGCGGCCGCAACAATGTGGCGTGTAGGCCTCCCTTGCGCTGCTGTCGGCGGTCGCGCACCAGAAACGACAAACTGCCGTGCGACAAGGTGAAAATATCTACAATGGCGCTGTCGTCATTGTAGCGGTTGTAGTGTAGCACGATGCCATTTGTTGTCTCAAGCATAGCCCGTTTTAATTCCCCCTTAGAAGACGAGAATTTTTAGTTTCTTCCTTACAAAGTTAACAAAAAAGAGTCATTCATAACCTCGTTAACAAGAAAAATGCACATGAAAGGAGATTTTTTCTTGAATTTATTTTGTCAGTCTCAGAAAAAGCAGTAACTTTGCACCCGCAATTGAGACACCATGCTCAAAAGCACAGGCTGAAGGCCGACGGTAAGGTCCCTTCGTCTATCGGTTAGGACGAGAGATTTTCATTCTCTAAAGAGGAGTTCGACTCTCCTAGGGACTACAATCGCAAGTGGAAGCACTTGCGATTAAGATTAAAGAATAAGGAATATAATAATATAAGGTAATAAAATAATAAAATGGCTAATCACAAATCATCATTAAAGCGCATCCGCCAGGAGGAGAAGAGAAGACTCCATAACCGGTATTACGCAAAGACCATGCGTAACGCAGTGCGCAAGCTTCGTGCTACCACCGACAAGGCAGCAGCACTCGAGATGTATCCCAGCGTTCAGAAGGCTCTTGACAAGTTGGCAAAGATCAACGTCATTCACAAGAACAAGGCTTCAAACCTGAAGAGCAAGCTGGCTACATACATCCAGAAGCTCGGCTAACAAGCCACCATCTTTTCGCTATAACGGATAAAGGCAGTTCCCAAAGGAGCTGCCTTTTTTTTAGCTAATTGGACCAATAAGGCCCATGAGTCTCTAATGGGACCCATAAGCCCTATATGCCCTATGAGCCCCATGAGCCCCATGAGCCCAATGGGCCCTATGAGCCCTATAAGCCCTATGAGCCCAATAGGGCCCATGAGCCCAATAAGCCCCATGAGCCCCATAGCATGCTTTATAGGCTCGCCTATGCGTCGATGTTCGCGAAGGTGGCGTTCTTCTCGATGAACTCTCTGCGGGGGCCTACGTCCTCGCCCATAAGCATGGAGAAGACATAGTCTGCCTCAGCAGCATCCTCGATGGTCACTTGCTTCAGGCGGCGCTGTTCGGGGTCCATCGTGGTCTCCCACAGTTGCTTGGGGTTCATTTCACCCAGACCTTTGTAGCGCTGTGTGTGGAGCTTCGTGTCGTCAGCATCGCCGTCGCAGTAGGTCTGTATGAAGCGGATGCGTGCGTCCTCGTCGTAGCAGTACTCCTCCACCTTGCCGTAGGTGCAGCGATAGAGTGGGGGAGTAGCGATGTAGAGACGTCCGTCCTTGATGAGCTGCGGCATATAGCGGAAGAAGAGGGTCATCAGTAGCGTGTCGATGTGTGAACCATCGACGTCGGCATCGGTCATGATGATGGTCTTGTAGTAGCGCAGCTTGTCGTAGTTTGCCTCCTTGTAGTCGTCTGGGTTGAGACCGAACTTCACTCCGAGAGCTTGGATGATGTTGTTCACCTCTTCGTGCTCGAAGGCTTTGTTCCACATGACGCGCTCTACGTTGAATATCTTGCCTCGTATGGGCAGGATGGCCTGGAAGTGACGGTTGCGGCCTTGCTTAGCGGAACCGCCTGCCGAGTCACCCTCGACGATGAAGAGCTCAGCGTTTGCCGGGTCTTTGTCCGAGCAGTCGGCCAGTTTGCCGGGCAGTCCGCCGCCGCTCATCGGGCTTTTGCGCTGCACGTTCTCGCGGGCCTTGCGGGCTGCTACACGGGCTTGAGCTGCCAGCAGCACCTTATCTACGATGAGCTTAGCCTCGCGTGGGTGTTCCTCCAAATAGTTCGTCAGGGCCTCGCCTACAGCCTGCTGTACGGCACCAGCCACTTCGCTGTTGCCCAGCTTGGTCTTCGTCTGGCCCTCGAACTGTGGCTCTGCCACCTTGATGGAGATGACGGCTGTGAGGCCTTCGCGGAAGTCTTCGCCGCTTATCTCGACGCTGTTCTTGGCGAGTTTCTCCAGTTCCTTCTCGTGCTTCTCCTCGGCGTACTTCTTCAGAACACGTGTCAGAGCCATGCGGAAGCCTTGCAGATGCGTGCCGCCTTCGATGGTGTTGATGTTGTTGACGTAGGAATGCAGGTTCTCCGTATAGGCCGTGTTGTACATGATGGCCACCTCGATGGGTGTGCCCTGCTTCTCGGTGTTCAGGTAGATGACGTCGTCGAAGAGGTGCGTGCGGCTGCTGTCGATGTAGCGCACGAAGTCCTTGAGACCGCCTTCGCTGTGGAACACCTCGCTCTTCGTCTTGCCTTCCTCGTCGGGCCTGAGGTCCGTCAGCGTGATGGTGATGCCGGCATTGAGGTAGGCCAGCTCACGCATACGGTTGGCAAGGATGTCGTACTTGTAGGTTGTGGTGGTGAAGATGGTCTTGTCGGGCCAGAACTGCTGACGTGTACCGCGCAGTTCGGTGGTGCCGATGACCTCGACACCTGTCACGGGTTTGCCGATGCTGTATTCCTGCTGATATATCTTGCCGTCGCGATAGACTTGGCTTATCATTTTTGATGACAAAGCGTTGACGCAACTGACGCCCACACCATGCAGACCGCCGCTGACTTTGTAACTGCCCTTGTCGAACTTGCCGCCGGCGTGCAGCACGGTCATCACGACCTCCAGCGCGCTCTTGTGTTCCTTCTCGTGCATATCGACGGGGATGCCTCGTCCGTTGTCCTGTACGGTGATGCTGCCGTCCTCGTTGATGGTCACTTCGATGTGTGTGCAATAGCCTGCGAGGGCTTCGTCAATGGAGTTGTCAACGGTCTCATAGACGAGGTGGTGCAAGCCCTTCTCGCTGATGTCGCCGATGTACATGGCTGGGCGTTTACGCACGGCTTCCAGTCCTTCCAGCACCTGGATGTTCGAGGCGCTGTATGCTTGTTGTGGGTTCTTTTCGATTTCTTCCATAGAAAGTTGTTAGGTATCTCTTAATTTCGCATACAAAGGTACAACTTTTCTTTCACATTTGCAAGCAAATGCGGAAGAAAGTTACGAATCAACCCTATCCTGTTGAAAAACGAGGCACGGCATGTTGGCCAATTAGGTACAGCTAGTTGCTCAGTTAGGTACAGCTAGTTGCCCAATTAGGTGCGGTGTGTTTGCAAAGTAGCTTATTCCTCTGTCCCTTTTAGCTTTCGCGACCCTGGAAAGATTCCCTGTATCCTTTGATAATTAGCTTCTTCTTTGAAGCGAAATATCTTGACACTTTGTGCTCTCAATGAGGCTTAATGGAGAGTTCGGAGAAAGGTAGAAGCGTGTGTGCTCTGCCTGCTTTTACCTGGTCCCCTGCTTGCGCTTCAGACATAAAAAAACGGTCGCTGTTGGGCGACCGTCGTTATCGTTGCGATACATCAGTTGGACGAGGTGGGCACATCCAGCTTGATGTCGTCGGACTTCTCTGTGTATTCTTCGATGAAGAACTCACGCCACATGGCGTTGTCCTTGTACGACTTGATGTTCGAGGGAACATAGACTGTGCACCATGTGCGGTCCACCTTCGAGAAGGCATTGGGCTCGCACTCAGGAGCCGTCTTTGCCAGACAGTAGATGGAGATGAGCGAGGTGCAGCGCGAGAAGGCTTCTTCGCCGATGTTTGTCACGCTTGCAGGAATGACGACACCTTTCAGCGATTTGCAACCGAAGAAGGTCTCATTCTCTATCACCAGAATCCCTTTCGGGAGCACCATCTGAGTGAGGGACGAACAGCCTTCGAAGGCTCCCATACCTATCTCTTGTACGCTGGCAGGCATGTTGACGCTCGTCATGGAACTGCAGTTGAAGAAGGCAAAGCTCTTGATGGCTGTGATGGTGTTGGGGATGGTGATGGACGTGATGGATGCGCAGTCGCGGAAAGCGTAGTCGCCAATGGAAACTACGTTGAAGGTCTTTCCGTTGTAAGTTATTGTGGCAGGTATGTTGATGGTACCTGTGTATGCTGCGTGGTTCTGGTCGGAGAACACTTTATTGGTCACTTCAACCTCGGTGGCCGAGATACGGCTGTAGTAGATGCCGTCCACTTCGCAGTCGTAGGCGACGGCGTAAGGCGTGGCTGCAAACAGAGTTGCCACCGTGACAAAGAATGTAATGAGAGTCCTTTTCATTTACCGAATTATGTTTGTTTTTATAGAATCTATTCCAAATTCGCGGCAAAGTTAATGAATAATTTTCTATAGTGATACATTTTCCCCTAAAATTTTTCACACATTGCAGAAAAACATCAAATTCCCTAATGCTTTGAGCCTATCTGTAAGTCGTCAGGAGGAAGGTTTGTTTCGTGTGAACGTCCTTCCTCAAAGAAAGAGACAGACACCGGTATCCTGTATTAAAATATGTTAATGGGGGGTAGTAAAGAAACGCTATTAAAATGTTGCACGTTTAGAGAAAAAAGTATTATCTTTGCAACGGAAAAGCCTTCATGTATATAAATGTGTAAACTAAAACTACTATGAAGCTTCTAAAAGCATATAGTCCCATCGGTCGTTCTAGGCGTTTGATTGCGTTGATACCTTTTCTTACGGTCTTGGCTGTAAGTTGCACTTGGACAGACAAAGATGGAGACCAAAGTTCAGACGACGACAGAGTTTCCGGGGCTAAGGACATGCGCTACACTCGTGAGGCGGCCATGAACATCTACGGGTATCAGCCGCTGCGAGCGTTAGATATTCTTGACTCGGCGGTCATTGTCGGCAATCTCAGCGAGGTTCGGGCTGAATTGAGCAAGGCAAGGATCTACAGCATGACTATCATGCGTAACCAAATCGACTCGCTGCTCGGCGGACCGGAGGATGTCAGACTGGACTCGGCGAATTCCATTTGTGAGCGCTTCCTCAACCACGATTCCATCAAGGAAAACCTGAGACTGAAGTATGATGCCTTGGAGATTCTTGTTTACACCACGCGGCAGCAGGATAACACTCTGGAATGGATGCGGAGGTCGAATGAGCTGATTGACGTTTGCCATCAGATAGGCAAGACGGCAGAGCTCGATGCTTTGCGCACAGAGGCAGAACTCGGAGCAGCACTCTACATGTTGGGTCAGCAGGAAAAAGGAATGGCAAAGCTCGACAGCGTCATATCCTTCCTGGACACTACGCATCTCTTAGAGGAGAAGGAGATGAGCTTCAGCGAGCTCGATGTCCTGATTGTTGCCTTGAAGAGGAAGATTGTCGTACTTGGTTCGCATGACAAATATGCCGAGACGTTGCCTTTGGCTCGCCGCATCCTCGAGTTGCTGGACGAATATGAGAAGAATCCGGACCCATTCCATGACGGTAGCCACCGCGAGCCATCTAACGAATCCAAGCGGGCCGACTACATCAACTTCTACCGCAACCAGGCGCAGAACTTCATCTCTGCGGCCTATGTCTCATTGGGTGAGCACAGCAGTATGATGGAGGCCTTCGGCAGAATAGAGCAAGGTGTGCGTGAGGCAACGGCTCGCGAGCACATAGCCCGATATAATGCCCTGCAGCATCAGATGGAAGCTGAGCGTCAGCAAACCAAAGCAAGAAGAGCTGTTGTGACTGCCGTCGGCATTGGCATACTTGCTTTGCTCTTCTTCGTCATAGCCATTGTCGTCACGCTCAATAACCGGGCTACCAGACGGAAGAACCGCCTGCTGGCCCAGAGAATATCCGATGCCATCAAGTATAGGAAGATGTATTTTGATGAGAAAAAGGCACATGAACCCTTACCTGCTCCCGATACCGACTCAGTCACCGACGAGGAACTCTTCCAGTACATCAGCGACGTCATCGTGCGCGAGCGCCTTTTCCTCGATCCGAGGTTTGAACGTCAGACCATCATGGACCGTTTCCAACTCACTAAAGAGCGCGTGGGGTCCATCTTCTCCAAGGGCAGCGACTATGCCAAACTGAACAGCTACATCCAGCAGTTGCGATTGGAATATTCAGCTAAAATTTTGGTAGAGCAGCCTGACAAGAATATCGTGCAAATAGCGGCTGACAGCGGCTTTAGCAGCAGTACCTATTTTAGCAATTGCTTCCGTCAGCACTTCGGAATGAGTCCTTCCGACTATCGCAAAAATGCAATGTCCAAGGAGGATGATAAGGATGCCTCGTAGCTTAAGATTTTGTCTGAACTAACTATAGGTTTTGTCTTACGGCTTTTAAGTTTGTCTGAAATCCCTATAAATGTTGTCTGTGCTATTGCGGCGCAGACTTTTTTGTACTAATTTTGCAAAGCAAAATGTGATAAAGCCACACCCCATTTCTGATAAACAGATTTGAAGGTTTGCAGCTATTCACATCCAAGCACAACGAGAACGAGGTCTCATCCTCAGGAAACGACCTCTATGACTGACAACGATTAACTAAAGAAGTAAAGGGAAATGATTACCCGCAAAGCTACAAAAGGGAGATATGATAATACCCCAAAGCACCCCTTGCTCCCATCTCTGGGAGGGGGTCAGATAAGTACACGGACTTATGGGGATAAGTACACGTACTTACGAGGATAAGTACACGTACTTATGGCGATAAGTACACGTACTTCTTTCCACAGGCTATTTTTGCAGATTATCAGAGTACACAAGAAAAAAGATAACATTATACAAGACTAACAAAGAAACAGGAAATCAAGTAGCGGTCCCGAATGCGTTCCCAAGCAGACTAAAGACCAGACACCAGGGCATGATGACCCATCTTAAGATAGAGAACATCGCATTTGGGACGATATAGTTAAAAAAGTTTAATTTTGCAAAAAAGGTACTAGTCTCAGACATCTCCTTAACGGAGAAAATTGTACCTTTGCACGCTATTATAACGTATGCACGTGTGCGCATGTAATATATAATGTGTATAAAGAGAGCTGTTGAAAGGTAACCGAAGAGGTAAAAAGATTAATTAGAAACGGAGGAGAGAAAGTATGACTTTGTTCAGGCTTCAAGATAACTTGCAAAACATGATGGCAAGAATAAACACAAAGGTTGCAATGGTGATTGTAGCGCTCGCAATGTCTTTCGTGAACATTGCAGAGAGTGCTGCGATACCTTTTGCAATGCCTGCCATTGTCGATACTACCGCATACAGAAATTTTCCTTTTGTCCGCTTCATAGACGAAAAGGATTCCATAAAGATGACCGACGAAGAGTTCTTCGACATCGCAGGTAAGGTGATATTCCCCATCAACAAGTGGGACCTTCCCAAGCGCGACTCACTGATTCTGCTGCTGGAGAATGAGGTGCTCCCCCTCATCAACAACGACTCACTGGAGCTCGTTCACATGATGTTGCGTGGTGCAGCCTCGCCCGAGGGTCCCTACCGCTTCAACAAGTTCCTCGGTCATAAGCGTGCCGAGACGCTGTTCAACTTCATCAAGGAGAACCTCACGATGCCAATAGATGAGAACTTCGAGATGGAGATAGATATAGAAGACTATCGCACCCTGTGCCTGCTGATGCGCCGTCAGGGTGATAAGGACTATGGTTATGTGCAGGCTATGTGCGACCAGTATCTTCCCACGAACCAGATAGTCAAGTTGAAGTCCGTTTTGGTCAAGGCACGTCAGGGAACGCTCTGGCTCCGTCTCTACCGCGAGTACTTCCATCGTCTGCGTGCTGCCCGCATCGTGTTCTTCTTCAGGGCTCCCCGCACCTATGCACACAAGGTCATCCCCGAGAAGCCCATCGAGACTACGGAACAGCCCGTTCAACCTATCAAACCAGTCGTGCCGCCAGTTGACGACGAGGTGACTCCCGATGTTTCGTACATCACCGTCACAGAGCGTGAGCCACGGCGCGAAGTGCTTTCCGTGAAGACCAACCTGCTCTTTGACTTCGCCTATGTGCCAGGCTACGACCGCTGGTGTCCCATACCCAATATCGCGGTAGAGTACTACCCGCGAAATGGTCACTTTACTTATGGTGCCTCTATCGATTTCCCCTGGTGGCAGCATTACAACAAGTATAAGTATTTCCAGATTCGCAACTACCAGCTTGAGGCACGCTATTACTTCCGCAACGGCGGCATCAAGTATCGTCCGATGGGAGAGGGTGCAGCCTTCCGTGGCCTTTATTTACAGGCTTATGCCCATGCAGCGGTGTACAGTCTCTGCTTCGGAAGAGACCGTGGCTGGTTCGGCGAAGGTCTGGGTGGTGGCTTAGGTGTAGGCTATGTCCTGCCCATCTCGAAGAAAGGACATTGGCGTCTGGAATTCGGAGCCCAATTCGGATACTTCCTGGCAGCCTATGATAAATACCAGTTCGGCAATCCCAAGACAGGTGAAGACGACGGCCTGTATTACTATAAATGGACGCAGAGCCGCGAGAGCTTCAAGAAGCGTCAGTACCGTTACAATTGGTTTGGTCCTACTCGTGTAGGCGTTACATTGGTCTATGACCTGCTCTATCGCCGCAATGCCAAGAAGGGCATCAGCTTCCGTCCGTGGGAGAAGGTGACAAGAGTAACAGAAGTGATAAATTCAGAAGAAATAAACAATTCCTCGACAGACGAGGAGAAGGGAGGAAATAGATGAGGTTCAAGAAGCCCATAAGCCGCATAAGGCCTGTGTGCCTTGCTATGCTGCTGGGTTTGGTAAGCCTTGCGGGGTGTTACCGTGAGCCTTATTTGCACCTCCCGGGCGAGTACCGCGACTTCGATATACCCCTTGTGGACCTTAACCTGGTGGCTTACTGGAACTACAAGGTGACCTATAGTGTGGAGTACGACTGGAAGGCAGAATGGTATTATGGCTACTCTTTCGAGGATAGCTTACTGCTTGGCAAAATAGGATATTCAAAGCCTAAGGGCTACAATGTCCGTCGCTACTTCACATATCAGCAGCAATATGGTCCGCACACCAACGTGCTCTCCAACTCGGTGAAGGACAGCGTCCTCCATTGTGAGTTTGAATTCGGATTCTGGGATATCCTTGTATGGAACCAGATTGAACCGTTCCCGGGTGATTTGGCACAGAACCTGAATATCAATGAGTCACTCGAAAAGGTAACGGCTTACACCAACCAGTCCACGCGTAGCACCCGTTACAGAGCTCCGAATTATTCCCGTGCCTTCTGGCAGCCAGAGGAACTCTTCGCGGCTTACTCACAGGGTGAGGAAATCGACGAGCAGCTGACTGGTTTCGATTATGATTCAATACGTAATGTTTGGATTAAGAAACTCAATATGAAACTTGAGCCGCTAACTTACATCTACCTTACGCAGGTCCTCATACACAATAACAATAACAAGATAATCGGTGTCGATGGTTCAGCAGACCTTTCCGGTGTGGCCAGAGAAACGAATCTGAACACAGGTGTCTCTGACGTTGATTCCGTCTCCGTGACCTACAATGTGTTCTTCAAACCCCGTGTGGTTATACCGCAAACAAATAAAGCATACTACGATAACAAAACTCATTTTGCAAAAGACTCGGTCATTGCTGTGGTCGGCGGACGAGTGCTGACCTTCGGCATCCCAAATCAGAATGGCAACAGAGTGGGAGGGGATTCTCTCCCTCCTGTCGTAAACCCATGCAGACAATATGTAGATGTCAAGATGCTGTTCAACAATGGTATGGACTCCACCTTCGTGTTCGACGTGACAGACCAAATCACCAATCGCTGGAAGGGCGGCGTCATTACCTGTGAAATTGATATGGACACAATCCGTATCCCCCGTCGCTCCGGTGGCTCTGCCTTCAATGCAGTCGTCAAGGACTACGAGGACGGCGGTACGTATGAATTCCCGATGTAACACAAATAGAAAAAAACATATTAATAATAACTAAACCAATTAAAAGATGAAAAAGTTAACATTCTTGTTCGCAACAGCAGCAATGGTTCTTGCCAGCAGCTGTACAAATGATGTGGTTGTTGACAACAGCGTGTCTAAGGCACAGGTCAACAGCAGCGCTATCAACTTCGGTGGCGGCAGCAACAATGTCACTCGTGCCAACGACGTTGGCGGCAGTGAAGCAGCCGCATTGCTCAACAACACCTTCCGTGTTTATGGTGTCATCAAGAACGGTGCTGCCGAGACACCTGTCTTTGACAACTATGTGGTTAACTTCAACGGCAATGCCGGTGATGCAAACGACGAGACAAACGAAAAGGGTTGGACCTATCTCGGCCTGAAGTCTCTTGGCGTGAATCCCGCCATCCAGTCTGTCAAGTACTGGGACCTCGCTGCTCCCGAGTACGACTTTGTCGCTATCTCTGGCTTACCAGATGACACTCGCATCACCAGTGCCACAGAGAACCGCATCGCAGTTGACCAGACCAACTTTGGCCAGATCTTCGTCAGCGACCGCGTAACAGCCAAGTATCAGGCCAGCGCTACCGGCGAGACCAGCAACACTCAGTATGGCCACACCGTAGAGTTCACCTTCAAGCGCCTCGCTGCTCGCGTGCGTCTCGGCATCTACGAGACCGTTCCTGGCTATGCAGTGAAGAACGTGAAGTTCTACTATGACGACAATTATCTGGCAGCTCGCGGCACCAGCAACAAGACCGTTGCCGGTATGCAGGGCAGGTTCCCCGTTTCTGGCGACGTTGTTGTCAACTACGATGGCAGCAACCGCGTACAGGCTGACTTCCAGGGTTCGGATGTAGCCAACAACTTCCAGTTCGGTGAGTTGGACTACACGATTGCAGCCAGCAACCTTCTCGATGGCAGCTACATGAAGGAAGACGGTACGACAGGACCTGTCGGCGACGCTTCATTCCTGAGCAACACCTCTGCCATTCCCACATGGGCAAAGAAGGATGCAGTCCTCGACGGTGCCGCAGTCAGCAAGTCAACCTGGCAGCCCGTCATTCCTTATGCAAGCAACGAGACGAACCTCGTGCTGATAGTCGATTTCACCCTCGTAAGCCTTGACGGTGTAGGTGCTCCCATCCAGGTGAAGGGCGCAAGTGCTGTCGTTCCTGCCGATTATGCTAAGTGGAAGCCCAACTTCGCTTACACTTACATCTTCAAGATTTCCGACAAGACCAACGGTACTACCGGTGACAACCCCAACCCTGTTGATCCCGATAATCCAAACCCCAACCCCAACCCTGGTGTTGACCCCGGTCTCTATCCCATCACCTTCGACGCAACAGTTTCTTCTGTTGAGGACTACACTCAGGAGACCATTACTGGCGTGACCGGTCTTGGTGGCGACGCTATCACTACTTACTCCGCTACCTCCGATGTTACCAATGCTGGTGAGTACAAGGTAGGTGAGACGATTACCGCAAGCTCTATCTCTCACGGTCAGTGGAAGGTTGCTTACGCTGCAACAGAGCCCACAGAGCAGTCTGTAACCGACAACAACACCTACGTTTACGACACCATCGCAGGTATTCCTGCTGAGGGTCAGACCATTGACGAGGCAGGTGTAACATCTGCTAAGTTCAAGGTTGAGAAGGTAGGTTACTACATCATCTGGCTGCGTTACCTCCCGACAGGTCTTGAGGATCTCCCCGGCAACTACGTCGATATCTTCAAGGTTGTCAAGACCGTTAAATAAGTTAAGAGTATTTATTCCTTATTATATATAATGTAGGAAACATGATTAGAACTAAGAATATCACCCTCATCGCTGTTTTGGGACTGGCCTTTGCGGCCTGTTCCCAGGACAGCCTTGTGGCAGACCAAGCGCAGGAGCAGTTGACTGCTGTTGGTTCCGAGACCATCGGCTTCGGCAGCATGGCCAAGGCCCGTACGCGTGTCTCCCATGAGGAGTCGGCAGCCCTGCTTGGCGGCAAGTTCGTGGTGTATGGCACCAAGACGAAGGACAGCGATGTCAGCCCGGTGTTCGACAACTACGTCGTCGAGTATGCTCCCAACACGGCAGGCACCGTAAAGACCAATTCTTCAGATTGGGACTACGAGGGCAAGACGTCGAAGAAGGGCGCCACACAGTCCGTCAAGTACTGGGACTACAGTGCCCAGCACTTCGACTTCGTGGCAGCTGCAGGCCTTGCTGCAGACGAGCTGATTCCGAGCACGAACGGTGGTATGCGCATCAACGTGGCCGATGCAGAGAAGATGACAAACATCTACATTGCCGACCGCATTACTGCCACTCCCGAGGCCAAGAACAAGACAGCTACGACACCTGCCACCGTGGGCTACAAGAGCACCGTACAGTTCCAGTTCCGCCGCATGGGAGCCCAGATGCGTATCGGTTTCTATGAGACCGTTCCCGGCTATGCCATCAAGGACCTCGTGTTCTACTACGTCGGGGCACCTTCCGGCAGCAAGACAGTCGGTGTGGGAGCCGCTTTCCCCAAGTCGGGCAAGTACACCGTAACCTACGACGATGCCACGAATGCAGCCCTTGCCACGTTCGTAGGCAGTGATAACACCCTGGCCTTCAGCAACACCTTCGGCGACCTGGACTACAAGCCCGTCTATACGCAGGAAGGCGTCACGGACAAGCCTTATCTTGCAGCCGACGGCACAGCCAGCGCAACTGCAGTCAATGCTTTCCTCGGCACTTCGTCCTCCACAGCCAGCTATGGTAAAGGCAAATATACCATCGACGGCGCAACAGGTGTCACATCGGACTACAAGCCCATCCTCCCCAGCGAGCAGAATACGCTGAAGATGCAGCTTCGTGTCGATTACACCCTGATTGCCCTCGACGGTTCCCGCGACTCCATCCATGTTCGCGATGCCTACGTCAGTGTCCCGGCCCATTACCTCCAGTGGAAGCCCAACTATTCGTACACCTACCTCTTCAAGATAGCCGACAACAGTAACGGCTATACCGGTGAAGGCGGTGGCGGTACGGTAACGACAGGCCCCGGTCGCGACCCCGACCCCGACAACCACGGCGGCGACAACGACCCCGTTGTTGACCCAGCTACGGGCGAAGTCATTCCTCCGTACATTCCCGACCCGAACTGGCCGGAGATAGAGGACCCCGACAATCCAGGCAACACGATTCCCGACCCCAATGCACCGCTCGTCCCCAATCCTCTCTATCCCGATGGACCTGAGGGTGACCAGCACGACCCGTCGAATCCCGTTCCCACACCAGTAATCCCCGATCCCGACAATCCAGGTGGAACCATTCCCGACCCGACGAATCCCGCCAGTCTCTTCCCCATTACGTTCGACGCTATCGTGGTCGAGGCAGAGGAAGGATCGCAGACGGTCTTCACCGTTGTCAATGGAACAGACAACAGTTCAGAAGAGGAACATTAATTATATACTCAAGTTTCGCATGTTAAGAAGATAAAAGAAGACAAAGGAAGATATGCCGCTCTTAAGCGGCGAAGATAGAGGACGATACCACAGGTAAATTGAAAATTCAAAGTTAGAGCGCAAGACTAATGTCATTTATCTACTTTTATCTACTTCTAACTCCTTCTATCTACATGGCAAGCGGAGCTTGCGAAAGTTGAATTACAAGTTATAGCGAAAAGATAAACAACCTTAATAAAAAAATGAATATGAAAAAGTCTTATTACATTCTCATTGCTGCAGTTGGTGCCATCTTCACCGGCTGTACCAGTGACGACATCGTTGTCAATGACGAGATGGCTCCGGTAGTAGAAGCAGAGACTCCTATCGTCTTTGGTTCCGTAAAGAAGGGTATGACCCGTGCCGACGCTACAGGCGCAGAGGCAGCAGATCTCCTGGGCAACAAGTTCGTGGTTTCCGGTTACAAGGGTCCTAAAACAGAATGGCAGACAACCCCCCCAGATCCAACTCCTTCAACCATTGTCTTCGACAACTATCTTGTCGAGTACTCAGAGAACAGCGCTAACACCACACAGTCGAACTCTTCCAACTGGGAGTATGTCGGTGTTGACCGCATCAAACATGCCATCGACAAAGGCATCACCTCTCAGCAGATTAAGTACTGGGACTACAGCAAGGCTCAGTATGACTTCATCGCATGGTCCACAGGTAGCGCTACAGCTGTCTATGAGGGTACACCCGCAGCGGGCCAGGTGCTGGTATCTGCCATCACCCCTGCGACAGCAACAGGAACAGGAACAGGTAAAGTGGCTTACACCTTCACCGGTACAGCTGCCGACCTGAGCAAATGCTACATCGCCGACCTCGTAACGGTCAAGAAGTCTCAGTATGGCGACGACCCCGTTACCTTCAAGTTCCGTCAGCTCGGCACAAAGGTACGTATCGCCATCTACGAGACCGTTCCTGGCTACTCTGTAAAGAACGTAGAGTTCTACAGCGCTGCTGCCAGCAATGATGCTTCTGCAGCTGCTGCCAAGCTGTTCACCACCACAGCCAACGATATCTACACCGAAGGTACCTACACTGTGACCTTCCCCACTGTGGACGCTGACGGTAACGCTGACAACAACCAGGCTCACGTCACCTTCGCTCCCAAGGCTGGTGCTGCCCAGTCAACCATCATCGATTGGGGCGGCCTGAACTACACCATCGCTGAGGAAGGCGAGAAGCTCGGCACAGAGTTCCTGGGTCGCACCTCTGCCACAGCTTCCTATGCAGGTAACGCTGACAACAACTACTATGTGGTTTACCTCCCCAACGAGGTCGGCACCAACCTCAACCTCCGTGTTAACTACACCCTCGAGTCCATCGACGGCTCTGGCGAGGAAATTACCGTGAAGGGCGCTACCGCTCAGGTTCCCGGCATCTACACCACTTGGAAACCCGGCTTCGCCTACACCTACATCTTCAAGATCAGCGACAAGACCAACGGTTACACCGGTGTCTATGACCCCACCAAGCCCGACGACACTACCGTCAACAGCGACCCCGCCGGTCTCTATCCCATCACCTTCGACGCTCTCGTAGAGAATGCAGAGGATAACGATGCCACTCAGGAGACCATCACCCTCGTTTCCACTCCCAGCATCACCACCTACCAGAAGGGTTCCAACGTTGTTAACAACGACGAATACCTCGCAGCTACCGGCCCCATCTTCGTTACTGTAAACGACGGTGGAGGTTATGAGGAAGTTACTGGCCTCAGTGCAGGTGATGACGTTTCTTCCTACTACACATTCAATACAACCACTGGAAAATATACAAAATGTGGAGTTAGTGACAAAGCAGTGGATGGCACCAAATACTATAAGTTGGAACCCGTTCTGGCAAATGGTGCCCTGCAGACTCTGACCGGCAAGGCTGCCCTCTACACCATCCCCGCTGGCAAGACAGAGGCTGAGGTCATCGACGCTCTCCAGATGCGCGACGACGACGCTGCCACCGGCACCATCAAGGGCCGCAGTGGTCTGGTACTCACCGAGGCTGCCTTCACGCTCACCAACAGCGTAGAATACGGTGTTGACGGCAACGCTATCCCTGTTGCTACCGACCAGGCAGCAAAGTTCACCGCTTCAGCCGGCACCTATGCCTTCGTTTATATAAAGAAGGCTCCCACCACAGCTAACGACGTGGTTAAGTATCAGGCTCTCAAATGGGCAAACTTCGAAACCGGTCAGACCAAGTATCGCTACGACTACAAGGCTCCCACCCACAGCTACTACAATGACAATGGAACCACGGATGATACTACCGATGATATCGAATACTTCGACGCTCAGAAGGGCGTGAAGTACTTCGCTAAGGATGGTGAAGGCAAATACACCATGCAGGCTCCCTTCGTCGGTCAGGGCGTGAGCAACCTCTACCTCGATGCAGCCGGCAACACCATCGCCAGCGGCTATGCCGTGACAGGTACCGACTACTACTACACCATCGACAAGGGCATGACCTACAAGAAGGCAACCAACATTGCTTATGCTGACTTTGCAGGTGCTACCGACCTCTATACCTTCGACAGCGGAAATTCGACCTACAGTCCTAAGGCCGACACGACTCCCGTCAATGGTACAGCTTACTACCGGAAGACCACCTCTGGCGGCGTGGACACCTACACCTACTGTGTCATCCTGCCTCAGCAGACCTCAAGCTGGTACGAGCTCGACACCACCAAGTACGTAAAGGCTACCGAGACTGAAGAAGTTGATGGCCAGACCTACTTCGACAAGTACACCAAGAACGACGGTGTTTACTACACCAAGGTAATCAAGGTACAGTAACAAACATCCAACTCTGGAGCGTTCTTCGGCAAGCGAAACGTCTCTACTAATAATCAGCTCATCAAGGTTCGACTCCTTGATGAGCAACAAAAAAAGAAATATGATAATGAGCAAAAACACCCAATGGAAAAAAGTACGTGTACTTATCGCCATAAGTACGTGTACTTGTCCGACTAAGTACGTGTACTTATCCGCATAAGTCCGTGTACTTATCCGACCCCTTCCCAGCGGGGGGCGCAACGGGTGCTATTGCAAATTACATATAAAAGAAGAACTGAAGTTTCGCATGTAAAGAAGAAATATGAAGACAAAAGAAGATATGCCGCTTATAGCGGCGAAGATAGAAGACGATACCACAGGTAAATTGAAAATTCAAAGTTAGAGCGGCAAAACTAACGTCATTTATCTTCTTCTATCTACTTCTAACTCCTTCTATCTACTAGGCAAACTGAACTTGCGAAACTTAAAGAAAAGTAAAGACAAATATGTTACTTCAGGTTAAGTCCTCCGACGAGACCTGTCCAGAAAGAAAGGAACATAAATAATAAACAATAATAATAATAACAATTTATCAATTTCAAGACTATGAAAAAGTTATTCTACCTCGCAGCCGCCATCACGGTGATGGCCAGCTGTACAAACGACACAATCGTGGGTGACGCTTCGAGCGTCGCACAGAAAGGCGGGTCGGACGCTATCGTCTTCGGTTCAACCTACAGCGGCATGACCCGTGCCGACCATGTTGGTGCTGATGCTGCTAAATTGCTGGACAACCA
This sequence comes from uncultured Prevotellaceae bacterium, assembly GCA_900313705.1. Lineage (GTDB taxonomy): Bacteria > Bacteroidota > Bacteroidia > Bacteroidales > Bacteroidaceae > Physcousia. The sequence continues at coordinate 38,939 of OMSJ01000018.1, forward strand.
TTTCACCGTAGCAGGCTTCAAAGGTGCTGGTGATGTTACAGCAACAGTAGTAGCAACTGGTACAGTTTTCGACAACTATGTGGTAAACTGGGCAGCGAACACCGCAGCCACCACAGAATCCAACACTTCTGACTGGGAGTATGTCGGTTTAACAGCAGTAGCCCCTTCTACACTTGCTGGCAACACCCAGTCTATCAAGTATTGGGACTACAGTGCTGCTCAGTATGACTTCATTGCTTACTCAACAGGTGAAGCAACCGCTATTACCTCTGGTACACCTGCTTCAGGACAAATCTTGGTTTCTGCTATTAGTGCTCCCAATGCCAAGACTGCTGCCTATACGCTGAAAGGCGCTGCTGCAGATCTTGAGAAGTGCTACATTGCTGACATGGTGACGGCATATCAAGATGGTACGGATGCAGCACACAAATATCAGGATGAGGTGACCTTCAAGTTCCGTGCGTTGGCTTCCAAGGTTCGTGTGGCTCTCTATGAGACAGTTCCCGGTTACTCTGTCAAGAATGTAAAATTCTACATTGATGCTGCTACAACAATTGCAACAGGTGCCACTTCAACAAGTGCAACGTTGTTTACCACAGCTACTGCTGATAAGGACAACTTCTACACAGCAGGTACTTACACTGTATCGTTCCCGACAACGGGCAAGACCAACTTTAGTAACAGTGACTACAATAAGGCTCACGTTTCTTTCGCTGCCGATGCTTCAGGTAAAGAGAATACCAAGGCATTCGGTAACTTGAATTATACTGACGTAAAGAATCACAAGGAGAAGTCTACGGGTTCCATTTGGCTTGGTCGTTCTTCTGCTCAGGCCTCTTTCGCTGGTAATGCTGCCGACAACTATTATAAGATTGCTATGCCTAACGAGGAAGGTACAGTCCTCGAGCTCCGCATTGACTACACGCTCGAGTCTATCGACGGTTCTGGTGAGGAAATCAAGGTTCATGGCGCTACTGCTTACGTACCCGCCATCTATGCTGCATGGAAGAGCAACTATGCATACACCTACATCTTCAAGATTAGCGATAATACCAATGGTTGGACAAGCACTGTAACTACTGATCCTGCAGGTCTCTATCCTATCACCTTCGATGCTGTAGTGACAGAAACGGAGGACTTCACACAGAGCACTATCACCAATGTGGCATCTCCTTCTATCACCACCTATCAGAAGGGTCATACTTACACGGATGATGAGTACGTTGCTGGCGACATCTATGTACAGGTTATCACCGATGGTACTTTGAAGAGTGACCTTGGAACAAACGGACAACTTTATACCCTCAGCCGTGCTGCCACCGAAGCAGAGGTTATGGACGCTCTGAACATCCAGACTGCTTCCGATGCTACAACTATCACTGGTCGCAACGGTCTCGTACTTACCAAGGCTACCAGCGATGCCACCATCACAACTGTTCCTGGTGCTGACGGCAACGACATTACTGTCACTGCAGGTACCGCAGCTAAGTTCGCTGCAACAGCAAACACCTATGCTTATGTTTATTACACTGGTACAGATAACGCTGATACCGAGTACAACACAGCTGTGAAGTTGACAGCAGAACCTACAGGCTGGCCTACCGGATACTACACCGATGAGGCTTGCACGACTGCTGCTACAACTTATGCCGATGGTACTTATTATCAGAAGTACACCAACCTCAACAAGGTTTATGGCGTAAAGGTTATCAAGGTTAACTAACCTCTCCCTCATAAACCAAGTGGAGTTTTCCGCTTCGCTCAAGCGGCAAAGCCGGAGCGACTCCCTTGGTGGGATATAATATCTCTGATGCGGTTCGACTCCGCATCAGAGAGCAAAAGAAAGAAGAGAAATAAGTATAACGCTTCCGAGGCCGGGCCTCGGAGCGAAGAAAGAATAAAGAACATTAAAGAGAAAACAATTATTAATTATTTTAACCGGTTAAATTATTTAGAGATTATGAAGAAGTATTTATTGTTCGCTACTGCCGCCTTGGCATTAGCAAGCTGCACCAACGAAAGCTACCTTGGTACAGCCGAAGAACTGGCGACCGCCAAGGGTGAACAGCCTATCAGCTTCGGCTTCAATGTGCCCACTCCTACTCGTGCAGAAGGGGCTGCTGCTGCTACAAAGCTGAACAACCAGTTCATCGTTTGGGGTGAAAAGGGCGAGACTGATGGTACTGCCGCTGTTACAGATGGTTCCACTGCTAAGCAGCGAGTATTCCCGAACTACAAGGTTACTTATGGTACCAACACAGCTTACACTTCCACATCTAACACTAAGGATTGGGAGTATGTCGGTTTAAGTTACACTGCCAGCGGTGACCAGGATTTCGTAAAGATGGCAGGAACTAAAGTCACAACAGATGTTCAGACCATCAAGTATTGGGACTATAATGCAGATAGCTATACCTTTACTGCCGTTTCTGCTAAACCTACTGACATCAGTGCGGGTAAGGTCACCATCAACAAGCTCACTTCTGGTACTACCGTCTATGACAAGGGCTACGAAGTGGATGTCACCGCTGATGCTGATCTCAACAGCCTTTACTTTGCTGATCGTGTGAACATCACGAAAACCTCAACTTACGATCGTACACAACCAAACAAATATGGTGGCAACGTCACTTTCACCTTCCGCAATGGTCAGTCTCAGGTGCGTGTGGGTATGTATGAGACCATTCCTGGCTATGATGTGAAAGTCACTAAGTTCTACTATGATGAAGATGCAGATCCTGGTGCTGGTTCTACTGGATTCGATGCAATGACAGACAACAGCACTACGAACTTTGTTGCCAACGTTCCCAACACGGCTACAGGTGGTGTGGCTGGTAAGTTCACGGTGAAGTACTACGCAAAGAATGCCGTTAACGATGCTGCTGGTATTTCGAATCACCCCACCATTTCTTTTGCCCCAACCACTGCTGCGGATACTAAGACCTATATCACTCTTGGTAACCAGATTACTGCAGCAACAAAGTTGGGTGAAACATCAACTGCTGCAACTTATGATAAGGCAGACAGTAATGGTGACGGCGTAAAAGACTTCACTACATTCTTCCCTCAAGAGAGCAACGACAAGAACCTGAAGCTGAAAATTGACTATACGTTGAAGAACACTGTGACAGGTGAAACCATTGACATCTCTGGTAAGACCGCTGAGATTCCCGCTCAGTACCTCCAGTGGAAGCCTAACTTCAAGTACACCTATCTGTTCAAGATTACTGATGATGAACTCTATCCCATCACCTTCGACGCAGTGGTTGTTGAGGCTGAGAATGGTCAGGCTGAGTACATCACAACTGTCAGCGAGCCCAGCATCACGACCTTCGGTGCCGTTTATGTTTATGATTCTGAAGCTGATGCCACTAAGTTTAGTTCTTACCAGACAGGCGAGGACGAGTATCAGGCTCAAACAGCTCCTGATCGTTTGGACATCTTCGCAACCATTATGGATGGTAGCGATGTTGTAGATTTCACACTTGGTACAAATGTAAATGTATATAAGGCTACTACTACCGATGCTACCAACTTCCCGATTACCGAGGCATCTGTTGCTGAGTCCCTCGCAGAGACATCAGTCGGTACAAAGCAGATAACCACAGAACTTTTGAATGAAGATGGCTCTTCATGCTTCTCTGCTGCACCCACGAAGGTAAATGCAGTGCCTGGTGAAGATGGTATCGATGAGTCCATCAAGGCTTTGAAGCTTACAGGTGTAAAGGCTACTACTACCACAACAGCTCTTGTTGTTGAGTATATCAAGACAGCTGCTACATATTACACTGAGACAGTTTCAATAGCAGACCAAACAGAATTAACTGCATATCTTGCAACTGGCAAACTATACACTAATGATACTGGTACAACTGAAGCATCTGCAACATTCGATGGAGGTGCAACCTATTACAGGCGCACAGCTGTTAAGAGTGTTGGCAAATATGCTTACAAGGTTATCAGAGTTCAATAAATCTCTCTCCTAATCTCTGTGGGGTATCCGTTCCGGCAGGTGCTCAAGCGGCTAAGCCGGAGCGACTCCCCCACAGGGTTGACAAGCCAAAGCCTACCGAGGTGCGACTCCTCGGTAGGCTACAAAGAAGAAAGAAGAAATGAGGCTGGTGCCTCGAAAAGTGAGAAAGAAACAATGAACGACAACAAGGACAATAGGGCTAATGAGGCCAATGGGGCTCATGGGGCCAATAGGGCTTATGAGGCTCATGGGACTTATGAGGCCAATGGGACTAATGAGGCTCATGGGGCTTATGGGGCTTATGGGACCAATGGGGCCAATAGGCTCTATGGGCAGTTAGAGCCTAAGCCTTTCTTGCCGAAGAAGGGTAACTATCGGGGGCTGCTGGTCTATCAGAAGGCGGAATGCCTGTATGACATCACCTTCTACTTTGCGCACCACTATTTCGTGGAGCGCAAGGATCGCACCATCGATCAGGTTGTCCAGGCTGCTCGTTCAGGAAAACAAAACATTGCAGAGGGTAGCGCTGCTGCATCCACCTCTGCTGAAACAGAGATAAAGCTGCTTGGCGTAGCCCGCGCCAGCATGCAAGAGACGCTGTTGGACTACGAGGACTACCTGCGCACACGCCACTTGGAACAGTGGCTGCTCGACGACCCTCGCACCAAACAGATACAGGAATACAGCAAAACGCACAACCGTCCGGAGGACTACACCAAGGACATCGACAAGCGCTCGCCAGAAGCCCTCTGCAACATCGCCATCACGCTGATCCATCAGTTCGACAACATGATGGGCAGGCTGTTGGACCGTCTGCAGAAGGACTTTGTGGAGAAAGGCGGCATCCGTGAGCAGATGACGGCTGCACGCCTTGGCTACCGCAACGACCAGAAGGCCCGCATTGCGGAGCTGGAGGCAGAGAACATAAGGCTGAAAGCCAGAATCGCTGAGCTGGAAGCCCAGCAGAAAGGAGGAAAGAGATGAGGCTAATAGGGCTAATGGGGCCAATAGGGCTAATGAGGCTAATAGGGCTCATGGGGCTAATGAGGCTCATGGGGCCAATGAGACCAATGGGGCCAATGAGACCAATGAGGCTCATGGGGCTCATGGGGCTTATGGGGCTTATGGGGTGCTCCGGCGATGATGGTACGTCTCAGGTGCCGGAACCGGAACCTGTGCCTGTGCCGGTGGAGAGGCCTATTGCCTTCTCTCCCAACCTGCCGGACGAGCAGCCCGTGACCCGTAGCAGTGTGCCCTTGAGCGAGACGGGTGTCACGAGCTTCATGGTCTGGGGCTACAAGAACATGAGCCTCGATGCCGGCAACTACGGCGGCCTGCAGGCCACGACGACGACGAACAGCGTCGGCTGGGAGTATATACTGGCCGACAAGCCCCGTCAGACCATCAAGTACTGGGACTGGAGCGCTAAGGCCTACCGCTTCTTCGCTGCGACAGGGTGGAATGGCTCTGCACCCCAGGACATAGATACTTACGGTGCAAGTAACACATATACGTCCGCAAATACCCCCTCGGCCTATACCATCTCGATGCGTGCGGATGCCAGCTCTAAGGATGCGATGGATGCCTCTCCCTACTTCTCGCGCCTGTGGTTCTCGGACGGCACCGCGACTTATCCCGACAAGCAGTTCGGGCAGCCGGTGACGCTGGAGTTCGTGAAGCCCTACGCTCGCGTGCGCTTCATGTTCAAGTACGTCTTCCCGCGCGTGGCCTACAATATGACCGAAAGGAGCTTCAAGCCGTCGGCTGACGGTGTCAAGATTGTCCGCAAGGGGGAAGTCAGAGTCATCTATCCCAAGTCTGGCACACAGACACAGGAACGGTACGGCTTAGTGCCAAATGCTAATTCCGAAACTAACAAGGCCCTTGTTGCCTTCACCGAGGACTATGACCCGGAGGACGAGAGCAAGGTATATACGGTCTCCGACAATGGCTGGTACACCGTCCTGCCGAACACGTCGCAGGGCAACTATAAGCTGAAAGCGAAAATCAACGGCTCGGACAGGGTCGTCGAGGTGCCAGCCCAGTACATGCAGTGGAAGCCCGGCTATCAATATACATACGTCTTCAAGATTACAGAGGAAGGCGGCGTGGAAATCGGATGGGTGGAATATGCCATGAAACCCTGGACCGAGATGGGGGCCGACTGGACTGTATATAACTGGTAAAAGAGGAAAAGGGGAAAAGAGGAAAAGGTGAAAAATTGAAAAGGTGAAAAGGGGAAAAGTTGAAAAGGGAAAAAGTGAAAGTAAAGGATGAAAGATATAAGGACCATAGTTAGATTCGTAGGAATTTGGGGATTCATTTTCCTGCTTGCTGGTTGCTCTTCTGAGGAAACTGGTCCGGTGGTGGAGCCGGCAGCAGTGGAAAAGGTGGTGACTCCGGAAACGGCGCCTATCAGGATGACCATCGGGGGAGTGACGAACTACGTGACTCCTTTCGACGAGCTCATGGAGCAGACCCGTGCTTGGGTGCCGCC
>OMSJ01000135.1 GCA_900313705.1 uncultured Prevotellaceae bacterium
CCGACCAGCGAGCCGAGCTTGTCGATGATGGGCTGGATGCCGCCTTGCCAGAAGGCATCGAGCGCCTTGCGACTCATCTTGTCGCACTCCAGTCCGTTGCCTCCGGCCAGCGCAGGATGGTTGGTCATGCCGGTGGGCGTGAAGCCGATGCGCAGGATGGTCCAGTTGCCTTCAGGCACATCCCATGTCAGCGTGCCGCCGGGCAGCATCCGGTCCGACAGGTTGACGATGTCTTCACGCTTGACGATGGCCTGCTCATCCACATCGCGCGTCTCTGGCATCAGGTGGCTCTTGAAGTGATTGTTGCTGAGTGTCTTCTCTTCCAAGCCGTTGATGCGTTGCTCGCTCTGCGGAGTGGGAAAGGCAAGCACGGCGATGTCCTGGTAGAACTCATGGCGCGACTGAGGTTTCTCTAGGACGACGCTCATGGTGCGACCGCCCTCTATGCGACGCTCGCTGTAGGTGACGGTCTGCATGGCATCTTCGGGCTTCACCCATGGGCCGCCGCTCGACGACCATCCGGGACCGTTGTGGAAGGACAACTCCATGCCGAGGCGCTTTGCTTCGCTTGCGGCATGTTGCAGCAGGTCGAGCCACTCGGGACTCATGTACTCAACGGGGCCTTGCGGGAAGCCCATGCCTCCGTTGAAGAGGGTTGCCTCCTGGATGCCAACACGATGCATGGCTTCGAGGTCGGCAGTGATGCCTTCGCGCGTCACGTTGCCGTCCAACCAGTGCCACCATGTGCGCACCTTCGCCTCCTTGGGCGGATTGGCAAAGCCTTCGCGCAACTGCGAGAGGGATACTTGATTACTTCTCTGTGTTGATGTACAACTGATTGTCAGCATCAATACACAGAGCAATGCCGTCATTAGTGGCAGACCGTTTCGGACAGAACGGGCATGGGCGTCATACGTCATCATATCACTTTCCTTTATTCTTTCTTTGTTTTCACATTAATATATATGGCCGAACATCCACAGACATCCGGCCATATGTTCACGAGGTTTCTCAATAGGTCACCCTGTGCATCAATAGGTCATCAGGGGCTTGAGTTCCTTTGCCTGCTCAATCATCTTCACCAGTTCCTTGACGGAGGGAACGCGGCGAACAAGATGCTTGGCGTCGTTGGTTTCCTGCATCTTCTGTGCGAGGTTCTCGGCTACGCGATGACGGAACTCCTTGACGGTATCGACGCCGGCTGCCTCGAGCAGTTCGGCAAACTGCGGACCTACGCCCTTGATTCGGAACAGGTCGGCATGGTTGGTCCACTTCAGGATGAGCTTCTCGCTGATGCCTGTCTCTTCTGCCAGGGCAGCACGGCCTTTAGGAGTGGCACACTTTGCCAGCAGGTCCTCTACCTTAACGATGCCTGCCTTCTGGAGCTTCGGAGCATAAGCCTCGCCTACGCCCTCGATGTCGATAATCTTGTAAGTCATAGTTTTTCGTTTTTAGGAGGTTAATACTATACTGTTACGCTTACAAAGTTACGGTTTTTTTCTTTATCTCCAACTATTTTCACCTCTTTTTTGTACCTTTCACCTTTCAATTTTCAATTTTCAACTTTTATTTGTAACTTTGCAGGCAGAATAACCTAATCAACAACAACTATGAAAAAGACGCTCTGCATCTCTGCACTCCTGTTCGCAGCCATCGTAGCCTACGGACAGTCCAACCACTACCTGACAAAAGAAGAAGCCCCGCACGACACAGTCTTCATGGGCCCGCCACCAGCATTCGGCTCCCTGCTGTTCGAACAGGACTTCCACATGTACCAGTTCGGCAAGACCATCCGGCCCACTGAGCGCGGCAAGCAAGCCGTCAAGGATGCCAACACCTCGACCAACAACATCCTGGAGGTCTTCTCGGAAGCCTTCGGCATGGAACTCTCGAAGGAGAACACACCCGAAATCTACAAGCTCATCAACACCATGAAGGAAGATGCCGGCAGCTACGCCACACGTTGCACTAAAAACTTCTACAAACGCACACGCCCCTACGCCCTCTACAACGAGCCGACGGCTGTTCCCGAAGCAGAAGAAGGACTTCGCAACAACGGCAGCTACGTCTCAGGGCACAGCGCAATCGGCACTTCAGTCGCTATGGTACTTGCCACCATCAACCCCGAAAGACAGGACCAACTCTTCAAGCGCGGACTGGACTTCGGCGAAAGTCGCTGGATAGTAGGCTTCCACCACTACAGCGACGTCAAGGCCGGACAGATGGTCGGAGCACTCGTACTGCCCGCCCTGCTCAACAACGATGCCTTCATGGAGCAGCTCGCCAAGGCGAAGAAAGAGTTCAAGCGCCTTTCAAAGAAATAAACACGCATGGTGTAACACTTCCTTAACACAGTTCTTTATATTATGTTGCGTTATCTGACGATTCTTTCCCTTGCACTTCTGACCGCTATGCCTTGTCCGGCAAAGAAGATGACGAAGTACCTCTTCGCCTACTTCACCGGCAACGCCCCGGAACAGGAGCAGATATGCTATGCCGTCAGCGACGATGGCTTCAACTACACGCCCCTGAACAGCGGAAAGCCCATCATCGCAAGCGACAGCATAGCACTCGCCCACGGAGTGAGAGACCCACACATCCTGCGCTGCCACGACGGATGGTACCGCATGGTGGCCACCGACATGCGCTCCTCCCTCGGATGGAGCAGCAACAGAGGCATAGTGCTCCTCCGCTCACGCGATCTCATTCACTGGGAACACCACCGCGTACACTTCCCCGACCGCTACCACGGCACACACTTTGCAAGCGTCACCCGCGTATGGGCGCCGCAGACCATCTTCGACAAAGAGGCAGGCAAGTATCTCGTCTATTTCTCGCTCCTCACAGACGACGGCTCCATCCCCTACGACCGCGTCTATTGGTGCTATGCCAGCCCAGACTTCAGCGGACTGGAAGGCGAACCGCAAGTGCTCTTCGACTTCCACGCCCCAGCCATCGACACCGACATCGTACAGACCTCCGACGGACTCTACCACCTCTTCTTCAAGACAGAAGCCGACGGCAGTCACAAAGGCATACGGCAATACACCTTCCGCCAACTGCACCGCCCCGAGACCTGGACACTCCACGAAGGCTTTTGCGAGACGACGACCGACAACGTAGAAGGCGCCGGCGTCTTCCCGCTCATCGGCGGAGGATGGTGCCTGATGTACGACTGCTACACAAGCGGTCACTACCAGTTCACCCGTAGCGACGACCTGCGGACCTTCACCTTCGTGCAGAACACAGAGACCACCGGAGCCTTCACCCCCCGCCACGGAACAGTCATCCCCATCACCCGGAAAGAATACCGCCGACTGCTAAAAGCCTTCCCCCCCGACCAACCATAAACCCAACTCCCCACGCATCCCCGCCTTTGGGCAAACCCAATAAAACGAACTAATCAAAACACTTGATAAGTCCCCGCATCTACGGCAGTAGAACTCATTGGGTCAATAAGTACCCGTACTTATGTGGATAAGTACACGTACTTATGGCAACAAGTACACGTACTTATGGCGACAAGTACACGTACTTTTTTCAATAGGGTAGTTTTGCGGACCCCGCGTTGTGTCTTATCTCATATCATGGGTCTGTGGATGCTTACAGGGCAACAGAGCCTTGGAGATACTTCGGAAGCATCGGGGCGATAGAGTAAGAACAGATAGCAGAGTATTCTGAATTAAGACCAATCAATCTCAACAAAAGTATAGACCCCCCTATGAGCCTCATAAGCCCCATGCCTTCTCATTATATCTTTTCCTCTTTCTATATCAGTTGTCAATTGTCCACTACTCGATTACCACCGACGGACTGTCGAGGTCGGGGTCGGAGAGCATGTACAAGTAGGTTGGTTGGATGGTCATATTCACTGTGTAGCGGCAGTCACGACGGGTCGTGGTCTGTCCGGTAAGCAAGTCGCTAATCCGCATGGAGTTCTTTGCCTCGCTGTTTTCTCTAATCAGGTTGCCTCTCTTGTCATAGACGTCATATACGCTGGTCAGTTCGAGCGATGTGACGCCAAGGGGCATGAAGTCACCGAGGCTCTCGACGTAGTCAGTTCCTAACTCCAGGCCTTCTGCCGACGACCAGAACTCTACGCCGTCGGTGGCCACTTCGCCGACTGGGGTGTAGGTGATTTCGCCTACGATGGGATCCTCGCTGGGGTCGCTGCCGTCGGTGGCCTTCAGCTCGATGGTGATGTTGTTCTTCTCTGTGCTGAGCGTAGCGCCAACTTTGGCATTCAGTCTCAAGGCCTTCAGCTTGATGGTGCGCAGGGCAAGGTATTCGGCTTTTACCCTCATCCTGAGGCGCAGACCGGCATAGAGGTGGTCGAGGAGCATGAAGACGTAGTTGTCGGCTGCAGCTGAACCGCCCAAGCCCTGGAACGTGAACTGGAAGTCGCCTGGGCGCAGGCCGGCATCATGCTCCTTGTCGGGACCATGCTTGGATGCTATCGCCACGCAGAGGTCCTGGGAGATGGCTGTCGGCACATTGTGCAGGGTGATTTTGGCACCCTGGCTGTAATGGCTGCCTGTGCTTTCAGTTTCGTCACGGTCGGTGATGCTGAATGTGACGTTAGGCATGTAG
>OMSJ01000040.1 GCA_900313705.1 uncultured Prevotellaceae bacterium
GAAGGGGCGACAGAATATGTAACTTGTATAATAACAACTTGCTTATGTCTCTGTCGCCCCTTCGGGGCTTTCTCTGTTGTTGCAATATTACCGGGGGTTCTTCCCTACGGTCAGGCGCAGGCGGAGTCCCACCCCCGTCTGTGGTCTGTCGTCTCTTCGAGACTTTTGGCAAGCCTCCATGAGCTGCTATTCGTCAGAAAGTCCGATAGAAAAGGACCTATAAGGAAGAGAGAGAATTTTCCCCGGACACCAATAATAGGCGCATAAGTAGAGGTGATCTTGATTTTCCCAGGACAACAATATTTTCTTATGTGCTCTTCTTTGGCAGATTTATTCTGTGTGGGTAAGATGTCTGCGCTCTGTCGAGTTGGCCGACATGGGCAGCCTGATGAGTAAACGTTACAGGGATCATAGTTTGATTGTTCATGTACTTGCAATTGCATGTTCATGTACTTGCAATTGCATGTTCATGTACTTGCAATTGCATGTTCATGTACTTTCAAACTACATGACTATGCTTCCTGCACGCAGAGACTGCGTTGCTGGGCTAATTGGGTGTGCTTTGTCGCGTTCTCAGTCCTGTTTGTGTCCGCTGGTCGTGGGGCAGAGCGAGCTTTCACTTCAGAACTGTGGTCTGGCAACGAGCCATGTGGGGTGGCTGGTTGGCAGGCCCTTGTGATCGACGAAGGTCAGCCGTCCGTCGATGTCCTTCAGCTCCATCAGGATCATGGGCCGCGGTCGGTAGTCGCCGCGACGCGGTATGAGGCCTTCGCAATGGGCGTGCATCACCATGAACATGCGGCCAGCCCTGTCGGTGATGATTTCCCCGTTGTGTCCCGCTCCGTTCAGTATGGCATCGGGACTTTCGGACGTCAGCACGGGCTCAGGCTCGCTCCAGCCGGAGAAGAGGTTGGCCGATGTGCTCAGGCAAAGTGTGTACTCGTAGTTGTTGAAGTGGTTCTTCGAGCAGTAGAAGTAGTACAGTCCTTTGTACTTGTAGATGTATCCCCCTTCGTAGGCCGTCGTAATGTAGTGGGGCTGGCTGCCTTTGGCGTAGTGCAGTCCGTCCTCCGCCAGTTCGCGGATGTAGTTGCCCTTGCTGTTCACGTCGCCATAGACAAGGTAGTGTCTGCCGTCGTCGTCGAGGAAGTACTGTCCGTCCTGTGGGGTGGGGTGCTCCGGAGTGCCCACGTTCAGCGTGTTGGCATAGTGGAACGGGCTGTCGATGTCGTCGGCCACGAGGACGACCTGCCTGTCGTTCTCCATGGAGACGAAGAGGGTGAGGTACACGACCAGCTTTCCCTTGATGAGTGCAGGGCTTGGAGCCCAGTAGTTGATGTTCTGCTTGCCGGCTCCTGTGTGCATGGGGTCAGGCTTGCCGTCGCCGAAGGGATCGTGTGCGTTGGGACCGGTGAACATGTCGCGGTAGTAGGTCCAGTTGCAGAGGTCGCGGCTGCGATAAATCTTGATGGGGTAGCCCGTCTTGAAGCAGTAGAACCACTCGTCTATCTTCACAATCGAGGGGTCAGGGCAGTCGAAGTCGGTGACGGGATTCATCGCCACGGTCTTGTCGGGCATGTCTTTGCGCAGTTCAAACATTGCCTTGTCGATGGCAAGACGCTCGCCTTCCGTCTGAGCCTTAGTGCCAAGGCTTGCGGAGCATACAAGGATAGCGGTAAGGATGTACTTTCTCATGTCGGTATGTTTTGTGGTTGTTTTCAGAATGCGAGGCCGTTGCTCTGCTTCACCTCGCTCATCACGAAGGTGCTCTCTATGGAGCCGAGGCTCTCTATCTCGCCAAGCTTCGAAAGGATGAACTCCTGGTAGTGCTTCATGTCGCGCGCGCGTACCTTTAATAAATAGTCGTATGCGCCGCTCGTGTTGTAGCATTCAGCCACTTCGGGTATGAGCTGAATGCGGCGCACGAAGCTGTCGGCAATCTCGTGGTTGATTTGCTTCAGCTTCACCTTGCAGAAGACGAGCAGCCCCAGCCCCAGCTTCTCCGGGTCGAGCACAGCCACGTACTTCCGGATGTAGCCTTTGCGTTCCAGTCGCTTCTGCCGCTCAAAGACAGGAGTAGGCGTCAAGTTTACCGCATCGGCCAGCTCTTTTGTGGTCAGCTTAGCGTTTTTTTGAAGAATTTTCAGTATTTCGCGGTCTGTTTTGTCGAGTTCGTAGTCCATACTTTATAGATTGAGGTTGGTAATTCAGAATGATATTCTGTAGAAGGTCCTGTGCAGAGCCTCGAACGGAAAGATATTCTTTGTGCGGTACAAATTTAGTGATATATTCTGAATACTGCAAGAAATTTGGCAGATATTTCCAAGTGCCGTACCTTTGCAGCGTGAAAACCATTCAATATAACGAGATAACGTAATAACGAAAAAAGATAAGACTATGAGCAAGAAATTCCACTTTGAGACTTTGCAACTTCATGTAGGCCAGGAGCAAGCCGACCCCGCAACCGATGCACGTGCGGTGCCCATCTACCAGACCACCAGCTATGTGTTCCGCAACAGTCAGCACGCAGCCGACCGCTTCGGCCTTCGCGATGCAGGCAACATCTATGGCCGTCTGACCAATTCCACACAAGGCGTCTTCGAAGACCGCGTGGCTGCCCTCGAGGGAGGTGTGGCTGGTCTCGCCGTAGCCAGCGGAGCTGCTGCCATCACCTATGCGTTGCAGAACATCGTCCAGGCAGGCGACCACATCGTGGCAGCCGACAATCTGTATGGCGGCAGCTACAATCTCATTACGCACACCCTCGCTACGCAGGGCATCACGCACACCATCGTCAACGTGAATGACCTTGCTGCCCTCGAAGCAGCCATCCGACCGAACACGAAGGTGGTGTATGCCGAGACCTTCGGCAATCCGAACTCCGACGTACTGGACCTCGAAGGTGTGGCTGCCATAGCCCACAGGCATGGCATCCCCTTCATCGTTGACAATACCTTCGGCACGCCTTACCTCATCCGTCCTTTGGAGCATGGAGCCGACATCGTCGTGCACTCTGCCACAAAGTTCCTCGGCGGTCACGGCACCTCGCTGGGCGGCGTCATCGTCGATGGCGGCAAGTTCGACTGGAAGGCCAACCCCGACAAGTTCCCCACGCTTGCCAAGCCAGACCCCTCGTATCATGGCATCGTCTTTGCAGATGCTGTGGGCCCTGCTGCCTACGTCACGCGCATTCGTGCCGTCGTCCTGCGCGACACAGGTGCTGCCATCTCGCCCTTCAACGCCTTTATCCTCCTGCAAGGCGTAGAAACGCTGAGCCTCAGAGTGGAGCGGCATGTGGAGAACGCTTTGAAGGTTGTTGACTTCCTCGCCCATCATCCCAAGGTGGCGAAGGTGAACCATCCAGCTCTGGAGAGCCATCCCGACCATGAGCTCTATAAGAAGTACTTCCCCGGTGGCGGCGGCTCTATCTTCACCTTCGAAATCAAGGGCGGGCAGGAAGAAGCATGGCGCTTCATCGATTCGCTGAAGATATTCTCGCTGCTGGCAAACGTGGCCGACGTCAAGAGCCTCGTCATCCATCCCTATACGACGACGCACTCGCAGCTCTCGCCCGAAGAACTTGCCGAGCAGCACATCACGCCCTCTACCATTCGCCTTTCGATAGGCACAGAGCATATAGACGACATCATTGATGACTTAAAGCAAGCATTGGAAAAAAATTGAAAATTGAAAAGTGATAATTGAGAATTATTTGTTACCTTTGCAGCCGCAAAGTCGTAATAACGTAATAACGTCATATCGTAATAACGTCATAACGAAATTAAACTATGAGCAAAATTGCTAAACAACTGACCGAACTTGTCGGCAATACCCCTCTTCTGGAGCTGGGTAAGTATTCACAGGCAAAGGGCTTACAGACGCCCGTCATTGCTAAAGTAGAGTTTTTCAACCCCGGCGGCAGCGTGAAGGACCGCATCGCACTTGCGATGATAGAAGATGCAGAGGCCAAGGGCATCCTCAAGCCCGGCGCCACCATCATCGAACCGACCAGCGGCAATACGGGCGTCGGACTGGCTCTCGTCTCTGCCGTCAAGGGCTACCACCTCATCCTCACCATGCCGGAGACCATGAGCATCGAGCGTCGCAACCTCGTTAAAGCTTACGGAGCAGAAGTGCGCCTCACCTCTGGCAAGGACGGAATGCCTGGTGCCATCCGTGCAGCCGAAGCCTTGCGCGATGAGATTCCCGGCAGCGTCATCCTCCAGCAGTTCGAGAACGCAGCCAATCCTGCCAAGCACTATGCCACGACTGGTCCCGAGATATGGCGCGACACGGACGGCAAGGTCGATATTTTCATCGGCGGCGTAGGAACAGGCGGTACCATCAGCGGCACAGGCAAGTACCTGAAGGAACAGAACCCTAACGTCAAAGTCATCGCCGTAGAGCCGAAGTCGAGCCCGGTGCTGAACGGAGGCCAGAGCGGTCCGCACAAGATTCAGGGCATCGGCGCAGGCTTCATCCCCAAGACATACGATGCCAGCGTCATCGACGAAGTGTTCGACGTGGAGAACGACGATGCCATCCGCACCGGTCGCGAGATAGCTCAACAGGAAGGCCTGCTGGTCGGCATTAGCGCCGGAGCTGCACTCTATGCTGCCACTGAAGTCGCCAAACGTCCTGAGAATAAGGGAAAGAAGATAGTCGTCCTTTTGCCCGACACAGGCGAGCGCTACCTCTCCACCGTGCTCTACGCTTTCGAGGACTACCCATTATAAAAAAGAAAGATAATCACAAAAGGAAGGAAAGCCCACCTCTAACTCCTCCCTCCGTAGAGGAGGAACTTGCTGCGAAGGACTCCTGCCCTTTACAGGGAGGTTAGGAGGGTTTCGGGGTGGAACTGACATGAGGCAGAAGTGCAAGGAATGTACTTCTGCCTCTTTTTTTTAATAATTATCCTCTTTTGCCTTCAAAATCTAAATTCTTTTTCGTAACTTTGCCATGAATATAGGCATAAATATGGTATTTAATGAAAAACAATTTCTTTGCTGTTGACTTGGGAGCCACAAGCGGACGCACCATTTTGGGGAGCATCCAGGACGGTAAGCTATCGCAACGGGAACTGACGCGCTTTCCCAATAACATCATCCAGACCGGTGGCCATTTCTACTGGGACATCTATGCCCTCTACAATGAAATCATCCGTGGCCTTAAGGTCGTGGCCGACGAGGGCATCAGCATCCGCAGCATCGGCATAGACACGTGGGGCGTCGATTTCGTCTGCATAGGCAAGGACGGAGGCATCCTTCGCAACCCATACAGCTACCGCGACCCGCAGAATAAGGGAATAAAGACCCTCTCTAACTCTCCCTTGAAGGGAGAGAACTCAGGTCGGAAAGTCTCCCCTATGGGAGATTTAGAAAGGTCTATCTATGAGCGGACCGGCATCCAGTTCCTCGACTTCAACTCCCTCTTCCAGCTTGCTGCGATGCGCAAGAACAAGGACTCAGCTTTGGAGGCTGCCGACAAGGTGCTCTTTGTGCCAGATGCCTTGATGTACATGCTCACGGGAGAAGCTGTCTGCGAATACACGATTCTCTCCACCTCGCAGCTCCTCAATCCTCGCAGCAAAGAGATAGACCCCGACTTGCTTGGCACCGTCGGGATGAAGCGAAGCCAGTTCGGGCGATATGTCAATCCCTGCGATGTCGTCGGCACCCTTACGCCGGAAGTGCAGCAGTTGACGGGGCTCGGTCCTGTGCCTGTGGTTGCTGTGGCAGGCCATGATACGGCTTCCGCTGTGGCAGCAGTCCCGGCAAAGGATGAGCACTTCGCCTATCTCAGTTGCGGCACTTGGAGTCTGCTCGGTATCGAGACGGAGCAGCCCATCATCAACGAGAAGAGCTATCAGTATAACTTCACCAACGAAGGCGGCATAGAGGGCACGACGCGCTTCCTTAAGAACATCTGCGGCATGTGGCTCCTGGAGCGTTGCCGTAAGGAATGGACAGACGCGCCAGCCGACGTGAACGACATCAACGAGGCGGCAATGACGGCACCCGCCTTCCGCAGCATCATCAATCCTGACGACCCACGCTTTGCCAATCCCCCAAGTATGGTGGAAGCCATCAAAGCGTACTGTCGGGAGACGCATCAGCCGCTTCCCGAGACCTATCAGCAGCAGGCACGCTGCATCTTCGAGAGTCTTGCCCTGCGCTACAGAGAGGTGCTGGGCTACCTGAAAGAGCTTGCTCCGTTCCCCATCGAGCGGCTGCATGTCATCGGCGGCGGCACACACAACAGTCACCTCATGCAAATGACAGCCGACAGCATCGGCCTGCCTGTCGTGACAGGCCCCGTAGAGGGAACAGCCATAGGCAACATCATGCTACAGGCAAAGGCAGCCGGACTGGTCAGCGACAGGTTTGAGATGCGACAGGTCATCGCCAATAGCATCGAGACAAAGACATATTTGCCTAAGGCATAACAAAGAAATAGCGTAATAACGTAATAACGATATAACGTAATAACGAAATTAAATAATAAAGAGATAACGAAATGAGCAAAGAATTATTAGTAGAAAAGGCTTATGAGATAGCGAAGGAACGCTATGCAGAGATAGGTATAGACACAGAGCAGGTGTTGCAGCAGTTGCAGGACTTCCACTTGAGTCTGCATTGCTGGCAGGCCGACGACGTGCACGGGTTCGAGGTACAGGCCGGTGCCCTGAGCGGCGGCATCCAATCGACGGGAGACTTCCCTGGTGCTGCCCGCAACATTGACGAGCTGCGGCAGGACATTCTGAAGGCCAAGAGCCTCATCCCCGGCAACCATCGCCTCAACCTGCACGAGATATACGGTGACTTCGGAGGCAAGGTGGTGGACCGCGACGAGGTGACCGTGGATTACTTCAAGAGCTGGATAGAGTGGGGCAAGGCCAATGACACTAAGCTCGACTTCAACAGCAGCAGCTTCTCGCATCCCAAGAGCGGCAACCTCACGTTGGCCAATCCCGACAAGGGCATCCGCGACTTCTGGATAGAGCACACCAAGCGTTGCCGCGACATTGCCAACGCCATGGGCGAGGCTCAGGATGACCCTTGCATCATGAACCTTTGGGTTCACGACGGCTGCAAGGACGTCAGCGTCAACCACATGATGTATCGCACCATTCTCAAGAACTCGCTCGACGAGATCTTTGCCAAGGAGCAGCCCATGATGAAGGACTGCATCGAGGGCAAGGTGTTCGGCATTGGCCTGGAGAGCTTCACAGTCGGCAGCCACGACTTCTATACAGCCTATGCTGCTCAGAAGGGCAAGATACTGACCATCGACACAGGTCACTACCACCCGACAGAGATGCCTGGCGACAAGGTGAGTGCCGTGTTGCCTTTCATCAAGGAGCTGATGCTCCACGTCAGCCGTCCCGTTCGTTGGGACAGCGACCACGTCACCATTCAGGACGACCCTACGCAGGACCTCTTCAGCGAGATAGTCCGTGCCGATGCCCTCGACCGCGTCCACTATGGCCTCGACTTCTTCGATGGCAGCATCAACCGCATAGCGGCCTACATCATCGGTTCGCGGTCTGCCCAGAAGTGCATGACGCGTGCCTTGCTCGAACCTCGCAAGACCATCTCCGAGCTCGAGCTCAGGGGCGAAGGCTACAAGGTGCTCGGCATCATCGAGGAGCAGAAGTGTATGCCGTGGCAGGCTGTCTATGATGAGTTCTGCGTCCGCAACAATGTACCTGTCGGCCAGGACTGGATGCAGGAAGTGGATGCCTACGAAAAAGCAGTGACAAGCAAAAGGTGACGAATTGAAAGGGTGAAAAAGTGAAAAGGTGAAAAAGTGAAAGGGTGAAAAGGTAAAGACATAGAAAGACAATGATAGCACTTGGTTTACTTATCATCGCGGTAGGGGCTTTCTGCCAGTCGAGCAGTTATGTCCCCATCAATAAGGTCAAGAGTTGGAGTTGGGAGAGTTACTGGATAGTGCAGGGCATCTTTGCCTGGCTTGTCCTTCCTCTGCTTGGCGCTCAGATGGCTGTTCCCGAAGGGCATAGCCTCTGCGAGCTCTTCAGCCGCGACCCTTCGGCTGCGGGCATGACCTTCTTCTACGGCGTGCTGTGGGGCATCGGGGGCCTGACATTCGGCCTGAGTATGCGCTACCTCGGCATCGCCCTCGGACAGAGCCTTGCCCTGGGCACTTGCGCTGCCTTGGGCACCTTGCTTGCTCCCGTCTTTACGGGCCATGCGGCAGACCTGACGAGCAGTGTCATCATCGGCGTTGTCGTGACGCTCGTCGGCATTGCCATCATCGGCATAGCGGGCAAGATGAGGGAGAGCGACCAGACTCTTTCTGCTTCCTCCTCAAAGGGAGAGGACACGGGGCAGGAGGCTTCCACTTCAGGGGCAGGCTTGGAAAGGTCTTTCACCAAGGGCATCATCGTGGCTCTGCTTGCCGGCTTTATGAGTGCTTGCTTCAACATCGGCCTGGCCGCTGGGCAAGACCTCCAGTTCGAGGGCGTCGCCCCGATGTTTGCTTCCTTGCCAGCCACCTTCCTCGTCACGCTTGGCGGCTTCTGCACGAATGCTGCCTATTGCTTCTACCAAAACGGGAAGAACAAGACATGGAGCGACTATGGGAAGACTTCCGTCTGGATGAACAATCTCTTCTTCTGCCTCCTTGCCGGAGCCCTCTGGTACAGTCAGTTCTTCGGCTTGAGCCTTGGCAAGGGCTTCCTCACCGAGAGTCCCGTCCTCACCACCTTTGCCTTCTGCATCCTGATGGCGCTGAATGTCACGTTCAGCAACCTCTGGGGCATCATCCTCCGAGAGTGGAAGGGCTGCAGCAAGCGGACGGTCACGGTGCTTGTCATCGGACTGGTTGTGCTCATCATCAGCAGCTTCCTGCCCGGGCTGCTGGAGTAAGGTAGCATGGGTAGTTTATAATTTGGCATATAATAAATGGTTATGATAATCCGCAAAAAGACCCTATGAAAATAAGTACGTGTACTTATCCCCATAAGTACGTGTACTTATCCCCATAAGTACGTGTACTTGTCTCCATAAGTACGTGTTCTTATCCCCATAAGTACGTGTACTTATCTGACCACTTCCCAGAGAGGGGAGCATGGGGTACTTTTGCGGATCATCATATAAATGGTTAATGATTATGAAAAAACTTTTTATATTCCTTCCTTTGATTGCCGTGGTCAGTGCATGTGTGGACTGGAAGAGTGGCAGCAGCAGCGAACATGTTGAGTATTCATGGGGCAAGGCCTCTATGTGCATCGAGAATCCCATTGCTCCGGGCGAGAGCCTTTGCTACCAGATTAAGTTCGAGCTCGACACCCTGGCAGCGGGGAGCGACCTGGCCGCAGCACTTTCTCAAGTGTTGCGCGACAGCGTTATTTACACCACATCTCATCCCACAGTGCGGGAAGCCATGAAAGCTTTTGCCGACATGACCGAGGAGGAGTGGAAAAAGGAGCTGGCGGAAATATACTCTGACGAGCTTGAGTACAAGGACGCACTTCAGTACTACTATTCTGTCGAAGGTCATCCGCTTGAGGAGAGTCAGGATGGTGTCCTGTCCTATCAGACGACGACAGACTGCTACCTCGGCGGTGCGCACGGCAGCTACGTGGTGAACTACTATAACTTTGACGTGAAGAGCGGCAAGCTCCTGAGCATCAAGGATGTCATACCCGAAGGCAAAGAGCAGGAAGTGCTGAAGGCAATGGAAGAGCAGCTTTGCAAGGACTGGGAGGCAAAGGACCTTGCCGACCTTCAAGAGAAGACAGGCATTACCATGCTGGGCGACCTCTACCTGACCAACAACTTCTTCGTGAAGGAGGACAGCATCCTCTTCCTCTTCAATCAGTACGAGATAGCTCCCTATGCTGCCGGACTCATTAGCGTCACGGTCGAAAAGCCAGAAATGCCCAATTAGGCAAGTCTCTTTCTTGGTCGCGGGAATGTGAACAGACTTACCATCCTGTCGCTTCCCATCCGGCAGCCTTGTACCAGGAGGTCTTCTGGAAGTCCTCGTTCCAGCCGTAGCCTTCGTAGATGGTGAGGGGAACGAACATCGATACGCCGCCGTAGCATTCCGGGTCAAGGATGACGCTTTGGGTGCAGAAGTTGGCATACCACCTGACTTGCCCATCGTATGAAGGAGTCGAATGTATGCGGAGCGGCACGGCCTGATTGTAGTGTTCCATCCATTTGACATAGGCCTCCTCGTCGTAGGAAAGCAGACGGTTCATCGTGGTCCGCATGTCGAAGTAGTAAGGGTATTTCGATTTGCGGTCTCTTGAATAGGAGTCGCAGTAAACCTGGAAACCGTATGTGCCCAGATCCTTGCGTCCCATGTATAGGGGCGTCAGCAACTGTCCCGTAGCCTGAGCAAGGTCGTTGAGCTTCGAGCAGTCGATGCAGGAGAGGAGCACGCCGGAGTAAATGCCGGAAGGGTAGCCACTGCTGTATCCCATGACGATTCCCTTCGCATCGCCTTTGCAGAGGGGCTCGATAATCTTATTGTAGGGAGCACCTGGTCCGGGTATCTCGGCAGGCGAGCCGACCATGTAGTCCGTCACGTCTTTCAGCTCGTAAGCCACCTCGATGCATTGCATGAAGCAGGCATCGAAGAAGATGTAGTCGAACTTGGGCAACTGGGCAAGCACGCTGCGCAGGACGGGTATCTCCATCTCCAGAGGTCCGTCGGTCGTGCCACGGTCCAGGTCCTGCCCGAAGGTCTTGAGCCTCGTGGACATCCGTGTGGGAGCCCAGCCGCTGGCGTGCGACCAGAAGGTGATGCCGTAGTGACGGGCAGGGAAGTACTGTTCTATCTCGCGGAGGACGTTGAGCATCGTCTGCGAGTCGCTTGTGCAGAGCTCCTCGTTGTATTGCTTCCAGAGTTGCATACCGCCCTTCTGCGAGAGCTCATAGATGGCAGGCTTGTGCTGCCTGTCGTCCACGAAGATGATGAAGTTGACGTCCTCGGGTATCATGGCCTTACCCAAAACCATCTCTGCCGTATCCTTCGGAATGGCGTTGTAGCTTGAGGCATCGCCCAGCGAGTTGTCGCCTGCCATATAGACGATGACGGTGCGTTCCATCTCTGCCCGCGGCTGGATGGTAGGCTCGGGAGGAGGCAGCTCGTCGTCGTCTTTGCAGCACCCGACCGTCAGGAGGGAGCCTAATAATATAATAATGTATAGGCCGAATCGTTTCATGGGTGCAAAGGTACGACAATTAAGTGAAAAGTGAAAAGTGAAAAGTGAAAAATTTGTTTTAATTCTTAATTCTTAACTCTTAATTCTTAATTCATAAGGCAATAAGAAAGCTCCCTTTTCCGTTATTAAGGAGTATGCAATGGATAAACAGGATACGGCAAGTGAAGATTGTGCTGGTCACGCTGGCAGTCGTGCTCAGCGTGGCATCCCTCGTTGTCTCACACTTCCTGGTGCGCGACCTCAAGATAGAGGAGCAGCGCAAGATGGAGATATGGGCCGAGGCTATGCGCTCGCTCAACAATGCCGACGAGACCACCGACCTCACCCTCGTCTGGACGGTGCTCAACTCGAACAACACCATCCCCGTCGTCGTGCTCGACAGCGAAGGGCAGGTGCAGGACTACCGCAACATAGAGGTGGGAACAGCCTCCGGCAATTCGCTCGACACCCTGGTGCTCCACCGCGCATTGTCCATGAAGCAGGCAGGACGTGCCATCCGCATCAACCTCGGCGACTCCGACTACATGGAGATATGCTATGCCGACAGCCTCATACTGCGACGATTGGCATGGTGGCCATACGTACAGCTCGGCGTGGTGCTCATCTTCGTCGTCGTAGCCATCTTCGCACTCCTCAGCAGCAAGAAAGCTGAGCAGAACAAAGTGTGGGTAGGCCTGAGCAAAGAGACGGCACACCAGCTCGGCACGCCCATCAGCAGCCTCATGGCTTGGCACGAAGTCCTGCGCGAGACATATCCTGACGACGAACTGCTGCCCGAAATGGGCAAGGACATACAAAGGCTGCAACGCATCGCTGAACGCTTCAGCAAGATAGGCTCACAGCCCGAACCCAAGCCTGAGAACCTCAACGAAGTGCTCGCAAACGTGATGCAGTACATCAGCCGACGCACCAGCAACCGCATCACGATGAACTGCCAGTTGCCACACGAACCGCTCATCGCTCCCATCAGCGCTCCCCTCTTCGAGTGGGTCATCGAGAACCTATGCAAGAACGCCATCGATGCAATGGTCCCCTCTGCATCGGACAGAAAGGAAGGAGGCAAGGGAAGCATTACACTCACCGCACGTGAAGAGCCGGACTGTATCAGCGTCGAAGTCAGCGACACAGGAAAAGGCATCCCAAAGAACCGTTTCAGCTCCGTCTTCACGCCTGGCTACACAACCAAAGAGCGCGGATGGGGACTCGGACTCTCCCTCGCAAAGCGCATCGTCGAAGAATATCACAATGGACGCATCTTCGTCAAAAATTCAGAGCTCGGGAAGGGCACGACGTTCCGCGTAGAACTCAAAAAGCACGGATAAAGCATTTTTTTCTTTTTAATGTTTCACCTTTTCAACTTTTTTTCGTAATTTTGCAGCCCGATGGAGAAACTGGACGGTTATACAGTTGATTTGAAAGGCATGGCAGACGATACTGTGTCGTACCGCTGGCAGGCCGACAATGACTTCTTCTCCGCCGTTCAGGGACCGGAAATCAAGCATGGCCTGCTCGACGTAGCATTACGGGTGAAGCGGACATCTGACGTCTATGAACTGCAGTTCCAGTTGAAAGGCGAGGTGGAAGTGTTGTGCGACCGCTGTCTTGAACCGATGCTCCAGCCCATCGAAGCCCACTGCACACTGAAGGTGGTAATGGGGGACGAATATGCCGACGACGGCGAGGTGGTGACCATCCCAGAGAGGGACGGTACCGTCAACGTGGCTTGGAATATCTACGAGTTCGCAGCTCTGCAGATACCCTTGAGGCATGTGCACGAGACGTGTGAACAACCCTGCTCCGACCTCCACGACGAGCAGCGGATTGACCCAAGATGGGCAGAACTGAGTAAAATAAAGAACACCTAACCCCTTTACGGAGGGAATAAAGAGTAAATAGTAAATCATTAAATAGTAAATAGAATTATGGCACATCCAAAAAGAAGACAGTCCAAGACCAGGACTCTCAAAAGAAGAACTCACGACAAGGCAGTAGCTCCCGCACTGGCAGTATGCCCCAACTGCGGCGAGTTCCACATCTATCACACGGTTTGCCCTGCTTGCGGCTACTATCGCGGCAAGGTTGCCATCGAAAAGGAAGCGTAAGAACATTTAAGTGAAAAGTGAAAAGTGAAAAGTGAAAAATCAAGGTATCACAGAATCCCTGATGCTGCTCTTATTTTTCACTTTTCACTTTTCACTTTTCACTACAAGTCATGCCAATGGAAAGAATCAACGCCGTCATAACTGGCGTGGGCGGATATGTGCCCGACTATATCCTCGATAACGAGGAAATGTCGCGTATCGTAGATACCAGCGACGAGTGGATTATGGAACGCATTGGCGTCAAGACACGCCACATCCTCAAGCCCGAACAAGGCAGTGGTACTTCCTATATGATGACTCGGGCCACCCAGCAGTTGCTGCGCAAGACTGGAGCCGACCCCGACTCCATAGAGCTTGTCATCTGTGCTACCACGACACCCGACTATCATTTCCCGTCAACGGCCTCGCTCGTCATCGGGAACTGTTGCCTGACCAGTGCCTTCGGCTTCGACATGGAAGCTGCCTGCGCCGGCTTCCTCTATGCGATGGAAGCAGGAGCCAGCTACATCCGCTCAGGTCGCTACAAGCGCATCATCATCTGCGGAGGCGACCACATGAGCTCCATGACCAACTACGAGGACCGCAACTCCTGTCCCATCTTCGGCGACGGCGCTGCCTGCGTTATGATGGAGGCAACGACGGAAGAGGTGGGACTCATCGACGGCTACTATCGCGTCGATGGCAAAGGCTACCAGAACCTCCACATGGCGGCTGGCGGCTCTGCCAAGATGCCAAGCCACGAAAGCGTGGATGCACGTGAGCACTTCGTCTATCAGGAGGGCCGCGCAGTCTATAAGCACGCCGTGCTCGACATGACGTCCGCCGTCAAGACCATAACCAAGCGCAACAACCTTACCAAGGACGACATCGCTTGGGTCGTGCCTCATCAGGCAAACATCAACATCGAGATTTCCGTTGCTAACCGCATCGGTGTCGAGAGGGACCACATCATGGTCAACATCGACCACATGGCCAACACCTCCGGCGGTACGTTGCCTCTATGCCTGTGGGAGTACGAACCTCAGCTCAAGAAAGGTGACAAGCTCGTCTTCACCGCCTTCGGCGCCGGCTTCACGTGGGGTGCAAGCTACATGATATGGGGCTACGACGGTGCAAAGGAAGCAGCCAAAGAGCCTGCCCAATTCTACAAGGAAGGCTTGATGACGAGAGAGGAATGGTACAATCTTCGAAAGTGAAGAACTAAGAGTGAAGAGTGAAGAATAAAAGTTACTCATCGCAGGTGAACAACCAGACCTATGTAACTCTTATTCTTCACTCTTCACTCTTCACTCTTAGTTCAATATTATGTTCAAGTCCGGCTTTGTAAATATCGTAGGCAACCCGAATGTCGGGAAGTCAACGCTTATGAACCTCCTCGTCGGGGAGCGCATCTCTATTGCAACCTTCAAGGCGCAGACCACGCGCCACCGCATCATGGGCATCCTCAACACGCCTGAGATGCAGATTTGCTTCAGCGATACGCCGGGCGTCTTGAAGCCCAACTACAAGCTGCAGGAGCAGATGCTCCAGTTCAGCGAAAGTGCCTTGCAGGACGCTGACGTGCTGCTCTACGTCACAGACATGGTGGAGACGCCAGACAAGAACAGCGACTTCCTCGACAAGGTGAAGCGCATGACGGTTCCCGTCCTCGTGCTCATCAACAAGATAGACCTCAGCGACCAGAAGGCTCTGACCGAGAAGGTGGAGCTGTGGCACGAGGCATTGCCCGAGGCGGAGATAGTGCCCATCAGCGCTTTGCACAAGTTCAACGTGGATAATCTGCTGAAGCGCATCCAAGAGCTCCTGCCCGAGTCGCCTGCTTACTTCGACAAGGACCAGTGGACCGACAAGCCTGCCCGCTTCTTCGTCACCGAAATCATCCGCGAGAAGATACTTCTCTACTATGACAAGGAGATACCCTACAGCGTAGAGGTCGTCGTTGAGCAATTCAAGGAGACCGATAAGAACATCCGCATCAACGCTGTCATCTACGTTGAGCGCGACAGTCAGAAGGGCATCATCATCGGGCATCAGGGAGTGGCCTTGAAGCGTGTCAGCACCGAAGCCCGCAAGAGCCTCGAGAAGTTCTTCGGCAAGAGCATCTTCCTCGAGGTCTTTGTCAAGGTCGATAAGGACTGGCGGCAGAGCGACCGCGCCATGAAAGCCTACGGATATAATCTGGATTAGTTAATATCAATTCAAAATTCAAAATATATAAATTCAAAATTAAGCTTTGCTGCACGTCGAAGCATTAGGAAATAAATTGTTGAAGAAGTAATTTTGAATTTTGAAATTATAACATTTTGAATTCAATGAATGTAGCTATCTTTGTCTCCGGCGGTGGAACGAACTGCGAGAACCTGATTCGTCACTTCGAACACTCTGATAAGGTGAAGTGTGCATTGGTCGTCAGCAATAAGGCCGATGCTTTTGCTTTGGTGCGGGCTGAACGGCTGGGCGTGCCGACAGCAGTCGTCACGAAGGCCCAACTGAACAGTCCCGATGAGACGCTGCCTCTGCTGGAGGACTACGGTATCGACTTCATTGTGCTGGCAGGCTTCCTGCCGCTTGTGCCGGATTACCTCATCGATGCCTTCCCTCGCCGCATCATCAACCTGCATCCAGCCCTTCTGCCCAAGTTCGGTGGCAAAGGCATGTGGGGACACCATGTTCACGACGTCGATGATATTGCCGAGAAGGAGCACCAGCTTGAGATGCAGCACTTCCCGCAAGTCGTGGAGCAGATACTTCAAGCATATAGTTTGTAGCATAAGCACGCATAGTTGCCCAATTAGCTGTGCCTGATTCTCGAGTCAGGCACTTTTTTTTGATAATTATTGGTGTCCGGTAAATAAGCACCGAAGGTGCGAAAGACCACAGACGGGGGTGTTAACCCCCGGAACAAAGGCAAAGAACAATAATAAGCCCTAAAGGCGCACTACTACCGGGGGTTATCACCCCCGTCTGTGTTCTATCGTCTCTTCGAGACTTTTGGCAAGCCCCATTAGCTACTATTCGTTAGGAACACTGATGGAAAGTGACCTAAAAGGAAGAGGGTGAAGTTTTCCCCGGACACCAATATTTGATAATCAGCAAAAGCACCCTTTGCTCCCTTCTCGGGGAAGTGGTCAAATAAGTCCACGGACTTATGGGGATAAGTCCACGTACTTATGTAGATAAGTCCACGTACTTATGGCGATAAGTCCACGTACTTTTTTCCATAGGGGGAATATTTGCGGATTATCCTATTTTGTTTTATTGCTGTCCGGGGAAAAGCGCCGAAGGTGCGAAAGAATACAGACGGGGGTGCTAACCCCCGGTACAGGAACATCAACAAAACGAAAGCCTCAAAGGGGCGACAGAACGTTCAATTACTTTGTAAACAGCATATTAAAAACTCTGTCGCCCCTTTGGGGCTTTCGTTTTGTTGTCGCACTACTACCGGGGGTACTAACCCCCGTCTGTATTCTGTCGTCTCTTCGAGACTTTGGGCCAAGCCCCCTTAAACTGCTTATCTTCAGTAAAACCGAATAATAGGCGCATAAGTAGAGGTGCTCTGGTTTTTCCCCGGACAACAATAATTTTGCTTATTTCACTGCGACTCTTATCGTTTCGCCTGGTTTTACTTTTGTCGTCTTGATGGTCTTGCCGTTCTTTTCTATCCTGACGGACAGTTTGCCGCCGCTGGCACGCTGGACGTAGATGTTGAAGGGCGTGCCGGAGCAGGCATGGATGCGTACGAGGCTGTATTCGTTCCATTCCGTCGGCATCTGCGGGGTGAGGGTGAAGCTGTTGAAACCTGTGGGACGGAAGCCCAGCAAGCCTTCGGTGATGATGCGGCAAAAGAGTCCGCTCTCGGCTGAGAGGTGACGCTGACCGCCTTCGGGCCAAGCCTCCACGACGTAGGGAACGTGCTCGCCAAGCAGACGGAAGGCGGCGAACTTCTTGAGGTACTCCAGAGCTTTGTCGGCATAGCCTGCGGCAAAGGCGCCGCGGAAGCCGTAGAGCGTGGAGCGGTCCCAGAAGATCTTGTCGCCGCTCTGCGAGAGCATCCCGTTCTCTGTCCACAGTTGAGGCGAGAACATGGCTTCGAGAGTTCCCTTTGCACGGTCGTAGATGCCCATTGTGAGTGGAATACAAATCCAGGAGCGGAGCACGTCGTTGCCCTCGTAGTAGCGATAGGTGTCGTAGCCTTCGACTGTGGCGTGGAAGAACTTGTCGATGTTCTGGCGAAGGGTTGCCGCTTGCTGACGATATTTTTGAATTTTGAATTTTGAATTTTGAATTTCCTTCAAAAGGAAGGCGCTGCTGATGAGGGCGTCGTAGTAGAGGCTGCTGGTGCAGAGGTTGGCGTTGCCGCTGGGCAGTCGATGCTCCAGTTCGTCGCCTTCGCTGGCCACCACGCCGTGCTCGTTGAGGCGGCGGTGGCAGTACTCCAGACACCATTCAATCAAGGGCCACACCTCTTGTGCGATGGCTTTGTCGCCTCGCTCCAGGCAGTAGCGGCTTGCTCCGTAGGCCAGCATGGCGGCATCGCCACGGTCGAAGGGACCATAGACATCGTCGCCTCCGCA
>OMSJ01000067.1 GCA_900313705.1 uncultured Prevotellaceae bacterium
GCATTTATGGGGTGCAGTAGCTTGGTTTCCTTATCTATTCCAGGTAATGTAGAAGAGATTACTGCCAACGCTTTTCGTGGCTGTTCCGGGCTCAAAGAATTAAGGTTTGAAGACAGTGAGGCGAAGCTCGCCTTGAATAGTAGCAGCGGCAGTGAGTCTTTTGGAGAATGTATGATAGAGACGTTGTATATCGGCAGACCGCTAAGCCATGCACGAACGACTCCTCCCTTCGAGTCGCAGCAGCAACTGACTTCTGTCGTCATCGGTGAAAATGTGAAGTCACTGCCAGAGTATTACTTTCGCGCCTGCACATCACTCACATCGGTTTCCTTGCCGGAGGGCTTGACCTCCATCGGTATGAATGCCTTTGAGCGGTGCAGTAAGTTGGAAGCTATCACGATACCCCAAAGCGTCACTTCCTTTGGCAGATTCGCTTTTGATGGCTGTTCTCTACTTTCTGACTGTAATATCCCGGAGGGAATAACGTCTGTGTCTTATTGCTTGTTCTATCATTGTAACAATCTACGAAAGATTGTTATCCCCCCAAGCGTGACGGAGATAGGCGATTATGCCTTTGCCTGTGATAATCTCGTAGGAGTTACTGTGGAAAGTCATACAGTGCCCACCGCATATACTTATTCATTTACCAATAGAGCGAATGCCACGCTCTATGTCCCTGCCGGTAGCAAGTCGGCTTACGAGGCCTCCGGCTACTGGAACGAGTTCAAGGAAATCAGGGAAATCCCCAATCAAGGTACTGTTCAAGATGGCGACGTGAATGGTGACGGTAAGGTTGACCTCAGCGATGCCATTATGGTGACGTACTACTCGCTGCATGTGGCTCTTACCAGCTTCAACGAAACCGTAGCCGACATGAATGGTGACGGTAAGGTTGACCTCAGCGATGCCATTATCATCATCTATAAGAGTCTGGGAGTAAAGTAAAGTCTATCCCTACAACATTCAGAGCAGGCTGTACATAGTTACTGATTATGTGTCGCCTGTTCTTTCTTCTCTTTATTCGCAATCCTTTCGGTGAGGCGCTTGATGTCTGCACTTAGGTGCTGGTAGGGGGCGCTCTGCTTGAAGGCGACACTCTTGCGGAGCATCACGTCAATGGGCGACTGGCTATGGCGGTAGCCGGAGAGTTCGTTCTGCTTCTGCTGCCCATGCAGAGCCAGTTGTGCGATTTCCTTCTCCCTTTCCCTGCGCAGTATGTTGCAGACAGGCGTGAGCAAAGGCAGTACTACGCCATCCATGAGGGCGTGCCCCTGAATGTAGAGATATGTCTCAGAGGGCTGGATGCCGAGCTCTTCCTGCAGGCTTTTACGGAGCTTCAGGTAGGTGTCCTTTGCCTTGGGAAACTTGCGTTGCAACCAGCCGATTTGCTTGTTGACACGTTCACGCAGATGTTCGAGGACGTTCTCCGGATGCCAAGGGTTTATGTCGTGGAAGGTAACCGTCTGAGCGAAGTCGGTGATGCTGTAGATGCTTGCCTGCCCGTGCCGATGCGCCCAGATGCTCCAAACGAACAGGGGCCAGATAATCTGGCTGTACTGCTCCATGAATGCTTCGAAGGAGAAGAGGGTGCGGTCGTTGAGTGTGCTCATCACGCAGGCGGTATGCAGGGCGGGCGCATAGCATTGGTAGTTCTCGATGGCGTAGGCGTATGTGTGGAAGATGAAGGGGGAGGACAGGAGTGTGCGGCTCACGGCTGTAGCCCCTTGCACGAGGTAGTCGTAGTCGGCATCCACGCAAGCTATCATGTATTCTCCCAGCGAAGGTCCAAGGCGATTCATCAGGGCTGCCTTCTTACCTTTGCTGAGTGTGCGACGCGAGGGAAGCATCACTTCGAACTTGACGCGCTCGGTCTCGAAGTCCTGCAGGACGGAGCGCCAGAAGAAGACATCGTCGTAGCTCTCGACATAGGCTACGACCTTACGGGCCGCACTCTTTGGGCGAAGGCGCGATGCGAGTTCGATGTATGTCGAGTTGAGGTGATCCTGCAGTCGCTTAGCCATAACTGAAATGAAGAAATGAAAGAAATGTAGAAATGTAGAAATGAAGGGTAATCTCTTATTTTCTTATTTTCTTATTTTCCCACTACTTCGATGTCCTCGACGTCTGTGACGCGGTCGCTCCATCCGTTCATGATGACGGCAGGGCTGTGAGTCGTGAGGATAATCTGCACGTTAGGGTTGAGGTCGAGCAGGAGGTCGAGCAGTCGTTGCTGCCACTCTACGTGGAGGCTGACCTCGGGTTCGTCCATGAAGAGGACGAAGGGCCGCCTGTCCTGTACGAGGACCGTGAGCAGGATGATGAGCATCTGCTTCTCGCCGCTGGACAGTTTGTATGGTGAAATCTTCTCGCCATAAGAGTCGAAGTAAATCTCGTTGAGGTCGCGTTTGATGGTCTTGCCTGTCTCGCGGAAGAGGTCATCGACGATGTCCTGGAAGTGCGTCTTTTCCTTAGCCAGCTCTTGTACCTTCGCTGCGGCTTCAGGGTCCTGGCTGGTGAAGAGCTCTACCATTCGGTTCGAGAGGTTGACCTGATAGTCGAGCCACCTGCGTTGCAGATGATAGATGTGCAGGTCGAGTTCGGTCTGCAACTGGACGTCGGTCACTTTGTTCATCAGTTCGCTGGAGAGCATAGGGCGGTCGAAGCTGCGTATGACCTCGAAATCGACGGATTTAGCATCGTTTGGAAAGAATGTAAGGTGCACGCCGTCGTTCTTTCGCATCTCCTTGTCGATGTCCAGCAGATGCATGATGACGCGGTTCAGTATAGTGCTCTTGCCTACGCCGTTGACGCCGCTCAGGATGTTGACGCCGGGTTGCAAGTCCCAGCGGATGTGCTTGTGTCCGTTCCAGAGCGCTTCTATCTCGATGCGCTCGATGTATTGTCCGTTCATCTCTCGTTTACCATTTAATCATTTGCCATTTAACCATTTACCATCTGACACCTCTGCGTGGGTGGGACATCTGCTGTCTTGTGCAGAAGAAGTTAGAAGATTGTCGTCGAGTTCCAAGGATATGTTTGTGAGCCGACGGAGAAGGTGCCGAGGGCTCGCTCCAGCTTGTCCTGCGTCAGGGGAATGTGGCACATGCGGGCACTGTCGCGACCGATGTACTTGCGTATCTTGTTGGGCAGGCGACTCCAGTTGTCTTCTACGGCGGTATCCTCGAGGTTCTTCTTGTCAACGTATGCAATAATGACTGGCAGGTGATAGCGGTTGACGGCTTTACTGATTTGCCAGTTCAGGATGGGGCTCTCTACGTTTGTGCGCTTCGAGACAATGACCAGCAAGTTGTCGGCTTTTGCCATTATGCTCAGGAGCAGGTTCTTGACCGTGCTGTCCACCAGGTCGTCGTGCTCCGACGAGAAGTTGATTTGGTCCATGTTCAGGAAGTGGAAACGGTCGGGGTGCATCCTTTGCCAGGCATGAAGTTGATGGAAAATGTAAAGGTTGCTGTTCTCGTGGTCGAGGATGCCTTGTGCATCGTATGCAACATAAGTCTTGTGAGTGTTCATGGTCTGTTATTTTTTCTGCAAAGATACGAAGAATTGTGTAAAAGGAAAAGGGAAAAGGGAAAATTAAAAAGGTAAAAAGGTAAAAAGGTGAAAAATTGAAAAGGGAAAAAGGTGAAATAATGAAATAATGAAAACAGAAATAACGTTTATTGAAGAAAAAATAGTAACTTTGCACGACAAACACTATACATTATTATAATATATGATGAATCGCAGAACATTCCTCCGTGGCAGTCTGACCAGCGCTGCTCTGTTAAGCCTCAGCCCGGCCATCTCTGCCTCCGCCATCCCCGGCAAGGGAGAGCCTGCTTCCAGCTCCACCATCAAGGCTCCCGTCCGCGAGGATGCCTTCCACCTGGGCATGGCAGGCTACACTTTCAACAAGTTCGACATCGACACGACGCTCGCCTTTATGAAGCGGATAGATGTCCACTACCTCTGCATCAAGGACTTCCACCTCTCGCTCGATGCCGACGCCGAGCAGATAGCAGCATTCAAGGCAAAGCTGGCAGCAGCAGGCATCGTAGGCTATGCCGTGGGCCCCATCTACATGAAGGACGTGGCCGCTGTGGACAAAGCCTTTGCCTACGCTCAGCGGGTAGGAGTGGACCTTATCGTTGGCGTCCCCGGAACGTGGGGCGACACATCGCCAAACTACGAAGTGCTCAACCGCGTAGAGCAAAAAGTGCGCGAGACCAACATCCGCTACGCCATCCACCTGCATGGGCCCGACATGGCGCTTTACCCTGACGCCACCTCAATCTGGGAGGATGTCAAGGAGCGCGACCCGAGGATGGGCATGTGCCTCGACATCGGACACAACCTGCGCTATGGTGCCGACTCGATACGCGACCTCAAGCGCTATGCCAAACGTGTCTTCGACATCCACCTGAAAGACGTCACCGCTCCCACAAAGGCCGGACATGCCATCGAGCTCGGACGCGGCATCATCGACTTCCCCGCCTTCGTCAAGATGCTCCGTAAGGTCGGCTACACGGGTTCCGTTAGCCTGGAATACGAGAAGGATATGTCCGACCCCTTCATTGGCATATCTGAGAGCGTCGGCTACTTCAAGGCAGTCCAGCAAGCCACCCGCTAAGGACTGGTCAGGAGATTATTCGAATTCATGTTAAACAAGGAAGGGGATGTGCCCATGACGGCGCATCCCCTTTCTTTACATATCAACTGGAAGCCTTACTTCCGCAGGACTTTCTTTCCACCGATG
This sequence comes from uncultured Prevotellaceae bacterium, assembly GCA_900313705.1. Lineage (GTDB taxonomy): Bacteria > Bacteroidota > Bacteroidia > Bacteroidales > Bacteroidaceae > Physcousia. Next base: position 4,757 of record OMSJ01000067.1, read on the forward strand.
ATGAAGATGCCGTGCTTGGCAGCAGACAGGCGGATGCGCTGGCCCATGAGGTTGAAGGCCTGGCTATCCGTGGTGACTGCAGCCGAAATGCGATTCACAGCATCGGGGTCGGCAAGGGTGAGAGGCAGCGGCTCGGCCACTGTTCCCACTGCATCGGCCACGAAGGCAGGATGTTCCTTCACGTCGCTGCCAGCATCGTTGGCAAGGGATATGACGGAGATGGTGATGTTCTCGCCCTCCTTACCGCGAACAGGCAGGAAGAGTTCGTCGCCGATGAAGCGACCTATGCCGCGACACTCGTCACCGACGAAGGCACCGACCACCCAGTCGCCATTGCTCTCGACGTCATCGCCATCGAGCAGATTGGCGATGATGCACATCATGTCGGCATATCCGTGCACATTCACCTGCCATGGAGCTTGCTGAGCCTCAGCCCGTTTGCCATAGATGGCGCGGGCGTTGACGGTGGGCACAGCATTATAGACGAATGCCTTGCGCGATTGGCTCTTGTACATGTAGCCCTGACCGGGACGGAGCGTCTTGACGTCGCCCTGCCACTGGCCTGCGGTATAAACGGAGAAGCCTTCCTCGAGGTTGGCAATGATATCGCCCTCGTCGGCATCGAGATAACTGAACGCATCCTGCAGGGTGAGCATCTCGCCCAAGGGATAACCCAGCCAGTTCCAGCCTTCGAGGAGCACTACATCGTCGAGCATCGGGTTGTACTGAGCGCCTTGGAAGGTAAGACGGTCGGCCCTCTCAGCAGCAATCTTCATGGACTGCGTGGCAGCCACGAAGTCGGCGCCTTCCTGAGTGAGCACCAGACTGCAGGCATCGCCCAAAGCGTTGACGGCCAGGGGAGCTGCAAGGTCGTGACTTGCCCAGTTCCAGCCTTCGGCCAAGTCAATCTGTACCTCCGACTGGCGGATGCCATAGTGGTACTCGTTCACTTCGCTCTCTTCGCCTTGATAGCTGACGGACATTATCTTCAGCGTCATATCCTCTGTGACGGGGATGGGCTTCGTGTAGAGTTGGCGTGTCTGGCTGTCGCACGGGCAGGTGCCGTCAGTGGTGTAGTAGATGGTGGCTCCCTGGCTTTCGCAGGAGAGTGCTACGGTCTGGCCTGCATAGAGCTGTGTGCCGGAGAGTCGCGATGCAACGGGAGCTTTGACAGCCTGCAGCAGAGCGGTATCGACGACGGCTATCATGGCTGTGGCTGCGATGTCCTCGCCAAGCACTTCCATCTGGAGGGCAGTGGTGCCATAGAGGATGCCGTTGACGTCAATCTGAGCCTGTCCGTCGGCATCGAGTGTGACGACAACCTGTTCGGCTGCTTCTTCGCCAATGGTGGCTGTGAGGGCCGATGCAGAAGTAATCATCACCTTCTTGCCGGCAGCGGCGATGGTGGGCACAGCAGCGATGCGGACAGTCTTGCTTAGGCCGAAGCCGATGTTGATGAGCGAATCAACGACGATGCCTGTCAGCTGCTTCTCTATGTCGAGCTTCTGCTGGAAGACCTCGGTCATGTTGATGCCTGCATAGCTTTCTACGTCGCGGCTCACGATGAGACGTACTTCGTCGAAGGTGCTGAGGTCGGCCATGACGATGCTGACCTTGGTGGCCAGTGTGTCGGTGCTGCCCTCGATGGCTATCTCAGCATCGGGGAAGGTGAACTGGCCTGTGGGCAAAAGTGTCTCCTCACCGTCCTTGATGCCCTTGATGTAGATGTTGGCAGGTGTCAGGGTAGCGGGTTTCATGTACTTGTCGAAGGTGACGACAACGGAGCCTTCGGTGCTTTCGCCTGCCTCGTAGGCTCGGGCGCTGATGACTTCGGGCTGGGTGGCCTGCACCATACCGATGTTGACGTCCATCTGCGGAGGCGGAACGGGCAGCCAGTCGGAGTAGGTAGTCTGGTAGCCGGCCTTCTCGAACTTCACCTGCCAGAGTCCCTGGGGAACGTCCCAGGCATAGAGTCCCTCGGCATCGGTGTAGAGCGGGTTCTCCTGGCTGTACTGCGAAGCATCCCAAAGCACAATCTCCTGCTGGAGATCGCCGTACTCGTCCTCGTAGGTATGCTTGTAGTAGGCTGTAGCGGTTACGCCTTCCAGTCGGTTGCTAGAGACGCCCTCATAGACATAGCCCGAGGGGTCGATGATGGGTTCTACAATGGGATAAGGCAGCGATGCGTCCCACTTGTCGTCGATCTCCTCCTTCGTGGCATAAGCGCAGTCCCATGCATTGCGGTGGCGCTTGGCCCAGCGGATCTGGTTGCGCGACTCGGTCTTGGCGGTCTTGTAGATGCCAAACGACACATTGGTGAGGTACTTGCTCAGGATGTCGCTGGCGTCGGGCAAATCCTTCGCCTTGAGCAACCAGGCAGCTATGTCGGCCAGATTGCAGCAGGAGAGATAGCGGGTGAGGAGCTTGTTCTTGTACTCCTCTGAAATCCAGAGCATCGACTTGGCCTGTGCATCGTCCAGTCCGTTGCAGGGCTGCAGGCGGGAGATGAACTCCTGCCATGCGTTCACATCCTTGATGCCATCGTGCAGATAGCGTGTGAGGGTGTTCAGCGAGCGGGCCACCTCGAGCTTATCCTTGGAGAGGTCAACATCGGTGAAGAAGGTGTTCATGTGGTGGATTGATGACTCCAACAGGACGATTCGCTCCTTCAGTTGTGTCACAGCTTCGGTAGCAATCTGAGCCCTGAAGGGACGGAGAGGCTTGCTCTCCTCCTGGTTCCCGTTGTCGTTGTCGTTCACAACAATGTCGAAAGATACGCCCTCGCAGGTGTCCATGATGAGCATATTGCCCGCTGGATCAAGATAGTAGCACATCGTGGCATTACCATTATTGTCGTAGCAATAGACGATGTCTGTCTCTTCCACTTCGGGGTCGTCGGGTTCGGGCAACTGGTTGGTGAGGGGCACTACGGAGACATTGTAGGTGGGCAGGTTGTTCGGGAGTTCGGGAATGTCTGTCTGATCAATTACGAACTCGGCTGTCGGGAGCTTTTCTTCTTCATCCTCCTTCGTCACTTGGATATCATGATAGAGGACATGAGTATCCAGGTCGGCATCTACGGTGACACGAACAGCCATAGGAGCCTGGTTGGAGTCGAACTTGCTGTGAGCCACCCAGCGGTCCATGTTGGGGATGTACTCGGCCTCGAGGTCTATCCATTCGTGCTCGATGGTGAAGACATGTATCACGCAGCTGTGAACCACAGCAGGACTGTTGTTGGTCAGGTTGGCGGTGAAGACAAACTCGGTAGCCGGTACGAACGAATAGCTCTTCACATTGGCCTTGACATGTTCCAGGTCGAAGTCCACCCAGACTGTACGATGAGCTGGAGCATTGTAGAAGCGCATATCCACATCTTTTGCCTGGATGCTGCTCTCGTTGTACTCCACAGGGCGCATCTCCGTCTGGCGGACAAGTCCGGAGGGCGAGGTCACTTTGGCCTGTATCTCATGGATGGAGAGATTGGTGCACGCGGTGAGGTTGGCCTGAAGATACCAGTAACCATCGGCCAATGCTTTGGTGCGGCCCAGCTCCTTACCGTTGTCGTAGACGATGACTTCGCTCATAGCTGCTGCATTGCCATCGACGAAGATGTTGGGCAGCGAGATGAGGGGAGCCGTCCAGATGGAGACATCGGTAACGGTGTAGTTGACAGAGCCGATGGGCTGCAGGATGGTCTGTTCGCTGTCGAGCTTGAAGCGAACATAGGCATCGGGCGAGTAGTTGCCGCGAGAGGTAGGAGCGATGCAGAACTTCACGCGGTCGATGAAGTTGTCGCCCAAGGGAATCGTCACATTGTTATCCCTGTACTCGTAGCTGCTCTGGCGGTTGCCCACCACCACAGAGTTCTCCACCATCGGGGAAGTGGCATGCAGGTTGAAGACAAGTTCGACGTTGCTCACGCGCTGCTTGTATTCGTCCTGGAAGTCAACCTTTGCCGAAAGGGTGAGATAGTTGCCCTCCACAATGCTGGCTTTGTTGACAGAGAACTTCGTGTTCTGACCGGTGTAGTAGAACTTGCTCTCCTCGAAGACGGGAATCACCACATTGCGGAGCTCCTGAATCGTACCATCCTGAACGGTTATCTTGTTGACGACATAGTCCGTTCCTGCCTTCAAGCCAGCCTCCGCGTAACCGCTCAATGTGCTGAGCGTGCCGAAGAAGTTGCTCTTTCCCATAGTGATGAGCGAATACTCACCGGCGGGAAGGTCGGTCAGATAGATGAAGTTGGGCGTCTTGTTGTGGTCGAGAAGATCGCCCAGCTCGTCGCTCTCAGTGGGCGTGAAGTTGGTGTTGTAGGTCTCGTGCCTTACCAGATGTCCGGCTGCATCGTAGAGAAGGCCTTCAACGCTGGTATTGTCCGTCACCAGGAAGCGTGCAAACACTTTGCCAAGCTCGGTGATGGGGAACTGAAGCTCGAGGCCCTTGTTCGCATTCACGGCAGCCACGATGGTGACAGGAGCAAACTTCTCGTTGGTGCTCGTGCAGGTGGCCCTTATCTGGTCGCCCGCGCTGGCTCCGCTCAGGATATAGATGCGGTTGCCTTCCACAATGAAGTTCTGCAACGCGCTCTGTGTACTTATATTATATAATGTATAAGACACGTTCTCCTGATACGGGAAGTAATTGTTGCTGCTGGGCACTTCGCCTTCGGGAACAGCACTCGTATAGACGAAACCGACGTGAGCCGTCACACCTGTCACGCGAGAGATGCGGAAGTTACCAAAGTCTGCCCCACTCTCTCCGGTCTTGTCCTGAATGTCCTCGACGGCATATTCCTTTGTAAAGGGAACATAGCTGCTTGCAGAGATGCGGACCGTGGTGGGAACCATTCTGGATGTCAGCGAGAACCGGCCTGCGGCATCTGTCTCTGCATTGACGGTTACTGAGCCGCTGCCTTCTATTCTCTGCTCATAGACAACGTAAGCGCCACTCAAGGGCTTGCCCGTCAAATCGTCGAGCACAACACCGAAGCTCTTCACGGTAGGAATGGGCTGAAGAGTTACAGTTACGGTGTTCTCGCCTGCGACAACAGTATGCTTCCCTGGTTGGGGAGCATAGTATTCGGCTGCAATGTCGGAAGGAACGCTGATGCTGTATTTGAGTACTGCTTCCTCCAACTGGCCTGCAACCTTTGCTCCTTGGCAGAGGAACACATTGTCGGCTGTGGTCCATGTGATATTCACCTTATCGGTTACGTCCGTACCATTGGCATAGCGTACTCGCATGGTGACGTCGTAGGGCAGTTTCAAGCCTGTCAGCGTGAATTGCTTGTTCTCATCGTCGATGGTAATGACATCGCTTTCGTAGATGATGTCGCCCGTAAGATTCTTCACAAAGACCTTGTGCTTGGTGTTGCGGATAAGGTTGGTGAAGGTGTAGTTCAGGCGGTCGCTGATGACATACTTGAGACGCTGCCCGCTCTTCACATTCAGCAGTTCGAGCGAAGCATTCTTGTAGCGTCCGTCGGAGCACTCTTCGGGCAGGCGAAGCTCTAAGGTGCAGACCTTGCTCTTCAAAGGCGAGATGGTGAAGTGGTTCCATGCGGCATCTGCTTCGTAAAGGCCTATCGATTCCTCAGGAACGAAGACAACCAGTTCGGAAGGGAGTCCGTCGAAAGCATAGCTGTCCACCACAGGCGGAATCGTTGCATAGCAGTCGATGGCCCTCAGCGAAGCACATCCGCGGAAGGCATAGCTGCCTATCCTGACGATGCACGAAGGCAACTCCACCTCTTGTATGTTGGTGTTGTTCTCCAGCCAACGGGATGCAACGACATCGGAACCATAGGCTCGCGAGAAGTCGATGTAGGTGAGGTTCTTGTAATAGTACGGGAAGCCCCAGTCGTTGTTGTTTATCTCACCGTCCACCACGAAGTGTGTCACCATATCGCGGTTAGAGCTGCCCACCATGTTGTCCATAGCCGAAAGCAGACGACCAGGCTGGAAGTAATCGACAATCAGTTCGCCGCCTTCTTTGTCCCACACATTCGTGCCTGGCTGCATAGGATCATCGGGAGCATACTCAAAATAAGCTGTTATGGTGCTTGCATGGGATGGCATCAGGTAATTGAGGCTCTGGTCTGTACCGAGAATGATACCGTCGGCATCCTTCCAGTAGAGAAACTTGAACCCGCTGTTCCTGTAAACATACAGCGACTGCTGACTGCCTTCGAACACCTTCTGGTCCTTGAAGGAGAAGTAACCTGCCACAGCCGGTTCGCACTTGAGAGAGAGCATGTAGCGGTTCACCAATTCCGGATTGCCCGGACCTGCAGGGTCGTAAGAGTAGATGGCATAGTACTTCACATCGGATGCAGGCATCGTGAACTGCAAAGTGCGGTCGGTTGTCACTTCGTTTCCTTCCACATCTTTCCAGCAGATGAAGTAGCAATCGTTGTGGTCCTGGGCTGTAACGGTAACGGTCTCTCCGGCTTTGAAACTGCTGTAGTTGTTCAGCGAGAACCGGCCGGAGCCGTAGGGTATGGCCTCCAGCACCACCTTATAATATATGGTGGTATTATCATCCGGCCAGTTTGGGTCTGGCGGATTGACGGGGTCGTACCCATCTGTCTGTGCCACCACACTTAGTGGCAGCAACAAACTTATAAGTACATAATAAATATATCGTTTCATGACACTGGATGCTTACTTGTTCAACATCTTGCTACCATTCTTGATGACGATGCCACGCTCGTCGGCACGAACCTTCTGGCCCTTCAGGTTGTAGGCCTC
>OMSJ01000008.1 GCA_900313705.1 uncultured Prevotellaceae bacterium
GAGGAACTTGACGAAACACTCCATTGGTTGGAAATCATTATGGAAACAGACATGATGAAACCAGAGAGACTGGAAGCCTTGCACAATGAATGTCACGAATTGTTGAAGATAATCGTAAGCACAATCGTTACGATGCGAAACAAGATAAACAGTTAGACATTATGGTGAATGGCATGGTATATGACAGGTCAAGAAGTATTAAATGGTAAATGGTAAATGATTAAATCGTAAATGAGATTATGATACGAGAAGTTAAATTCGAGTCACAAGACCGCCGAATCAAGCAGATTCTTGCTTGCTTGAACAAACATGGTATTGCTTCTATCGAAGAGGCCCTTGCTTGAACAAACATGGTATTGCTTCTATCGAAGAGGCCAACCAGATATGTGAGGCTGCAGGCCTCGATCCTTACAAGACTTGTGAGGAGACACAGATGATATGCTTCGAGAACGCTAAGTGGGCTTACGTGGTAGGTACCGCTATCGCTCTGAAGGAGAAAGCAAAGGATGCTGTAGAGGCTGCCAACTATATTGGCGAAGGTCTGCAGAGCTTCTGCATTCCCGGCTCTGTTGCCGACGACCGCAAGGTGGGCATCGGCCACGGCGAACTGGGTGCTCGTCTGCTCAGCCCCGACACCAAGTGTTTCGCTTTCCTGGCAGGCCACGAGAGCTTCGCTGCTGCCGAAGGTGCCATCAAGATTGCTCAGATGGCCAACAAGTCAAGACCAGCCGACAAGCCCCTGCGTTGCATCCTCAACGGTCTGGGCAAGGACGCTGCCATGATTATCAGCCGCATCAACGGCTTCACATATGTTCAGACACAGTTCGACTACTTCACAGGCGAGCTGAAGGAAGTGAAGCGCATCGCTTACTCAAACGGTCCTCGTGCTGCCGTGAACTGCTACGGTGCCGACGACGTTCGCGAAGGCGTGGCTATCCTCTGGAAGGAAGACGTTGACGTCAGCATCACAGGTCAGGTAACTCCACGAACCCCACCCGCTTCCAGCACCCCGTTGCAGGCACCTACAAGAAGGAGCGCATCCGTGCAGGTAAGGCTTACTTTAGCGTAGCCAGCGGTGGTGGTACAGGTCGTACGCTTCACCCCGACAACATGGCTGCAGGTCCCGCCAGCTACGGCATGACCGACACGCTGGGCCGCATGCACTCTGACGCACAGTTTGCTGGTTCAAGCTCAGTGCCCGCTCACGTTGAGATGATGGGCTTCCTGGGCATCGGCAACAACCCGATGGTAGGTTGCACCGTGGCTTGCGCTGTACAGGCTGACCTCTATCTGAACAAGAAGTAAACCATCCCTTTTCGGATAAACATTAAAAGGGGGAGCAAGGCCTTGCTCCCCCTAACCATTCTCCACATATAATGCCGCGGGCAAGACGCTCGCGTACGAGGCAAAACAACGGTACTTTGTCAGTACCACCGTGGTGGTACTGGAGTTTTCCCACGGAAGTACTGGAGTTTTCCCATGGTGGTACTGACAAAACTACATGGGTCATCACGACAGAAATGCTGCTACGACATTATCAAACCTGAAAAGAAATCTATATAATAATAATGTATAGGACTAATGACCGTTTGGGGGTAAAACAAATGAAAAACATGAAGAGAAACATTTTTGCACTTGTCCTGCTCTCGGCAATCGTGCTGCCCCTACAGGCTGACAACTGGATGAAGCGCCTTCCAGACGACGCATACATCTCCACGCTCTCCATTCCCGGTAGCCACGACTCGGGCACAGGCAACGGCTTCCCAGGCATCTCCACCTCTATCTATGGACCTTTCGGCGACAAGTATGCCCGCACGCAAGACAAGAGCTTCGAGGAACAATGGAACTCTGGTGTACGTGCCTTCGACCTTCGTCCGTGCATCAAGGACGATTATATCAACGTCAATCATGGCATCATGCCCACCAACCTCCGCTTCGACAATGCTCTTTATTTCCTGCGCGACAAACTTAAGGAAAGTCCGTCGGAGTTTGCCGTGATTCACCTCCTTCATGCTTCCGATGGTGACGACAATGCAAGCAATTACGGCGAGCGACTGCTGGAACTGCTCAATCGCGACGACCTGAAGGACTTCTTCGTTGAGTTCAAGAGCTCGCTTACAGTCAGGGAGATGCGCGGGAAGATACTGCTGCTCAGCCGCAACCAATATGCCGACACTCCTGTAGGAGGCTTCTTTCAGGGCTGGACGGGGCAGTTGGACTGGAATGCACAAAGAAACGGGCAAATCATCGGACCAAACGGAGCGACTGCAAAGCTCTATATGCAGGACTTCGCGGAGACGCACAGGGAAGGCGACCTGGACCGTAAGGTGGCTGCCATACAGCAGTTGCTCGACTTCAGCACCAAGCACAAGACCACCGCAGAATCGAGCATCGTCTGGGTTTATAACTTTGCCTCTGCCTACTCGAAAACATCCAGGCTCTACATTCCCTTTATCATTGACCAGGAAATCTCGTCGAGCGACGGCTACCGCGACAATGCCGCACATACCAATGCCGCCATCATCGAGTATCTGGCCAACCCCGCAAATACTGCCGGACCTACCGGAATCATTCTTGCCGACTATGTAGGCGTGAATACAAGCAACGGCTATAATACACGGGGACAGGAACTCATCGATGCCATCATCGCTAACAACTTCCGTTACCTGAAAGATATGTATCAGGTTGGGGAGAGCGATGCGACATACCGCAAGCCAGTCGATATGTCTGCCCGCATCGTCAATCCGTGCTTCAACAGCAACATGCTCACAGGCTGGGACGGTGACCAGTTCGGTGCGGCAAACCCTAAGGAGAATGCCGAGCACTTCAACCATAACTTCGACACCCACCAGAAGCTCACCAACCTGCCTAATGGTGTATATGCCATTAGCGCAAAGGCCTTCTATCGCCCAGGTGAAGCGGAAGAGGCTAACACCCATTTCCGCAACAGAGACCTGGCTTTGCGCAACGCACGAATCTATGCTGTGGCAGGGAAAGACACCCTTACCTTCCCCATCGTCTCGCCATTCTCCAAGAGCGTCGTCAAAGCAAGGGGCGTAGGACGTGAAATCGGTGTAAAGAGTGGCTACACCACCTACTATATCCCCGACGACATGATCTCCGCCGAGCATTACATGCATACGGTCAAGGCTTACGACAATAAAGTCTTTGTAGCCATCGACAACCACACGCTCACCGTAGGTGTCCTCAAGAAGAAATCTGCCGGTATGGACTGGTGCGTCTTCGATGACTTTGCCCTCACCTACTACGGCAATGAGCCCGAAGCCTACCAGTATTGGCTTACGGAGATGAAGAGAAAGAAACTCAGCTACGCCACCGTGACCGTCAGCAAGCCCTATAGTGATGCCTACGACGAAGCATTCGGAGGCACCGCAACCAACAAGGCGGAGGCCATCGCTGCTGCCAAAGCTGCCGACGTCGCAGCAGAGGAGATAGCCATAAATGCCGAACTTTGGGCTGCATACAAACAGGTTGCAGCCGAGGCCAAGGCAATCATTGACGGCAATGAGTACAGCGACGAGGCCAAAGCCTTCCTGAACTATTACTATCAGTCTGTCTATCAAAGGAATTTAGAGGAACTTGAGCTGACCAACGACAAACTTCCGAAGTACATTGACGAGCTTCGCACGTACATCGGTTATGTGAGAAGCGGAGAATGGACAAGCCTTTCCGAACTGCCGGAATCGAGCAACTCGTCAATTGACACGCCACTCATCTTCAGCATCGACGGCAAGACTGTCTCCCGACTTGGACAGCGAGGTCTATACATTATATATAGTCCCAAAGGCAAGGTCCAGAAAGTCTTACGATAGCTCCTCAAGTCTATAGGTCATTCCTGGAGAGATACTCATCTACAGCATCGATGACCAGCTCCGTCTCAAATCCCTTGGAAAGGAGGTGGCGGACAAGTTTGGCCTTGCGAAGGTATTTATCCTTGTCCTTCAGAGTACGATCTTTGGCACGAAGCACATCTTTCAAAGCCTCGATGTAGTCCTTCTCGTCGATTGTCTCCATTCCCTCGGCAATTTCTTCATCGGTGAGCCGAAGGTGGCGAAGCATCTGCCTTATCTTGATGCGCCCCCAATGGTTGTAGCAGAACTTGTCGTGGCAATAGGCACGGGCAAAGCGACTGTTGTCAATGTACTTCTCCTTCACGAGGTAGTCCATGATGTCGTTGGCGTCCTGAACTGACACATTCCACAACGAGAGCTTCTCCATAATCTGGGACGAACAATGCTCGCTACCGCCACATAGGGCCGTAGCCTTTCCAAGAGCCACCTCCTTCGGCATTAGTCCTGTATCTTTCTTGCCCATACGAATCGATTGTTATTGTATTCATCTTTTTCCACTTGTGCCTCTTCGTAACCTTTCTGCAGAAGAAGTTCTGCGACTTGCTCTGCATAAGACCTGTTCACCTCAAAGAAGATTTGCCCACCATTGGTAAGATGCTCTTGCCCGAAGTCGGCAATTGCCCTGTAGAAGAGCAGCGGGTCGTCATCGGGCACAAAGAGCGCAAGGTGCGGCTCGTGGTCAAGGACGTTCGCATCCATCGTCGAAGCCTCGCTTTCGCAGATGTATGGAGGGTTGCTGACGATAGCATCGAGTGAAAAGTGAAAAGTGAAAAGTGGATAATCAGAGTTACTTTCGTTCTCTGTCTCCTTTGGCAGGTTACTATTATTTTTCACTTTTAACTTTTCACTTTTCTCTTTTAATATATCCCCCTTCACAAACTCCAGCTTCGCACCAAGTCGCTCGGCATTCCTTCGGGCAAACGAGAGAGCCTCGTCCGAAACATCAAGAGCCGTCACTTCGTAGCCCGCCAAAGCCAACGTAATGGCGATGCAACCACTGCCAGTCCCGACGTCAAGCACCGAGCTTCCTTGTGCCACATTCTGCTTCACGAGCTCGACCAATTGCTGCGTCTCAGGCCTGGGAATAAGCACGCCTGGGCCAACGAGAAACGTTCTTCCGCAAAACTCTTCATGCACCAAAACATACTGCACAGGCTCACCATAGGCAACTCTATCAATAATTATTTGCAACTCTGCTTGCTCTTCTGCTGATAAAGTCGTATCTTTGCCGAGGAGAATGTCAGTACGAGAGAGACCGAAACGCTCGCCGAGGATGAGCTCATAAAGTGCTCTACCCTCGCCCGAACCATATCTCAACTGTAACTTCTGAAGTGCTTTCATGCTGCAAAGATATAAATAAAAGTGAAAAGTGAAAAGTGAAAAGTGAAAAATATATGAGTGGTGATATAGAGTTCATGCGGCGATGTCTGCAATTGGCTCGTTGCGGCGAGGCCGGAGCACCGCCCAATCCGATGGTCGGAGCCGTGGTGGTCTGCGACGGACGAATCATAGGCGAAGGCTATCATCGCCGCTGTGGAGGTCCACATGCCGAGGTGAACGCCATCTCCTCTGTTAAGGAAAAGCATCTCCTAAGCCGCAGCACTATCTACGTCAGCCTGGAGCCATGCGCCCATTACGGCAAGACGCCGCCTTGTGCCGACCTCATCGTCATGAGCGGCATCCCGCGTGTCGTCATCGGCTGCACCGACCCTTTTGCAAAGGTCAACGGCTTGGGCATCAAGAAACTGAAGGATGCCGGATGCGAAGTCATCGTAGGCGTGTTGGAAGACGAATGCCGCCAGCTGAACCGCCGCTTCTTCACCTTCCACCAGAAGCACCGCCCCTGGATTACCTTGAAATGGGCACAAAGCGAAGACGGGTTTATCGGGAAGGACGAGAGAGTCATCTTATCTAATGCCTTGACACAGACACTTGTTCATCGGCTAAGGGCAAGGAGCGGAGCTATACTCGTCGGCACTCGGACAGCCCTCATCGACAATCCCACCCTCACCACAAGATACTGGACGGGACCCAATCCACTGCGGCTCACCATCGACCGCCACGCCATACTTCCACCCACTCTTCATCTAAAGGACAACAGCACTCCGACGGTCATCTACAGCCACGAAAGCATCGAGGAGATACTCGCCGACCTCTACAATCGGGGCATACAGAGCCTCATCGTGGAAGGCGGAACAAAGTTGCTGCAAAGCTTCATCGATGCAGGTCTTTGGGACGAAGCACGCATTGAGACGGCTCCTGTCCGTCTCGGCGAAGGCGTGAAGGCGCCTGTCCTTCCCGAATGCTCACCCGCAAACAGCCACACCTATTGCGGTCACCTCATCGCAACCTTTCTGCCGCTCTCCTTGCCGCTGGTCGCCTCTTCGGGGATGGGGTAACAGCGCATCATGAAATGGCCCGGGTCGTTATGGCAAAGGCTTTCGCTAGCCACCTGCACATCGGTAAACGGCACTTGCTTAATCTCTCCGCTTGCCATCGCTCCGCAGCAGATGCAGAGCAAGCAAAAGCTTGTCAAAAACTTATTCTTCATAGGTAATTATGCTATTGTCTGACTTATATATTATTCCCACTCATCCATTTCTTGCCGTTCTGAATGTAGAGCCTTCCCGGTTTTGCGAGTAAATATCCACCAAGGTGATAGACGCGAGCACTTGCCTCTTGTTCCTCGTCCCTCACTTCGTTCAGACCCGTGCCATTATCTTTCGCGCTAATCACGACGACGTTGTAGCTGTTTGGCTTCAGGACGAGACGTTTGCCGGGCTCAACAGACGCCTCGGCAGGCACGAAGCGCGTCGGCTTTTCGGGCGTGTTCTCGCCATTCAAAGTACCGCTAAGCGAAAGAGACGTTATGCTGCCCACCTCGCCGAAACCCGTCAAGTTGAGCGTCAAGCCACGTGTCTGAGTGCCGTAGTTCACGATGTGCAGCACAAGGGTGTCGCCTGCTTCGTTGCGCGTAGCAGTATAGTCGAGGTTGGCATTCGAGGAGCAGGAGCTTTCGACGAGCAGCGGCTGATGGTTCCTCGCAGCCATCTGCTGAGCATAGAACGGCGGTTGCATCCATACCTGCGAGGGCGAGAAGAAGATTTGTCCCTGGTCCCAGCCGTTGTCGTTCTGCTTGTAGGGCTGCAAGGCATTCGCCGGACTGTCGAGGGGCACGAAGCCTGCTGAGCGACGAACCACGTTGAGCATGACGGCATGGGCAAGTGCACGGGCCATGTCGTGCGTGTTGCCGTTCTCTTCGAGGATGGCGCATCGCATCGAAGTCTGCGGGTTCCATTCGAGGAAGAGCTTCTGCATCTTGGCTATCTCCGCTTCGATCTCTTTAGCCTGTTGCGGCGTCTCGGTCCACGGATGGTAGTCCCAAAGGTCACATTTGCCGTCGAGCGATTGGAAGACGTACTTCATCGTCTCCAACTCATCCGGTCTCCACCAAGCTGCACTAATGAACTGCAGCTCAGGATAGACTGCATGAATAGCCTCGTAGAGCACAAGGTAACGCTCCACATAATGTTCGTAGTCGCGACGGGCAGTACTGAGAAGATTCTCCTCGTTGCCTATCTCGATGTATTTAATAGAGGGGGCAAGGGGCGAGGAGCAAGGGGCAAGAGGATTGCTCTGGCAGTTGGTATTCTCCTGCTCCTTGCCCCTTGCTCCTTGCTCCAAGTAACTAATAGAGGGGGCAAGGGGCGAGGAGCAAGGGGCAAGAGGATTGCTCTGGCTGTTGGTATTCTCTTGCTCCTTGCCCCTTGCTCCTTGCTCCATGTAGCGAAGCAAGGCAAGCACGTCATCGGGATTGTCCTCGATGTTGATGGCGAAGCAAGGCTCCGTGCCGATAAGCCTGGCGAACTCGACGAATTCGGGTATGGCGAAGCCGTTAGTGGCGTAGCGATACCAATATCCATAATAGGGTTGACGCTCAAGGCGACTGCCCATCATGTTCCGGGTCATGTATTCCGCCGCATTAACCATCGTGCCGCCATAGCGAAGGAAGGTAAGGTTCTGTTTCCGGAAAGCCTCTGTGATGTCCGAACGGAACGGGTAAGAGTCGGTGCAGAGCAACACCTGATCGACCCACACACTACCCCCTTCCGCGAGTTGAAGCACGAACCGTCCCTTCGGGTCGCTGTCGTCGGGAATCATCTCGACGTCGAAACGTTGCCAATCGTCCGTAATGCCGCTTATCTCCCCGCGAGCGTACTCCTTGCTTCCGTCTGCCGATTGCAGGGCAACTTCCACCCTACCCGACCCTTTCAGATACAGCGAAGTCTTGAGCTTTACGTCCTTATTGATGCCGATTCCCCAGCGGTTGAGGCCCATGTTATAAATGCCAACGCCTTGGCCGCCACATATCTTCTGCGCATATCTGCCGGTAAAAGGCTCGGAAGAGTCATGGTCGAAGGTTCCTTCGCCGAGGGCTGTCCACATGCCCGAAACGTTGGGGCCGTCGCTTTCGAAGGCGATGTCCTGTCCTGAGACCTTGAGGTTGCGGAAGGTTGCCGAGCCGCCATAGGAACGCAAGCCTATGAAGCCTGACGTCAACGGGTTGTTCGTGTCCTCGTAGGTCTTGATCTTTGTGCCGTTTAGGTATATGGTAAGCTTCGCCTTGTCGATGATGACGCGCAGCTTGTTCCAGTTGCCCAGGGGGTTGAAGCTCGTGGGCGTGTCGGAGATGGGCTGCCAGTTCTGCTGATGCTTGCCGAGAACGAAGGAGCCGAGGCGGGCGTTCAAGGCCACCTCATAGCCGTTGAAGGCGTCGGCACCATTCGCCGCTCCCGAAACGTTCACGATAAGTCCGGCTATGGCATTCAGGTCGTCCATGCGGAATTCCACTTCGACGGAGCCGCTCGACAACTGCTGCTCCTCGTAGATGAGCTTGCCGTGACGGGACGTTTGCAACTGCGCCATGCCCGACGTGATGCTCCAACGCTCGTCGTAAGCCTTGAAGCCTTTGATGTCGCAAAAAGCCGGTTCTTCGAAGCCTTCACCGAAAATCTTCTGGTCATACAGGCCGCCATAGATTTCGTGGTTCACGTCTTCGGCTCCAGCGCCATAGATGAGCGGCTCGATGCAGCAGAGAACCTTGCTGGCATCCACGGTCAACGTCTGTGCCGAAGCCAATACTTGGAGCAAGGAGCAAGGGGCAAGGAGCAGGAGAATACCAACTGCCAAAGCAATCCTCTTGCCCCTTGCTCCTCGCCCCTTTGCCCCCTCTGAAAGACCGATGGCAGCAACGACGGAAAGTGACAAAAGTACACGTGTGTAAATGTTCAACATAACATCATTAACTGAAGTTTCGGAAGTTAAAATGGAAGTAAAAATGGAAGTAAACTCGCTACGCTCGTGGAAGTTATAAAAGGACAATACCATATAGGCAGACAGCATCCGAAGCTATCGTCCAGCCAGCTTGCTGGCTTAACTTCCTGCGCGAAGCGCATAACTCCCTTTTTAACTTCATCTTATAACTTCCGAAACGTAAATCATTAATTAAAACAATTATAGTTAAACCCGATAGGACAGTCGTACAGATGTCGTCCCTTCGTTGATGGCGAACCCTGCAATAACATATATCGTTCCACTAATGCCACAAAGATATGATTATTTATGGAAAACAGAAAGGCTTTAGCATGAACATATTGCAGTAAGAATCATTTTTATCCTCTTTTCCTTTGCCGACGCATAGTTTTTTGTATCTTTGCAGGACGAACATAACAATTCCGCACAACGAACCGCGCATATGGACAAGACAAACATGCTAAACAGACTAATCGACATCGTCGTCGAGGCATCAGGCCTCATGCTCACAGACGACTTCCAAGTGACAGAGAAACAGGGAGTAGCCAACATCGTCACCTCATCCGATGTGGCCGTACAGGAGTTCCTGCGCGTCCGTCTCAAGGAGCTTCTGCCCGATTGCGGCTTTCTCTGCGAGGAAGAGGACCAGCACGACCTGGCGCACGAACACGTTTGGATAGTTGACCCCATCGACGGTACAGCCAACTATGCCCGTGGCATCCGCGAGTGCGGCATTTGCGTCGGGCTGCGACACCATTCGCAGATGGAGCTGGCAGTCGTCTATCTGCCGCGAACCGACGAACTTTTCACGGCTGAGCGCGGCAAAGGTGCTTTCCTGCATCATCCCGAATCGGGGAAGCCAGCCAAGCAACTCAAAGTGTCGGAACGCCCCTTTGCCGAGGGCATCATGTGTACCGCCCTTTCGCTTTATCACAAAGAACACGCCAAGGTCTGCCACGACATTATCTTCGAAGCCTACATGCAATGTAACGACGTCCGTCGCTTCGGCTCTGCAGCTTCGGAGCTGTGTTATCTGGCGATGGGTTTGTACGAGCTCTACTTCGAGTATCAGCTCTCGCCATGGGACTTTGCTGCCGCCTCGCTCATCCTCGAAGAAGCAGGCGGCGTGCTTTGCGACCTCGATGGGAAGCCGCTCGACCATACAAAGCCGTCGGGAGTCCTTGCCGCCAACACTCAAGAGAGCCTGCAACGGCTCGCCTGCATCGTCAAGTCGCATCTCTGACGTCATCTCCTCACATCTCCTTTCCCGACGAAGAAGCAGAGGCTGCCCTGCCGCTACTTCTTCTGCTCCCCATTTCATCGCGTCGCTCAGGTGCAGGCGGAACTTCCCTGCGTCCAGACGCAGACAGAGCAGGCTGTCATGACTCTGAGCCGCACTAAACAAATGGATTGAGCCCTATTCTGTTTGTTCTCGGAGCAAAAATAGAAATGTGGATTGGCACGCTTAAAAATTATTTTCAAGGCTTGAAAATATATTTTCAGGGCTTGATTATATATTTTCAAGCTTTGGTTATATATTTTCAAGCCTTGAAAATAATTTTGTTACTAAGCTAATTGACAAAATAGAAGAGCGAGGAAGGATTTGTCTCTTCCGGAAGGGGGAAAATCCAGCAGGGGGCCTTTGCTCATGCGACACAGGTCATTCCCCGTCGGACCAAACGCCACCGAAAAGGGCACCATTGATGATGGCATTCCGCGATTCTTTCATTTTTTCAATGCCTCTCCCGTATTTTCATTCCTTCATTCTTTCATTTTTTCATTTTTCTTCGTACCTTTGCAAGGAAAAAAGAACGGAAATCATGTTGGAAGAACTGAAACAACGTATTCTGGCCGAGGGACGGCCGAGGGACAACGCAATAGAACTGGCATAAACACAGCCTTAAACCATCACATACCGATGAAGACCATACAGAGACTCTTGATGCTGCTCATCCTCGCAGCCTTGCCTGCCATCGGCCAGGCACAGCAGTTGAAACACGTACGCCCCGAGACCGTAGGCATGGACTCGCAGCGTCTGCTCAAAGCCGACTCCATCATCGAAGATGCCATCCGGCAAGGCACCATCCCTGGCGCAGTACTGGCCGTCGTCCGCCACGGCAAGATGGCCTACCTGAAAGCCTACGGCAACCGGCAGGTATGGCCCGTAGTGCGCCCCATGACCACCAACACCATCTTCGACATGGCATCGTGCAGCAAAGCGATGTCCACAGCACTCAGCGCACTCATCCTGTGCGAAGAAGGGAAGTTCCGAATGCTCGATGCCGTCAGCAACTACATTCCGGGCTTCGAAGACTGGAAAGACGAGTCGGGCGAGACAACGACCATCCGCATCCACCACCTAATGACCCATACATCGGGCCTGCCGGCATACTATTCGCCCCCTGCCGATGCTGCCCCTGACCCCGAAGCAGCCATCCAGCACATCGCCCACATGCGCAGACAGTTCGAACCTGCCAAAGGGTTCCGCTACAGTTGCCTGAACTTCATCACCCTGCAGCGCATCGTGGAAAAGACCAGCGGCATGTCCCTCCGCGACTTCTCGCGCCAGCGCATCTTCGCCCCCTTGGGCATGAACCACACCGACTACATCCCCTGCGCCCCAGACGAGAACGGCGTATGGCACAACACCGCCGAACCCTGCTGGGCTGCACTCATGCCCGAAGGCCAGGACTGGCGCAGCATCGTGGCACCCACCACGCGCCAAGGAGCCGACAGCGTGCTCTGCGGCATGGTCCACGACCCGCTGGCACGCATCATGAACGGTGGCATCAGCGGCAACGCCGGGCTCTTCAGCTCAGCAGAAGACATCGCCATCCTCTGCGCCATGATTCAAAACAATGGCACATGGCACGGCAAACGCATCCTGGGCCAGCAGGCAGTACGCCTGCTCCGCACCGTGCCACGCTTTGCCGAACCCTTCGGACGCACCTACGGCTGGGACTGCTACAGCGCTTATGCTTCGTGCAACGGCGACCTTTTCTCGCCGAAGACCATCTGCCACACAGGCTTCACGGGCACAGGCATCGTTATCGACCCCGAACTGGACTGCAGCGTCATCCTGCTCACCAACTCCGTCCACCCCGACGAGGGACGCTCTACCGTACGACTCCGCTCTGTGGTAAGCAACGCGGTGGCTGCGAGCATTACCGACCGCTAATGCCACGGAACACAGAGGAGGCGTTAACGACTGGTTACACAAGCGCCCCCAAACTTGAATTAAACTTAAAATAAGGACAAAATCCTCACTTAATTCTTAATTCTTCGCTCATTTTTCACGTTTCACTTTTCTCTTTGCACTTTTTGTTGTACCTTTGCACCCTGAATTAACATACACGCTATGCGCGAAGAAAAAACAACGAGGAATTACTGGCTCCTGCTTCTTCTGGGACTGACCATACTGGTGTCGGCATGTTCGGAGGACAGCACCACCGTCTCCTATAACGACTACTGCTACGTAAAGTCCGTGACCCTAGGGACCATAAAGCGCAAGGTGGAAAGGCGCGACAGGCTGGGAAAGCTCGTCAACACCACCTATACATCCGTCACCGGCAGCAACTTCCTGATGACCATCGACCAGCGCGCCAGGACCATCGAGAACCGCGACTCGCTGCCCCTGGGCTGCGACCTCTCTGCCGTGACTGCCGCCATCACATTCGACGGCTCCATACTGAAATACCGCACAGCAGGCTCGAACGGCGGATGGACAGCGTACAACTCCACCGACAGCCTCAACCTGACCAGTCCCCTGGAGCTTGAACTGACCAGCAACGACGGAAAAAGCACCCGTAACTATACACTCAAGGTAAACGTCCACAAGCAGGAAGCTGACTCCATCTACTGGAAACAATGCGAAAGCAACGTGCCACAACTCTCCGGTATGAACGACATGAAAGCCTTCGTGATGAACGGCAAGCTAACGGTGCTCGCAAGCAACGGTACGAAAGTCATCCTTGCAGAGCGCTCCGGCACAGATGCCGAGGGCACATGGCAGGAAGAGGATACCGACCTGCCCCTCACAGCAGACCTGCAGACACTCCGCCAGCAGGCAGACAAGCTCTACCTCAGCACCAGCGACGGCAGCATCCTGTCCTCCACCGACGCAAAGGCATGGACACAGGAAGGAACAACCTATACGACAGAACTGAAACTCATCGAGAAGACTGAACAGTTCTTCTACGCCATCTCCGTCACCACAGACGAGAACGGCACGACGAGCAAGCTGCTCCGCTCCACCGATGCAGCAACATGGGAAGAAGACGAGCTCGACTCGCAGGCAACACTCCTACCCACCTATGGCATACGGGCACTCACCATGCAACAGGCAAACGGCAACACACGCATCGTCATGGTCGGGCAGAGAGACAGCAAAGGAGAAGGGGAAGAATACAAGAACGCCATCGTATGGAACAAGATGTGGAACGAAAGCGAAAAGGAAGAAGAGGCCCAATGGATGTACTTCCCGCTCTCGGATGACAACATCGTCCCGTGCCCCAGGCTACAATACCTCAACCTCCTACCCTACGACGGCAAATGCATCGCCCTAGGCGGAGCATCGACCGACGGCAAACACAAAGCACTCCATGCAGCATACGTCAGCCAGGACTACGGCATCACATGGCGCACAGACAGCGAGATACACCTGCCCATTCAGTTGGAAGGCACCGACGGCTGCATCACAAGCACCGTCGATAAGAACAACTTCATCTGGATCATCACAAACGCACAAGTATGGCGAGGAAGACTGAACAGACTTGGATTCGCTCAGCAATAGCCCTCTGCTGTCTGTTCCTCTGCTTCGCAGCAAAGGCAGAGGAAGAGGTAGAGTACAAGATGGACATGGGAGCCGGACTAGGCGGTTGCTTCTACCTGGGAGATGGCAACGGCGTCCCGTTCTCCAACCTTAGCGTAATGGGCGCACTCACGGCACGACGCATCTTCAACGCTCGCATGGCGCTCAAGACGAACCTCGCCTTCGGACACATACACGGCACCACCGATGGCTTCCTGCCGACCGACGCATACAGCAAGACTCCAGAGGGAGGACTGCCCACGAAAGTGCACTTCTCGCGAAACGTACTGGACCTCGGCGCACAATTCGAACTGAACTTCTGGGGCTTCGGCACAGGAGTAGGCTACAAAGGCAACAGCCCCATCACGCCATACATACTGGCAGGCATAGGCATAACCGTCGGCATGGGAGGAGGAGCAAGTGCATGTGCAGGCATGAACATCCCCGTCGGACTGGGAGTGAAATACAAACTCAAGCCACGCGTCAACATCGGCTTCGAGTGGACCATGCGCTTCAGCACAACCGACAAGCTCGACGCCACACCCGAAGGGACACAGCTCAAAGACCCGTATGGCATCAAAAGCGGATTCCTGAAGAACAAGGACACATACAGCTTCGCCATGTTCTTCATCACATACGACATGTTCCCGAAACGGCGTAAGTGCAACAACTGACAGCAGGGAACAGGGACAAACAATTAAGAACTAAAGAATAGGAAACAATATGAACTTCGAAGCAAAGCCCGACGAGATTCAACTCGACAGAAACAATATCCCCGCATCCATCGCCATCATCATGGACGGCAACGGACGATGGGCACAAGAAAGAGGACTGCCCCGCTCAAGCGGACACATTCAGGGAGTGGAAAACGTGACACTCATCACATCGGAATGCGCAAGACTTGGCGTCAAATTCCTGACCATGTACACATTCTCCACCGAGAACTGGAACCGCCCGGAAGCTGAAGTGGGAGCACTCATGCAACTCGTCGCCGACAAGCTCGAGGATGAGATATTTATGAAGAACGACGTCCGCTTCCGCTACATCGGCGACATCGAGAAACTCCCCACACCGGCCCGACGTCGCGTACTGGAGTGCATGGAGAACACCAAGAACAACAAACGCATGACTGCCGTCACCGCACTCAACTACAGCAGCCGATGGGAACTCACCAAAGCCATGCGAGACGCTGTTCGCGAAGCACAGGCAGGACACATCACGCCTGAGGACATCAACGAGGACTACGTCACCAAACACCTGGAGACAAACTTCATGACTGACCCCGACCTGCTCATACGCACAGGCGGCGAACTGCGCATCAGCAACTACCTCCTCTGGCAATGCGCATACAGCGAGTTCTACTTCTGCGACACCTACTGGCCTGACTTCCATGAGGAAGACCTCCACAAAGCAATCGCCGCATACCAGCAAAGGCAAAGACGCTTCGGAAAAACAGGAGAACAAGTGACCAACGAACAATAGAACTATAGCTCGGAATAATCAACAC
The DNA here is from genome assembly GCA_900313705.1 of uncultured Prevotellaceae bacterium. Lineage (GTDB taxonomy): Bacteria > Bacteroidota > Bacteroidia > Bacteroidales > Bacteroidaceae > Physcousia. Next base: position 15,503 of record OMSJ01000008.1, read on the forward strand.
CGAACACTCAACATCGAAGTGAAAAGGATATACCTTATTATAATAAGCCTCTTCGGACTGCTCCCCACCATGCTCTCGCAAGTGGTGCAGCGTGAAATAGCACCCGAAATCGACTACAGCAGAACACCACGCCAATACTACATCGGTGATATTAGCATCGACGGTGTGAGCAACTACGACGACTACCTGCTGATAGGGCTGAGCGGACTGAGCAAGGGACAGAAGATAGAGATTCCAAGCGAAGAGATAACCAAAGCCGTCAAACGCTATTGGCGTAACGGACTCTTCAGCAACGTATCCATCAGCGTGGACAGCCTCGTTGGAGACTCTGCCTATCTTCACATACAGCTCACACAGCGGCCACGCATCTCTGAGATTAACTACTCCGGCGTTAGGAAAAACGAGCGCGACGACCTGAAGGAGAAGATGGGACTGGTAAAGGACAACCAGCTTACACCCAACATGATTGACCGTGCCAAGATACTGGCACAACGGTATTTCTCGGACAAAGGCTACAAGAACGCAGAGATAAACATCGTACAGCACGACGACGCCAGCGCCCCCGACAAGGTCATCGTGGATGTCAACGTAGAGAAGAAAGACAAGGTAAGAATCAATCGCATCTACATCACCGGCAACAACAACCTGAGCAATGGAAAGATAAAGGGCAACCTTATCAAGCCAGGCATACTGAAGAAGATACACGACAAGCACTCCCTCTCCGGATGGTTCAGAAGCAAGAAGTTCGTGGAGGACAAGTACAAGGAAGCAAAAGAGAACCTGCTCACGAAGTATGGCGAACTGGGCTACCGCGACGCTATCATTGTGGCAGACAGCGTGGTGCCCTACGGCGAGAAGGAAGACGTCAACGTCTATATCAGCGTCGAGGAAGGTCAGAAGTACTATGTCCGCAACATCGACTGGGTGGGCAACACCCTCTATCCCACGGAGGGCCTGAACCAGGTGCTTCGCATGAAGAAAGGCGACGTCTATAACCAAAAGCTCCTAAACGACCGGTTGATGGTCGATGACGATGCCGTCTGGAACCTCTACTACAACAACGGCTACGTCTTCTCCCGCGTTGACCCCGTCGAGACGAACATCGTCGGAGACTCCGTTGACCTGGAGATTCGCATCTTTGAAGGGCAGCAGGCACACATCAGCCATGTACGCATCAGCGGCAACGACCGCGTCTATGAGAATGTCATACGCCGAGAACTCCGCAACAAGCCAGGCGACCTCTTCTCGAAGGAGGCACTCATGCGCTCATACCGTGAGATTGCTACTCTCGGACACTTTGACGAGAACATCGACCCCAAAGTGGAACCCGACCGCGTGAACGGCACCGTGGACATCAACTGGGGTCTCACCAGCAAGAGCAACGACCAGATTGAGTTCTCCCTTGGCTACGGACAGACTGGTGTCATAGGACGCATCGGACTCAAGTTCACCAACTTCTGCATGGCAAACCTCTTCAGCAAGAACGGACTCAGGCGCGGCGTAATGCCTATGGGAAACAACGAGACGTTCAGCATAAGCGGTCAGACAAACGGACGCTACTATCAGGCATACAGCATCAGCTACGTGAATCCATGGTTCGGTGGCAAGAGACCCAATTCGTTCAGCTTGAGCGCATTCTTCTCGAAGCAGACCGACGTAAGCGACAACTACTACAACTCAGCTTACTACAACAACTACTACAACAGCTACCTCTACGGCTACGGCAACAGTAGCTACAACTACTACGAGAACTACTACGACCCCAGCAAGTACATCATGCTCTTCGGCGCTTCCATCGGCTGGGGCAGACGTCTGCGCTGGCCCGACGACTGGTTCCATCTCAACGTGGACCTGAGCTACACACGCTACATGCTCAAGAACTGGCAGTACTTCCTCATGTCCAACGGCAACTGCAACAACATCAACCTCGGACTGACACTGAGCCGTCAAAGCATCGACTTCCCCATTTATCCACGAAAGGGCTCTGAGTTCGTCATGAGCGTTACCCTTACTCCTCCCTACAGCCTCTTCATTGACAAGGACTACGCCAACCTTGCCACCAACAGCAATAGCCCGACGTACAACAAGGAGATGCAGGAGAAGTATCGCTGGATAGAATATCACAAGTGGAAGTTCAAGAGCCGCACCTTCACAGCCCTCACCGGAGGCAACAAATGCTTCGTCCTGATGACCCGCGTGGAATTCGGCATCCTGGGACACTACAACAAGAACAAACGTTCGCCCTTCGAAACCTTCTATGTTGGCGGCGACGGCACCAGCGGCTACAGCACAAACTATGCCACAGAGACCATCGGTATGCGTGGCTACGACAACGGCTCCCTCACGCCAAGAGGAGAATCCGGCTATGCCTACGACCGCTTCAGCGTCGAGCTGCGTTACCCATTCGTGCTGAGCAACAGTACCAACATCTTCGGTCTGGTCTTTGCCGAAGGCGGCAATGCCTGGAGCGACATCAGCAAATTCAATCCTCTGGACATGAAACGCTCCGTCGGCGCCGGTGTCCGCATCTTCCTGCCTATGGTCGGACTGCTTGGCATCGACTGGGCATACGGCTTCGACAGCGTCTTTGGCTCCAAGTCGTATTCGGGCAGTCACTTCCACTTCATCCTCGGACAGGAGTTCTAATTGCAACGCTATATACATTATTATATATTAAGAGAGTTAGACAACAAGAAACACAGATAACAAGAAAAGATTATGAAAAAGATTCTGATTGCAATGCTGATGCTGTTAGGCAGCACAGGAGCTTGGGCTCAAAAGTTTGCCCTGGTCGATATGGAATACATACTGAAAAACATACCTGCATACGAGCGTGCCAGCGAGCAGCTCAACCAGGTGAGCAAGAAGTGGCAGGCGGAAGTCGATGTCCTGACCACCGAGGCACAGACACTCTACAAGAACTACCAGTCGGAGGCTGTCTTCCTGAGCGAGGAGCAGAAGACCAAGCGCGAAGAGGCTATCGTGGCAAAGGAAAAGGAGGCCGCCGAGCTGAAGAAGAAGTACTTCGGCCCCGAAGGTGAGCTCTTCAAGAAGCGCGAAAGCCTGATGGCTCCCATTCAGGAGGAAATATACAATGCCGTCAAAGACATCTGCGACCTGAAAGGCTACAGCCTCGTTCTGGACCGTGCCAGCGATGCCGGCATCATCTTCGCAAGCCCGAAGATCGACATCTCTAACGAGGTGCTCACCAAGTTGGGATACAACTGAGGAAAAGGTGAAAAGGTAAAAAAGTAAAAAGATTAATGTCGATATAACGTAATAACGTTATAACGTCATAACGAAAAAGAAATAATCAAACAAAAAAGCAATAACCATTATGAAAAAGATTCTGATTGCCATCATGATGATGGCTCCCCTGAGCCTTTGCGCTCAGAAATTCGCACACTTCAACACCGCAGACATCATTCCCAACATGAAGGAATACACGACTGCCATGGAAGAGATGCAGACCATGCAGAAGCAGTATGAGGACGACATGAAGCTGATGCAGGACGAGTTGCAGAAGAAGAGCGAAGAGTACCAGAAGGAGCAAGCCAACCTGCTTGAGAACGTCCGCCAGCGTCGCGAGCAGGAACTGAACGATCTCTACACCCGTCTGCAGCAGTCCTATCAAGACAACCAGACTGCCCTCCAGAAAGCACAGTCAGAGAAGATGAGTGCCATCAGTGAGAAGATTCTGGCCGTCGTTAAGAAGATTGGTGAAGCAGGTGGATATGTATATATCGTTGATACTAGCTCTGGCGTCATCCCCTTCATCAACACGACGCTGAGCACCGACGTCACCGACCAGGTCAAGAAAGAACTCGGCATCCAGTAAGCCAACAAACCACATACATTAACCATTAACCTAATATCCGCAAATGAGACGCTTGTCATTCATTCTCCTTCTCCTGCTGACGTGCTTCGCAGCACAGGCACAGACACAGTTTGGGTACGTAAGCTACGACCAGATACTCAAGGAGATGCCGGAGTATGCTAAGGCAACTCAGGACCTGGCTACCCTGAAGGCCAAATACGAAGCTGAGGCACAGAAGGGCGAAGAAGAGTTCCAGCGCAAGTTCGTTGACTTCCTGCAAGGACAGAAGGACTTCCCGCAGGCCATCATGCAGAAGCGGCAGGCTGAGTTGCAGTCCCTGATGGACAACGGCGTGAACTTCCGCCTGAAGTCACAGGAACTGCTTGCCCAAGCCGAAGAGGACTTGATGCAGGAAGCCAAGAAACGCCTGAACAACGCTTTGCTCGAGGTAGGTGTAGAGCAAGGCTACGGCTACATCCTCAACACCGACACGGGCAGTTGCCCCTTCATCAACCCTGTCGTAGGCGTTGATGTGACAGAGCTGGTCCGTCAGAAGCTTGGACTGGTGACTGCTACACCACAGGAAGGAACAGAGAAAACTGACGGAAACTGATAGCTGGAAGCTGCTCAAGTCATAAATAGTATGACCGGTTGCCAAAAGCATCCATGGCAGGTTGATAGCCGTTACCTACAACCAAAGCTCCTGCAAGGGAGGTCAAGAGGGTCTGTCTATGATTAATGCTGACTTCGTCGAGCTAAAGCTTCAATGTTCAAGGGAGAGGGGTCCCATCGGTGTCTTCGACTCTGGCTATGGCGGACTGACTATCCTGCGCCAGATACGCAGGCTGATGCCGCAGTACGATTACCTCTACCTTGGCGACAACGCCCGCACTCCCTACGGCACACGCTCCTTCGACCTCGTCTATGAGTTCACGCTCCAGGCTGTGCGGTATCTGTTCGAGCAAGGCTGCCACCTCGTCATCCTGGCCTGCAACACCGCATCGGCCAAGGCGCTGCGTAGCATCCAGCAGAGGGACCTGCCCCTTCTCGACCCGCAGCGACGCGTGCTGGGCGTGATACGTCCCACCGTCGAGGTCGTCGGCAACATATCCCGAACGCGTCATGTGGGCATCATGGCCACGCCAGGCACCATACGCAGCCATACCTACGAGCTGGAGATTGCCAAGCTCTGCCCCGACATTCAGGTGACAGGAGAAGCCTGCCCCATGTGGGTGCCGCTGGTAGAGAACGACGAATACGACAGTCCAGGAGCGGACTACTTCGTCAGCAAGCGCATAGAGAGCCTGCTCAGCCGTGACCCGCTCATCGACAGCGTCATCCTCGGCTGCACACACTATCCCCTGCTGCTTGGCAAGATACGCCAGTACATGCCGGCGGACGTACACATCATCGAACAAGGCAGCTACGTAGCAGAGAGCCTGAAGGACTACCTCTGCCGCCACCCGGAAATGGATGAGCGCATCACGATGGGAGGCTCCGCACGCTTCCTGACTACGGAACAGGCAGAGACATTCCAGTCGAAGGCAACCGTCTTCATGGGCCAGTCCCTTGAAGCCCAGCGCGTCCAATTATGAATTTTGAATTAATCAATTTTGAATTATGAAAAGCGACACCATCGTCATCATCCCAACATACAACGAGAAGGAGAACATCGAAGCCATCATTCGTGCCGTCACCTCTCTGGAGAAGCCCTTCGACATCCTCGTCATCGACGATGGCAGCCCCGACGGAACAGCCGACATCGTGAAGCGACTCATGCAGGGAGAACTGTCGGGACGTGTCCACATCGTAGAGCGGTCAGGCAAGCTGGGACTCGGCACTGCCTACATCTGCGGCTTCAAGTGGGCCCTGGAAAACGGCTACGACTATGTCATCGAGATGGATGCCGACTTCAGCCACGCACCTTCTGACCTGCCGCGACTCTATGCCGCCTGCCACGACGAGGGCTACGACGTCTCGGTAGGCAGCCGATACATCACCGGCGTCAACGTCGTGAACTGGCCTATTGGCCGCGTCCTCATGTCGTACTACGCATCGGCCTACGTCCGCACCGTGCTGGGCATCTCGCTCCGCGACACGACAGCAGGCTTCGTATGCTGGTCGCGCAAAGTGCTGGAGACCATCAGACTGGACGACATCCGCTTCAAGGGCTATGCCTTCCAGATAGAGATGAAGTACACAGCCCTGCGCCTCGGCTTCAAGATAAAGGAAGTTCCCGTGGTCTTCGTCAACCGCGAACAGGGCACAAGCAAGATGTCGGGCGGCATCTTCAGCGAAGCACTCTTCGGCGTGCTCAGACTGAGATTCACAAAGTTTAGAAGAAATCCATAGCGATTAGGGATTAAGGATAGGAGATTGGGGATGATAAAAAAGATAAAGGAACTCCTCGGCCGGAAAGAGATGCAGCAGTTCATCCGTTTCTGCATCGTCGGGGGTATCTGCGCCATGATAGACGCAGCGATATTCTACGTGGTGCGTCTCTTCGCCCCATATCAAGTAGCCCTCATCTCCGGCTACCTCATCTCCCTTTGTGTCAACTACCTCCTGACCGTCTATTGGACCTTCCGCACCGAATCATCGGTGCTCAACCTCGTAGGCATCGTCGGAGCGCACATGTTCAACCTCTTTGTCGTGCGCATGGGCCTCATGCTTTTGTTTGTCGAGTTGCTTGGCCTACGCGATTCCATTGCCTACATCCCCATGGCAGCCATCAGCGCCGTGACGAACTATATCGTCATCCGCACTGTTGTGAAGTATTCCCGGAGGAAATAAAGCTCCCCCATTTAACTTTCCGAGACAGCCTGACAGCAGCCGCCCCAAAACACCATACGCTGCGTTGGGCAAAGACCTATACCTCGTTGGGCAAATACCTACACCTATTTGTCCCAATAGCTACACCTATTTACCCCAAGACCTATGCCTCGTTGAGCGTAGGCCTTTTTGATGGTTGGCAAAAGTAAATGGACCTTGTGTCAGTAGTCCATGCAGGCATTTATACAGGAGTAAGCAGCCTTTGCTCGTCTGACGCAAAGGCTTGATACTATTTTAACACATGCTCTTGTAATGCTTTTATGTGTATTGTTATGCTAAAGCAAGCTTAAGACCATAAAAGGCGATGAATATAGACATTATCACCAAGGAAAAACTCCAGTACCACCACGGGAAAACTCCAGTACTACCACGGTGGTACTGGAGTTTTCCCGTGGAAGTACTGGCAAAACCACACAGAGCTTCGCACTTAAATTCGAGCGGTGTTAACTACAGGAGTTAAGTCAAGGTTATCTTGGGGCTACAACACTAAAGTGTTGCCACAGCTTCTGTTTTCTCTGGGAAAGCTTTGTACTTTCGGGAAAAGTTCGTAATTTTGCACCCGAATACAAAGCACGGAACACACAGAAACCCTATAAAGATGAGAACCCGAATGATAAAGAGCCGTCTTCTCCTGCTTGCTGCCCTGACTTGCAGTACAGCTCAGGCTGAAGATGCCAACACTTTCTACTTCACCGATGCTGCTGTGCTGCCCGGTGAGACAACGAACATCGAGCTTTGCATGAGGAATGCCGAGAAGAGCTTGACTTGCCTGGAGGCTGAGATTCAGTTGCCGGAAGGTCTGTCCGTCGCACTCGACGGAAAGGGCAACCCCATCGTGACGCTCTATCGCAACCGTACCGAAGGCCACGAAGTCCTGACCAATGTCCTCGAGAGCGGCAACCTCAAGCTTCTTGTCAGCGACATCGAAGGCCGTCTGTTCAGCGGCGAAGAAGGTCCCGTCCTGAGCTTCCGCGTACAAGCTGCTGAGGCTGCTCCTATCGGGGAAAGCAAGCTCGAGACCGTCGGCGAGTCGCTGCTGGTCAACGCAGAAGCCAAGGCTTACTACAGCGTCGGAGTGACAGGCAACATCCTCGTGACGGACGACGCTACGGGCATCGACGGAGACCTGAGAGGGATGGACGCATCGGATGCCATCTACACGCTTGCCGGCGAGCGCGTAAGCAAGGCAAGGAAGGGCATCTTCATCCAGAACGGGAAGAAGAAGCTGCACAAGTAACCGACTCCACGCCGCACTTTAACAACAAGAAAATGAAGAACAGCATAAGCAGTTGGGCACGTGCTTTGACGGTCCTGACATTGGCAACCACGATAACGGCTTGCAGCAAGAGTTCGCACAAGAAGAGAGAGAACACCATCAAGTACGAAATCCGGGTAATGAAGCCGGAGTCGCGCGTGTACAACATTTACATTCCTGCCTCGCTTCATGGCGTAACCGAAGTGGAAGTCTATCCGCAAGTGTCGGGTATCATCCGTGAGGTGAACTTCAAGGACGGCATCAAGGTGACGAAGGGGCAGACGCTCTTTGTCATCGACCAGACGGGACACAAGCTGCAAGTGCAGAACGCGCAGGCAAACCTGGCGGCTGCAAAGGCGCAGATGGAGACAACGAAACTGCAGTATGAGTCGAACCAAAAGCTGGCGGAAAAGAGAATTATCAGCGACTACGTCCTCTCGACAAGCATGAACGCTTATCATGTGGCTCAGGCAGCGGTCCAACAGGCTGAGGCGCAACTGGCAATGGCACAGACAAACCTGGGCTACTGTACCGTGAAGTCGCCAATCACCGGCATCATCAAGGAGAACGGCTTCAAGATGGGCGAGCTGGCCGACCCTGCGGAACTCCTCTGCAAGGTCAGCGACAACAGCGAGGTAGAGGCATGGTTCTCCTATACCGAAAGCCAATTGCTGGATATGCTTGACCGATACGACCTCAAGCCCACGTCGGAAGGTCTGACGGACATAGACGGCAAGACGGCAAGCGCAAAGATGCCCCACCTCCAGCTACAGCTGAAGAACGGCCAGATGTACAAACATGAAGGTGTGGTGACGGAGATAGGCGGCATCGTTGACCGTAAGACAGGAACCGTCATCTGCAAGGTGACCTTCCCCAACCCCGACGACGAGTTGCGCTCAGGACTGTCTGCCACACTGGTCTTCCCCACCAAGATGGACAACGTGTTCCGCATACCCAAGACGGCAGCCGTACACCTTCAGAACCAACTGCTCTTCTACCGCGTGAAGGAGGACGGAACGGTGGAGGGCGTCATCTGCGAGGCAATCCCATCGAACAGCGGCATGAACTACTACGTAAAGAGCGGCCTGAAGAGCGGCGACGAAGTGGTCATCAACGGCGTGCAGAACTTGTCTAACGGAGTGAAAGTAAGGTGAAATGAAGATTAAAGATTAAAGATTACGGATTAAGGCTGACAGCGATGGCTGCAGCACCTCCAAAAAACTTTTATCCTTTATCCTTAATCTCTAATCTTTAATGGTATCAGCTTTAATCTTTATTCTTTAATGGTATCAGCTTTAATCTTTAATCTTTAATCCTTAATCTTTATTGATGAAGACACATTTCTTTGTAAAGCATTGGGTAGCGGCATTTGCCATTGCCGTCCTGACGATAGTCATCGGTTGGGTGAGCCTGGAGACATTGCCCGTCGAGCAGTATCCCGACATTGCTCCGCCAATGGTTACCATTCAGGCAACATACAGCGGTGCAGACGCCCATGCCGTTATGGAATCGGTTGTCATGCCGCTTGAAGAGGTCGTGAACGGTGTGGAGGACATGCTCTACATGGACGCCACGGCCACTTCCAACGGAGAAGGCGAGATAGACATCTACTTCAAGCAAGGCACAGATGCTGACCAAGCAACGGTCAACGTGCAGAACCGCGTGAGCCAGGCATCAGGCGTACTGCCGGAAGACGTCATCAGAAACGGCGTCACCGTACAGAAGAACGTCAATGCCACCCTGATGATTATGAGTCTGGAGAGCACGGACGGACAGTTCGACCAGTCGTTCATATCCAATTACCTTGACATCAACGTGATGCCCGCCATAAGCCGCATAGCCGGTGTGGGACGCACGATGGTCATGGGCGAGCAGTACGGTGTGCGCATCTGGCTGAAGCCCGACTTGATGGGTCTCTACGGCGTGACGCCAGAGGAGATTGTCGATGCCATCAACGAGCAGAACCTCGTTGTGCCCATCGGACGCATAGAGAGCGCTACGGACAAGATAGACATCGAGTTCAACGGACTGCTCGACGACATGAGAGAATTCGAGAACATCATCATCCGAGCCTCGGAGAAGGGCGAAGTGCTCTGGCTGCGCGACCTGGCAGACGTGGAGCTGGGAGCCAGAGCCTATGACTTCCGCACGAACATCAGCGGCAAGCCCGGCGTGATGTTCTACGTGAAGCAGGCTCCCGGTGCCAATGCCACAAAGGTGAACGCCGAAATCAACAAAGTGCTTGCCGAAGTGGAGAAGCGACTGCCTGCAGGCCTGGAGTTCAAACTGCTCGAGACCAGCGACGACTTCCTCTATGCTTCGATGTACAACGTGGTGGAGACCCTCATCGTCGCCATCGTCCTTGTCGTACTCGTTGTGTTCTTCTTCTTGCAGGACATCAAAGCCACCCTCATCCCATCCATCACTATCATCGTATCCCTGATAGGCACCTTCGTCTTCGTCAAGCTGGCAGGCTTCTCGCTGAACCTGCTGACGCTGTTCGCATTGGTGCTGGCCATCGGCACGGTGGTCGATAATGCCATCGTAGTGGTGGAAGCCGTGATGACGAAACTGGAGCAGGGCGCCACAAGCATCCGCCGCGCTGTCAGCGAAGCACTCAGCGAAGTGACGGTTGCCTGCATATCCACCACGCTTGTCTTCATGGCGGTGTTCATTCCCGTCACATTCATGTCAGGCACGACCGGCACGTTCTTCAAACAGTTCGGCATCACGATGGCTTCCTCTGTCGGACTATCGACGGTCCTGGCCTTGACGCTCTGCCCTGCGCTCTGCGTACTCCTGATGAAACCCAGTAATGGGTCGGAGCAAAGGAAAGGCATCAGCCGCTACACATGGATAGCCTACACGAAGTCCTTCAATGCATTGCTGGGCACGTACATGAAAGCCATCACACAGTTCATCCGACGCTCTGCCCTCGCATGGATTCTGCTCGGAGTCTTCTGTGTCCTGACAGCTCTGCTGATTATGCGGTCGAAGAGCGAGCTTGTGCCACAGGAAGACCAAGGCTTCCTGCTTGTCAACATCATGCTGGCTCCAGGTACATATCTTGACGAGACGGAAGCCACGACGGTAGAGCTTGAGGAGTATATCAAGTCGCTCGACGAAGTGGAAACGGTAGGAGCGCTGACAGGCTATTCCATGATGGAGGACGTCACCAGCACGAACTATGCCACCCTAATGGTTCGCCTCAAGAATTGGAATGAACGTGCCTTCTTCAGCATTGCCGACATACAGAAGGACATCAACGACTGGGCCACCATAAACTTGCCACAGGCAGAAGTCACGGCATTCCAGATGCCACAGATTCCTGGCTACGGCAACGGTTCGGACATCAGCTTTAGCCTGCAAGACCTTTCGCGAAGCGCAGACAAGAAGGAATTCGTGGCCATGGGCGAGCAGTTCGTGAAGAAGCTGGGAGAGCGGCCAGAGACAGAGTTCGCCTCCTCAACCTACTCCACAGACTACCCCAAGTACAGGCTCGACGTCGATGAGATAGCCTGCAAGCGCATGGGCATATCGCCAAAGACGGTGCTGCATACCATCGGCACTTTCCTGGCAGGAGACTATATCGGCTCATACGTACAATATAATAATGTATATCGCGTGATGGTACAGGCAGGCAAGGAGTATCGTATGTCTGAGGCAATGCTCAACAACATCTTCGTGCCAGTTGGCGACCACATGGTGCCTGTGACGCAGTTTGTCTCGATGAGACTCGACACGGGTTCGGCCATGGACCTTCACTTCAACCTCTTCCCCTCCTATCCCGTCAGCACCCTTCCCGCACCGGGCTACACCAGCGACGATGTGCGCAAAGCCGTTGACGAAGTGATGCACGAGGTGTTCCCCGAAACCTTCGGCTACGAGTATTCTGGTATGGCTCGCGAGGAGGCCGACAATGCCAGCTCCAATGAGACGCTGCTCATCTATGCCATCTGTATGCTACTCATCTACCTCATCATGGCCTGCCTCTACGACTCGCTGTTCATCCCGCTTGCCATCATGCTTTCCATTCCCTTTGCGCTGGCCGGCGCCTACCTCGCCATCATTCCCATGGAATCAATGGGTGTAGGTGCCAACGTCTATGTGCAGACGGGTATCATCATGATGATAGGACTGGTGGCCAAGACAGCCATCCTTATCACAGAGTTTGCCGTCCAGAAACGTCGCGAAGGCATGGACATCCGCGAGGCTGCCATCGGAGCCTGCCAGGACCGCTTGCGCCCCATCTTGATGACGGTGCTGACCATGATTCTGGGAATGCTGCCCCTGGCTGTCGGCAGTGGCGCGGGAGCCGTGGGCAACCGCTCGCTGGCACTTGCCGTGATCGGAGGCATGACGATTGGCACCATAGCCCTGCTCTTTGTCACGCCCGCGTTCTACATGGTATTCCAGAAGCTGCACGATAAATTAACTCCAGAGAAAGATGACGAATAAAGAAAAGATATGCTGCATGTTGGTAAGTGCGATGCTGCTTTCCGGCTGCTCACTCTACCAGAAATACGAAGCAAACAACACGGTGCCCTCTGACATCATGGGCAACGTCGTACAGCCCGATGATACCATTAGCTTGGGAGCCTTGGGATGGCGACAATTGTTCTCCGACCCTTTGCTGCAGGAACTCATCGAGAAGGCCATGAAGAACAACACCGACGTGCAGCAAGCGCTCCTGACTGTTCAACAGGCGCAGAACGACCTTGCCTCGGCGCAGTTGGGTTACCTCCCTGTCCTGTCGTTTGAGCCATCGGGAACGCTGAGACGCTTCAACCACGAGACTACACGCTCGTACAGTGCTCCGCTGATTGTCACCTGGCAGGCAGGCATCTTCGGACAAGTGACAAGCAAAAAGCGGCTGGCAAAAGCCAACCGCCAGCAACTGGACGACTATCGGCAGGCTGTGCAGTCATCTCTGGCAGCAAACGTTGCCAATACGTACTATCAGCTTATAATGCTCGACCGCGAACTGCAGATACTGCAGGAGACGCAAGTCGTTTGGGAAGAATCGCTGGAGGCCATGCGCGTCCTCTTCGAGGCAGGTCTCTACATGAGTCCAGCCGTATATCAGATGGAAGCTTCGCTGGCCAGCGTCAAGTCGGGCATCGTGGAGACACTGGAAACCATCAACATCACGGAGAGCGCCCTATGCCTTTTACTCTCCGAAACGCCACATTCCATTGCCCGCTCTAAATACGGAGCATTTGTCCTGCCCGACCAGTTGCACGTCGGACTCCCCTTGCGACTGCTTTCTGCGCGTCCCGATGTGCGTCAGGCAGAGCGCAACATGGAGATAGCCTATTACAAGCGCCAGCAGGCACACCAGGCTTTCTTCCCCAACATTACGCTGAGCGCCACGCTCGGATGGAGCAATGGAGAAGGCGCGGTAAACCCTGCCAGCTTCCTGGCACAGGCCGTTGCCTCCCTCGCACAGCCTCTCTTCACACAAGGCAAGCTGCGGGCACAATACAAGAATGCAAAGCTGGACCAGGAAAAAGCCCGACTGCAATTTGTGCAGACGCTGCTTAATGCCGGAAACGAGGTCTATCAGCAACTACGCATCTGCCACAAGACAGAGCAGAAGGCTGCCTACCTCTCCTCCATTGTCAACTCCCTGCACGAAGCCTATATCGGCACATCGGAGTTGATGAAAAACGGAACGAACACCTACGTAGAGGTACTCAAGGCTCAGGAGGATTTACTTACAGCACAAATCACTGAGGTGCAGAACCACTACGAAGGCGTTCAGGCTCTTATCAATCTTTACTCCGCCCTGGGCGGCTTCTGATTTCTTTCTTTTTTATTGGCTTCCCGAGAATCGTTTGCCAACGCCACGTGTAGGGTTTGCAAACGCCACTCGTGGTGTTTTCAGATGTCCATCGTGCTTGGCTTTCGACATGTGCATGTGTGCACAATTGTATATGAGAGGACATGGCCAACTAAGGTCTCAAAGAAACGATAGACCACAGACGGAGGACACCCCCATCTGTGGTCTATCATATCTTCGGTGCTTTTACCGGACAGCAACAATTATATATAATGTATTATTGCTGGCTGGCAATACCATCATTTACTTCACGCGGCCCAGATAGCTGCCGTCGCGGCTGTCCACCTCGACAATCTCGCCTTCCTCGATGAAGAGGGGCACGCGAATCTCAGCACCGGTCTCTACGCGGGCAGGCTTCAGCGTGTTGGTGGCTGTGTCACCCTTCAGGCCGGGCTCTGTCCAGACAATCTGCAGATGTACCTTGACGGGAACGTCGGCATAGAGTACCGTCTCAGTGCTGGCATCAACGACAACTTCCACGTTCTCGCTCTCCTTGAGGAACTTCACGCCGTTCACCTGGTCGGGAGCAATGGTAATCTGTTCGTAGGTCTCGTTGTTCATGAAGACGAGGTCGTCGCCGTCCTTGTAGAGATACTGATAGGGGCGACGCTCTACGCGTACGTCCTCGAGGCGCTCGCCGATGTTGAAACGTTTTTCGAGCACGCCGCCGTTGACAACGTCCTTCAGCGTCACGTTCATAATGGTGTTGCCCTTACCGGGTTTGCGGTGAAGGAAGTCGATGCAGAAATAGAGCTTACCGTCCATACGGATGCAGGTGCCCTTCTTGATGTCCTGTGAGTTAATCATAAAATTAGCTTCTTTTGTTATACATTACTGTTTTTGTGGTGCAAAGGTATGAAAAAAAGATTAAAGATTAAAGATTAAGGAATAAAAAAGTTGCTCAATACTTGCGCAAATGAAAAAAAAGGCTTAATTTTGCACCCCGAATCCTAATATGCACATCATAATAAAGCACTAAAAAGATATGAAAAGAACATTTCAGCCCCACAACCGTCGCCGCAACAACAAGCACGGTTTCCGTCAGAGAATGACAACAGCAAATGGCCGTCGCGTTTTGGCTTCACGCCGCGCTAAAGGCCGCAAGAAGCTCACCGTTTCAGACGAAAGACACGGTAAGTAAACACTAAACTTAAGCAAATAGGAAAAGAAGTAAGGGAAACTTTACTTCTTTTTCTATTTTTATGTGTATCTTTGCAGAGAAAAAGAATAAGAATTGAAAATGGAAGGAATTCGCAAGAAGCTTTTCGGTCCCGTGGTCTATTGGAACCTGATAGCAATGGTGCTCGTCGGCATTGCCCTGTGCATTGGCCTATGGATATGGATGACCAGTTACACCATGCATGGTGAAGGCGTCGAAGTGCCCGACGTGAAGGGTATGACGCTTGGCGATGCCGAATACGCCCTCGAGAAACTCGAGCTGGTGGCATTTGTCGTAGACTCTGCCTACGTCCGTGGGCAGCCTGCCGGCATCGTGCTGGAGCAGTCGCCCGCCTTTGGCAGTCGCGTCAAGTCGGGGCGCGAGATTTACCTTACCGTCAACCAGAAGCAGACGCCGACCAATACGATTCCCGACATCGCCGGCAACTGCTCGCGCCGCGAAGCGGAAGCCCGACTGCGGGCCCTGGGCTTCAAGATAGGCCCGATGGAGTTCGTCCCGGGCGACCCTGACTGGGTGATTGCGCTCAAGGTGAATGGTCGCGAGGTCTATACCGGAGAGCGAGTGCCCTGCGATGCACCCGTAGTGCTGGTGGTCGGCAACAGCGACATGGAATCCGACGAAGGCGAGGAGGAAGAAATCGATGACACCTGGGGCAGTGAAACCGAAGCAGAAGACGGCTACGAAGAAGAGCTGTAAGAAAAGGTGAAAAGGGAAAAGGTGAAAAGGGAAAAAGGGAAAAGGTGAAAAGGGAAAAAGGTAAAAAGGTAAAAAGGTGAAAAGGTGAAAAGGTAAAAAAGGGAAGCATCCTCCCATACAAACGACCAAACAACCAAACGACTAAACAACCAAACGACTAAACGACCAAACGACTAAACAACCAAACGACTAAACGACCAAACAACTAAACAACCAAACAACCAAACAACCAAACGACAAGTGAACGTGGAAGACATATTGCTTGATGATGAGCTTGACGACGAGCTTCTGGATGGTCCGTTCTCGCCCGAGCAAGACGAAGAAGCCTCCCTCCTTGGGGAGAGGACGGAGGAAGGCTTCGAGCATTGGCGCATTGAGGTCGATAAGGGGCAGAGCTCTGTCCGCGTGGATAAGTTCCTCATGGACCACATGCCCGGCACAAGCCGCAACCGCATACAGAAGGCTGCCGAGGCTGGAAGCATCCATGCCAACGACAAACCCATCAAGAGCAGCTACAAGGTCAAGGCAGGCGACATCATCACGCTTGTCCTCGACCACCCAAAGCGCGACTGGGAAATCATCCCGGAGGACTTGCCGCTCGACGTCATCTACGAAGACGATGCCTTGCTCGTCATCAACAAGCCAGCGGGCCTCGTGGTGCATCCCGGCTGCGGCAACTACAGCGGCACACTCGTCAACGCACTTGCCTGGCATCTTCGCGACGACAAGGGCTTCGACCCCAACGACCCGACCGTCGGCCTCGTGCATCGTATCGACAAGGACACCAGCGGCTTGCTCGTCATAGCCAAGACTGCCGACGCTAAGACAAGCCTCTGCAAGCAGTTCTTCTACCACACGACTCGACGCGAGTACAATGCCCTGGTGTGGGGACCCTTTGCCGACGACGAAGGCACCATCACGGGCAACATCGGACGGCACGCAAAGGACCGTCTCCAGATGGACGTCTATCCGATGGACGGCGAGATAGGGAAGCCTGCCATCACGCATTACCGAGTGCTCGAGCGTTTCGGACCAGTGACGCTCGTGGAGTGTCACCTCGAGACAGGCCGTACGCATCAGATTCGTGCTCACATGCGGCACATCGGGCATCCGCTCTTTGCCGACGAGCGCTACGGCGGCTGCCAAATCCTCAGGGGAGAGCAGACGGCTTCCTACAAGGCGTTCATCCACAACTGCGTTCTTCTCCAGCGAACTGCCCGAAGACTTCGAAGCCCTGCTGAACAAGTGGCGGACATACAGCAAGAACAGAGATTAAGGATTAGAGATTAAAGATATACACAAAGAACATTATTTATAACAACGAATTGCACGAATTACACGAATTGGCTACGCCCTTGATGGCAAGGTATAATTCGTGCAATTCGAGCAATTAGTGGTTGAAAAAGAAAAGACTAATAGATTGTTTAACGATATGAAGAAAACAATAGCAATAGTTTGTGGAGGCGACAGCGCTGAGCACGACGTGAGCATGAGAAGTGCGGAGGGCATCGCCTCGTTTATCGACCCTATACATTATATAATATATAAGGTAGAGATTCATGCCGGCAAGTGGGAGGCTTTGCTTCCCGACGGAAGCAGGTCGAAGGTCAACAAGGACGACTTCAGCTTCGAGGCAGAAGCGGGGACGGTCCGTCCCGACTTCGCCTACATCACCATCCACGGTGCGCCGGGCGAGAACGGCGTGCTGCAAGGCTACTTCGACCTCATCGGGATGCCCTACTCGACCTGCGGCGTGCTCGTCGAGGCAATGACCTACGACAAGTTTGTCCTCAACAACTACATGCGGGCATTCGGTGTGTCGGTGGCAGACAGCCTGCTCGTCAAGATAGGCCACGACAAGGAGGTGAGCGATGAGGACATCATCTCGCGCATCGGTCTGCCTTGCTTCGTGAAGCCGTCGCGCGGCGGTTCTTCTTTCGGCACGACCAAGGTGAAGACCATCGAGCAGCTTCGTCCGGCCATCAATCTCGCCCTGAAGGAAGGCGAGGACGTCATGGTGGAAGCCTTCATGGGCGGCACCGAACTGACTTGCGGTTGCTACAAGACAAGGAAGAAGAGCGTCGTCTTCCCCATCACGGAAGTGGTCTCGAAGAACGAATTCTTCGACTATGCAGCCAAGTACAACAACGAAAGCGACGAGATAACGCCCGCCCGCATCAGCGACAGGCTTGCCGAGCGCGTC
>OMSJ01000013.1 GCA_900313705.1 uncultured Prevotellaceae bacterium
AGGTCGTCGTGATGCGTGTCCTCATCGTCTTCTTCATCGTCATCAGCCTAATGATAGCGCTCAATCCGCCCACCTTCATCGCCCAGCTGATGGGCATCTCGTGGGGTGCACTCGCAGGAGCCTTCCTTGCTCCCTTCATGTTGGGACTCTATTGGAAAGGCGTCACGAAGGCTGCTGTCTGGGCTTGCTTCATCTGGGGCGTTGGCTTGACCGTCATCAACATGCTCATGGGCAACCCCATCAACCCGATTAACTGCGGTGCCCTCGCCATGCTCGGCGGCTTCCCCGTCTGCTGGATTGCAAGCCTCATCAGTCCGAAACTCTCCAAGAGCTACGTCGAGAAGATGTTCGAATGCTATAAGTAACGGCATCTCATGGAAAAGCAAAAGGCCAGGGCACTCAACCCTGGCCTTTTGTATATCCCGACAGACGTGCCTCGCTGCCAAACGCAACACGTCTATTAGTTTGATTGTTCATGTACTTGCAATTGCATGTTCATGTATATGCAATTGCAAGTACATGAACAATCAAACTACCCTTCTGGTTTACCTTTCAAACTAAACGTGCGACAACGGCGGGAAAACAGTCCCGCAATTCGCATCATATCGCATTACGAAAGCTTATATCCAAGGCTGTCGGATTACAAATCCGCCAGAACGAAACCTTTTCACCTTCGTTATATTCGAGCGATTCGTGGGCGAAACAACGCGTCGCAGCCTTTTTACAAAGAACGACACGAATGTTTTTCCCACCTTTCTACCTTTTCACTTTTTCACCTTTTCCTAAGGCTATATAGTCGAGCGAGCGGCGACATTGGTCGGTGATATACTGCCAGTCTGCCGCTTCTATCCTGTCCTTCGGGAAGAGCTTGCTGCCCATGCCGACGCAGAAGGCACCCGCCCGGAACCAAGCCGACAGGTTCTCTTCGTCGGGCGAAACGCCACCGGTGACCATAATCTTGCTCCACGGCATGGGAGCCATCATGCCTTTCACGAAAGCGTGGCCATAGACGTCGCCCGGAAAGACCTTCGTCACGTCGCAGCCCAGCTCTTGGGCCGTGCCTATCTCGGTCACCGAACCACAGCCGGGAACGTAGGGAACGAGCCGACGGTTGCAGACGCGAGCTATCTCGGGATTGAGCAACGGGCCCACCACAAAGCAGGCTCCCATCTGAATGAACAGGGCAGCCGTAGGCGCATCGACCACAGAGCCGACGCCCATCGCCAGCTCGGGGCACTCCTTAGCCGCGAACTTCACGCACTCGGCAAACACCTCGTGGGCAAAGTCACCACGGTTCGTGAACTCGAAAGCCCGTACACCACCGTCGTAGCAAGCCTTGATGACGTGCTTTGCCACCTCAGCATCTTTGTGATAGAAGACAGGCACCATGCCCGTCGCCTGCAGCTTCTGCAGAACTTGTATCTTGTCGAAATTAGTCATAAAGCCCCTCTCCAAACCTCCCCCAAAGGGGAGGCTTTTTGAATTTTGAATTTATAAATTTTGAATTCCTTCTTTTATCTCTCCACTCTCCCGTTGCCGTTGCCGTTCATCAGGCACTCCACCTCGCTGGCAGAGACAAGGTTGACGTCGCCCGGAATGGTGTGCTTCAGGGCACTTGCGGCAACGGCGAACTCCAACGCCCACTGCATCGGCTTACCGTTTGCCAAGCCGTGGATGATGCCGGCGCTGAAGCTGTCGCCTCCGCCCACACGGTCCACGATGGGCTTTATCTCGTACCGGCGGCTCGTATAGAACTCGTTGCCGTCGTATATCATGCCCTTCCAGCCATTGACGGACGCGCTGTAGCTCTCGCGCAAGGTGCTCACGACGTACTTGAAGCCGTAATCCTGCATCAGCTTTTGGAAGACAGGCTTGTATCCTTCGGCATCCGTCTTGCCGCCATCGACGTCGGCATCGGGGTGGTAGCCCAGGCACATCTCTGCATCTTCCTCATTGCCGATGCAGACATCCACGTACTGCATCAAGGGACGCATGACGCTCTGTGCCTTCTCAGAACTCCATAACTTCTTGCGGAAATTGAGGTCACAACTGATGATGACGCCTGCCTTCTTCGCCTCGATGCAAGCCCGACGGATGCACTCGGCAGCGTTGTCGCTCAGGGCTGGCGTAATGCCGCTCCAATGAAACCAGTCGGCACCGGCAAATATCGTTTCGAAGTCGAAGTCGCACGGCGAAGCTTCGCTGATGCTGCTGTGTGAACGGTCGTAGATGACCTTGCTGGGGCGCAGGCTGCAACCCGTCTCCAGATAATAGACGCCCAGACGTTCACCACCGCGAGACACATATCGTGTATGAACACCGAACCGGCGCAAACTGTTGACAGCAGCCTGACCAATCTCATGCTCAGGTACCTTGCTGACAAAGAATGCCTCGTTGCCATAGTTCTGCAGGCTGACGGCCACGTTTGCCTCGCCACCACCATAGTTTACGTCGAAGCTATCTGACTGGATGAACCTGCTGTTGCCTTGAGAAGAGAGACGCAACATGATCTCGCCTATTGTGATTATCTTTGCCATTGCTTTACTACTTGTTATCCTATTTTGCTCATTTCACATGCAAAGGTACAAAAAAGTTCACAAAAGGCAACCCCGAATCCTTAGTTTTTTTAGGAAGAGGCGCTTTTTCATGCAGAAAAGGATGAAAACAGAGGAAAAAGTTGTAACTTCGCAGCATGAAAGACAACATTTCCACTCGGAAGGGCCTTATGGCATTGAGTCCGCTCATTGTCTTCCTGCTGCTCTACCTGCTGCTGAGCATCGCAGCTAACGACTTCTATGCCGTTCCCATCACGATAGCTTTCCTGGCCGCCTGCATGTACAGCCTGCTCATCATGCACGGCTTGTCCATCAGCGAGCGCTTCGGGCGGCTGGCTGAGGGGGCATCGTCATCGGGCGTCATGCAGATGCTGTGGATATTCATTCTGGCCGGTGCCTTTGCTGCCTCAGCGAAGGAGATGGGCGCCATCGATGCCACGATCAATCTGGCCCTGACTGCCGTGCCGCCGAACTTCGTCCTGAGCAGTCTCTTCATCGCTTCCTGCTTCATCTCGCTCAGCACAGGCACCAGCGTCGGCACCATTGCCGCCCTTGCTCCCATCGCAGGCAACATGGCAGCTCAGACAGGCAGCAACACAGCCATGATGGTGGCCATCGTAGTGGGAGGAGCTTACTTCGGCGACAACCTGAGCTTCATCTCCGACACGACGATTATGGCAACGCAAACTCTCGGCTGCGAAATGAAGGACAAGTTCCGCGCCAACATCTGGATTGCTTTGCCAGCGGCGCTCATTTGTCTGGCTCTCTATACCTGCCTGCCAAGCGTCAGTATAGAGTCCTATCAGGCGGGACAAGTGTCCTACCCTGCCATTATACCTTATATATATATTATCGTTGCAGCCCTCTGCGGCATGAACGTCATGCTGGTGCTGGCCTCTGCCACGGCTTTGGCCGCAGCCATCGGCATAGGGCTCGGCACGATGTCGCCCCTCGGCTGGCTGAAGACCATGAACGAAGGCATCATGGGCATGAGTGAACTCATCATCGTGACGCTCCTGGCGGCAGGACTCATGCACGTCATCCGCGAGGCAGGCGGCATAGACTGGCTCATGCAGATGTTCAGCCGACGCAAAGGCGGACGACGCAGCGCTGAACTGAGCATGGCGACTATGGTAGTGCTGACAGACTTCTGTACGGCCAACAACACCATTGCCATCCTGAGCGTAGCTCCCTTAGCTAAACACATGGCAAAGAAGTACGGCATCGAGCCAAAGCGTGCCGCCAGCATCCTCGACACCTTCAGTTGCATGGCACAAGGCATCATCCCCTACGGCGCACAGATGCTCATCGCAAGCGGTCTTCCTCTCGACATCATACCATTCCTCTACTATCCCTACATTTTAGGTGTAGTGGCACTCATCTACATCATAATCCCCCATAAAGAATGCAACTCATCAACAAATACTTCAGCCTGACTGACCAGCAGAAGCAGCAGTTCGCGGCACTCGATGCACTCTACCGTGACTGGAACAGCAAGATAAACGTCATCTCGCGCAAGGACATCGACCACCTCTACGAGCATCATGTCCTGCACAGCCTCGCCATAGCCGAACTCATCCGCTTCAAGCCTGGCACAAGCATCATGGACCTCGGCACAGGCGGCGGTTTCCCTGGCATCCCCCTTGCCATCATGTTCCCCGAAACGAAGTTCCACCTCGTCGATTCCATCGGCAAGAAGATTCGTGTCTGCGAAGAAGTCTGCAAGGCATTGGAACTGAAGAATGTCACGACCCAGTGGTGCCGCGCCGAGGAAGTGAAGCAGCAGTTCCACTTCGTCGTATCAAGAGCCGTCATGCCCTTGCCAGACCTCGTGAAGATCATACGCAAGTCCATCTGCAAGGAACAGTTCAACGGCCTGCCCAACGGCCTCATCTGCCTCAAGGGCGGCGAGCTGGAGCAGGAGGCCAAGCCCTTCGGCAAAGCGGCACAGATAACATCACTCACCGAATACTTCGAAGAACCCTTCTTCGAAACAAAGAAACTGGTTTACTTACCATTATGAAATACCTTTCCTTCACCTTCAACCCCATTCAGGAGAACACCTACCTGCTTTGGGACGAGGCAACACTCGAAGCCGCCATCGTGGATTGCGGCGCATGGAACCGGCAAGAGGAGCAGTTGCTGGAAGGCAGCATCGCTGCTCATAATCTGAAACTCAAGTATGCCCTGCAGACACACGCACACTTCGACCACACTTTCGGTCTGCCCTTCATTTATCGGACTTTCAAGCTGAAGCCCATCTTTCATGTCGATGAAGCTGAGACCTACCGGCAGATGCCCAACATGGCTGCGCAGTTCGGGCTGAACATCGGTGGCGGGATGCCTCCCATAGAACGACTCCTGAATGACGGCGAGATACTCAAGCTCGGCGAGACCGCCATCCGCCTCATCCACACCCCAGGCCACACGACTGGCTCATCCTCTTTCTATTGTCCCGATGAAGGGTTGGTGCTTTGCGGCGACACACTCTTCCAGGGAAGTATCGGAAGGACCGACCTGCCCGGCGGCAACTTCGAGGCAGAACTGGACAGCCTCAATAATAAGCTGTTCCGTCTGCCCGACGACACCATCGTCCTGCCCGGCCACGGCCCCGACACGACCATAAGCTGGGAGAAACAGCACAACTACTACATGTAGGCGGTGCTCTGCCAATTTATGTTTTAACCACGAATTGCACGAATTACACGAATTTATAATTAACTGACAATCGGCAGTTGAACAATTCGTGTAATTCGTGCAATTCGTGGTTAAAATATATTTGGAGTATTATAGCCTCCTTCTTCCGAAAGGGATTTGATGTTTATTTCTTCACCAGTGCAGCATCATCAACGAGGATGTCCTGCGAAACAGAATAGCTGCTGTCCTTGGGATTCATGACGATAAGGCAGAGCGTAGTCTTCTCTGTCAGCTCGAAGTCGTACGTCACAAGTGTCCACTCAGAGTTGTTGATGTTGACGTAATCGCCGTATCTATAGATTCCTACCGAGCCGTCTGCATTCACAGTTACATAACCGCCGCGTGTCTGGCAGACATCAGCCGTGGTGGACTTTGCATAGAAGGAGAAAGTATAGGAGCCTGCCTCAAGTGCAATCTCCTGAGTGGCAAGACGTCTGTTATAAGTCCCCCCAGCTACTACCGTACAGGAGAAGCTGCCACTACGAGCCTCGTCGCTCTTAAGTAAAAAAGCGTTGCCGGCTGTGCTTGCTGACTTCCAACCCGTAGGATCTGTATCACTCTCCCAACTCTCGAAGCCACCATTGACGAGGTCTGTGAGGACATCACCACCAGGATTCGGGTCAGGATTGTCACCGCTCTTTACGACGCTGACGAACTGAGCATCCTTAATCTCTGGAGTTTCGTTATAAAAGAAGTACGTACCGGTTAGAGTCACAATATCTCCCTCAGCAATGCCGAGGCTTGCAAATTTCCTTGGCTCGCCGTTCTTGTCAAGCAAACCATAGATGTAGATGCTGTCATTGCCTTCAAAAAGGTAGAAGTTGCCATAAGTCGTATTGGTAATTTTCCTGACCGTTCCCGTCAGTTCATAGGTAGTGCTATCGTCTGCCTTTGCCAAGAACTCCGCAATCGAGACATGCTGGATGCCACCCTGTTCGCCGCCACCATCTTCAAGGATGACAACATCAGCGTTCTTAATCTCTGCCGTTACCACTTCGTTCTTGACATACTTCATCAACTGTCCAGTGATTTTCACCTTCATGCCAACCTTGAACTCTGCAGTACCTTCGGGAAGGTTTGCCCAATAAGCCTCAAACACCTTGCCACCGTCTTTGGTGTCAGCCATCCAGAAGGACTGCTGGTTCCTGCTGACACTGCCGAGGAGCTCTGTAATGTAGCCCGTAACGGAATAAGTCTCTTCAGACATAGTGCCATCGGGCAAGGCATTGGTCAGCTCAACAGCCTGTGCGCAGGTTATATCCATACCTACTATAGGAGGAACATCGCCGCCACCATTTTCGAGAATAACAACATCGGCATTCTTTATCTCGCAAGTCACGTTGCCCGCACTATTTACATACTTCATCAACTGTCCTGTGATTTTCACCTTCATGCCTGCCTTGAACTCTGTCACGCCTTCGGGAAGGTTTGCCCAGTAAGCCTCGAACACCTTGCCGCCGTCCTTGGTGTCAGCCATCCAGAAGGTCTGCTGATTCCTGCTGACACTGCCGATGACTTCTGTAATGTAGCCCGTAACAGAATAGGTCTCTTCCGAAGTAGCACCATCAGCCAAAGCGTTGGTCATCTCAACAGCCTGTGCGCAAGTAAGATCCGTACCTACTACAGGAGGAACATCACCGCCACCATCTTCAAGGATGACAACTTCGGCGTTCTTAATCTCGCAAATCACGTTGCCTGCATTATTTACATACTTCATCAACAGACCTGTGATTGCCACCTTCATGCCTGCCTTGAACTCTGTCACGCCTTCGGGAAGGTTTGCCCAATAAGCCTCGAGCACCCTGCCGCCGTCCTTGGTGTCAGCCATCCAGAAGGTCTGCTGATTCCTGCTGACGTCAAAGACGACTTCTGTAATATAACCTTCGACTGTATAAGGTTCTGCCGAGGAAGCACCATCTTCCAAAGCATAGGTCAGTTGAACGGCTTCTGCGCAGGAAATGGAAACGGGCTGAGCAGGTTGCGTCTTGGACAGCACATGGAAGGCATTACTTCCCAACACGCTCATAACCATTTGGTCGGCCGTCAAATCGTGTATTTTGATGATACGAATTGGCTCGCCAGATGCATTATAGAAGATAACCGTTCCCTGATAAGGCAGGAACTTATAGGTAGCACCGGCGATAAAGTCTGTAGTGCTGTCCTCATTGAAGGTAATTGACCTGTTGAACGACTCATACCAAGTGCCTACGATGCACTGATTGACGGGTGTAAACGGACCGAAGTCCACGTCGCTGCCAATGCCATCGTAGAACACGATGCTGTCCGTGCGCATACTAAACTGCGCTACTGTTCCATCACTCTTGTAAACGCGGAAACCTTGCGCCCAAGAGGTCTGCAAGCCTGCAACCAACAGGAGCAGAACCGCGATAATACTTCTTGTTCTCATTGTTTTAAGATTATGTTTGTGTTATTTGATTACCTTTTCTCCTCGCAGCCAAGCACAACGGTAACAATACTTTTGCTCGGCACAGTAAAGCGGGCTACGGGAGCAGTAGTGACTGCCATCGACATCTGCTCGCTGGAGTTTCCTTCGTTGAAGATGACTGCGCCGTAGCTGCCGTCAGGATTAAGGAAAGCCACATAGCTGATGTCCGGCGTTCCGTTGGTCATCGTGGCGCCTATGCGTCTGGCACCAGGCTGGGCGGCAAGGCTGGCATGGGCCATCACGAAGTAATGGGAGTTGTAATGAAGCGTACGATAGTCGTTCTGGTCTATATCGACAGCTCCGTAGCAGGTCTGACAACCGCCATCGAGGTTGGGACCACGGTTGAGGTCGAGCATGAAGTTCCACACCATGACGGCTTTGCTCCGACGCGTCACCGTATTATACACGAGGTTCCTCATGTCCTTCAGCAATCGGGATGCAAGGTTACGGCCATCGTTCCATGTGCCGATGCTTGTCTCTGTGAAGATAACCTCCTTGTCTGGCGCTTTCTGGTTGATATCATCGAGTTCCGTGACACGGCCTCCATAGTCATGCCAAGCAGAACCGGCAACCAGTTCGCACCCGTCCATAGTGGTGTCGAGGGCATTGAAGAAGTGGATGGGATAGTCCTGCTGGTCAGCAATGTCGTCGTAGTTATAGTTGTGGTCGAAGCAATATATCTTCGTCCTGATGCCTGCATGGGCAAAAGCCGGAGCAAGCTTGTTGACGAAAGCTGCCTCTTCTGCCCAAGGCATATAGAGGCTGGCACAATTGCCTCGGTTGAGGGGCTCGTTCTGAGGCGTAACGGCATAGATGGGAATACCCTCTGCTGCAAAAGCCTGAACGAAGCGGACGAAATAGTCGGCATAGGTCTGGTAGTGCTTGGGGTTGAGGGTGCCTGACGTCCATGAGTCGTAGCCGACGGGGTCAGACAGGCTCTTTATCTTCATCCACTTAGGGCACGTCCAGGGCGAGCCGATAATCTTCAGGTCGGGATTGATGGCAAGTATCTCCTTGAGGATAGGGATGACGTAGTTCGTCTCGTCGGAATGAAGGCGGAAATGCTCAAGCCCGGGCTCGTCGCAAAGGGAGTACTCCGTGCTGGAGAAGTCGGAACAGCCGATGCTGATGCGCACGTAGCTCACGCCGTAGCCCGAAGTGCGAGAGAATGTGCGGGTGAGGAATGCCTTGCGGGCAGCAGGTGCCATCTGCATGAGGTTATAGCTGGCACTATAGGTAATGGCATAGCCGAAGCCGTCCATCTCCTGATAGGTTGTGGTTGGCGAGAGCGCGATGTGCTTGGCAAGGGGCGATCGCGAACTCTTGCCTTTCTTGTATTCCATCTGCATCTTGCCGTCGGCAGTCGTCGTATAGACACGAACACGCTCGGCATGAGCAGAAACAAGGATTAGGGAGAAGAGAAGAGAGAAGAGAGTACGGTATGTCATTGTTATTCGGGTTTCTTAGGACTTGCCCCAGAAGTGCCGTCAACAGCTTTTCTTGGCGATGCACCGGTTGTACCGTCGAGGCGGACGATGGCCGTCGGGTTGGGCTTATATGTGGCGTTCTCGCCCTCAGTTTCATAGATGCACTGACGAAGGTCATGCTCAGAGATGCGAACAGCATCGCGACTCAGCTCGGGCACATTGTAGCTTTTCAGCTGAAGGATGTTCCACTCGGGATCCTCTTGCGGCAAGACGAAAGGCTTGTGGGCATGTCCGGTCTTATCGAAGTAGGCGATGAAGGGACGCGTGTAGTTGCCGTCCATGCGGCGACTGCTGAACACGAACCATCGGCTGTTGCTGCTCCAGGAGTGGAAGCTGTCCACATCGGGGGAGTTGGCTTCCGTCAGAGCATAGCAACTGTCCGTTTGGAGGTCCTTCACCCAAAGGTCGCTGCTTCTGTGCCAGATGTGGAACTGTCCGTAGTCGCCCTTTGTATAAAGGATGTAACGTCCGTCCGGCGAAAGGCGAGGTACGGAGATGCTCTTGTTCTCTGCCACGGCATCAACCTCCAACTTCGGCTGGCCGAAGCTGCGCGTCTTGGGGTCGAAGGGGATGGACAAGAGGTTGTAGCGTATGCTGTCGTACTTCAGGAGAAGCTGCTGGGTGACGAGGCTATCGGGCAAGGACATGTTGAGGAGGTAATTGCGTTTAGCAGAACAGTAGTACAACGTACGTCCGTCGGGAGCCCAGCAGGGGAAAGTCTCCATGTCATCGGTGGTGCGGATGATGTGGCTCACTTCGTTCTTCGTTACGTCATAGAGAAGCAGGTCGCTCTTCTCGTCCATTACTTCGAGCTTCTCGGGGTAATAGAGATGGAAGGCCTGTCCGGTCTTGTTGGTGGAGAAAGCCACGAGGTTCTCTGTCGGATGCCAGGAGGGATAGACGCCACTGGTGATGATGGTGCTGTCCTTGAGCTGTATCTTATGTGCCTTGCCGTCCTGCACGATGATGGTTCCGCCATGATTGGCACGGACGTGGAACAACATGCTCTCCGTGCTGCCCATGCGGTAGTTGTGGCAGTTGATGCAATGGTTCTCTCCGTCGGCATACTCACGGTTGTTCTCATATACAGGCACTTCGTCGAAGTTCGTGATGTTGCGCTGGTAGATGCCGAGCTGACGGTAAAGTTCGTAGCCTGGTTCGATGAGTCGGTAGCTGAGGAAGGCGTCAATGGGTTCCTCTGCAACGCTGATTCTATACGCCTTGAAGCGTACCCAACCATCGGGACGCTTCGCATAGATGCTGACGGAAATGTTGCTTGACTTGGTTGCCGTAAGCAGGGCCCTCCATTGCGTCGAGTCCATCTGCACGATACCATCCTCTGCGGCTGCGGCAAGGAGCTCCTGTCCCCCACCCTGCAACTGGGCAACGTATGCCGTGGCTGAGGAGTCGCGCACGATGAAGTTGAGCGGCGCAATGTTTGGCGGCACAACGATGTCCTTGTAGTCGGGATAGATTTGAGCCTCAGCGTCGGCTTCAACGAACTGCCCCGGCACTTCAGCCTTCGGCTTGCAGCCTACTATAATAAATAATGTAGCAGTTATAACAACAGATAATATGTAGCGTCTCATAGAAAGGTGAAAAGGTAAAAAGTGAAAAATCAGTTCACGCCGGAGTTGCTTGACGACAGGCTGGTATATCCTTTCTTGGTTGCCTTGAGGTTCCCGAAGAAATAGTAATACGGATAATATCCCTTATATCGTGGGAAGAGCTCATAGGCATGGCCTGCCCTGTCACTCATGTAGGGCCGCATATTCTCGAGGAAGGTCTGCAACTGCGGCTTACGGAAGTTCAGGCCTGTGAAGTTCTTCGAGATGCCCGGGTTCTTGTTCTCGGCAAGCATGATGCCATCCATGATGATGCTGGGCGGCGTTGTTCCGACAAGAGGTTCCAGACGTTCCACGAACTGAGGCATTAGCTTTGTGTAGAGACAAACACAGAGACTGTTGATGAGCGCATTCTGGCTGCGTCCCTCGACCAGCATGAGGTTGTATCCCATGAAGAGCGGCTGCTGGTATTGGTTCTCGAAGCTGTCGTGGATGGGCTCTGTCAGACGTATCATCGCCATCTCGGGTTCGGCATTGACCAAATCTACACGTCGCACCATCGGCTCGTATTTCTTCACAAAATCTCCTTCGAATGGGACGCGACGCAGAACGGCAAGATACTTGTCGGCCAGCTCCCATTCCTCGCGCATCAAAGCACATTTGACCATGAGTTTCAGCAGGCGGATGGTCGGTCCCGTCATCACCATCTGCTCCATGCAAGCATGTTGCGAAGACTCGATGAAGCCGCCGTAATAGTTACCTTCCGGCACATAAAGGCAGCTCGCATTGTTGTGCTTCCAGTCCATACCGTTGATGTGAAGCGAGTCATAGTCCAGACGGATGTCGTACAAGCGTTCCGCTATCTGACCCGTCTGCACCAAAGCAATAGCATAGGAGCAAGCCATCGGACGGTTACTCATCTTCGCATTAGCGCGGGCCAGCTTCTGTATGCCTGCCCAGTCCTGACGATACTCCATATCGAGCAACTGGCAAATGACACGGACATACGGACGTTGCCACTGGTCGAAGCCGATGATGGCAGCCAGACAAAGAGCAATGACCAGAAGCTGTATGCGGTTCTGACGAGGTGTCTCGTCACGAGGGATGCCAATGAAGGCAGGTACGGGCTTACGGCTGAAGCTACGTATGATGATGCCCCAGATGCAAAGCACAAGAAGCGCAACAAAGGGAATGCCGAATATCAAGCCGGTACGTGCTTCATAGAAGATGTCAAGCCCATGCCATGTGACGACCGCCATATAGACCAATGCCGGCAGGTACTGGATGGAACGCCATGAGGGACGTAGCCGCATACAATAGCCTGTCAGCCAACTCCCAGCCGACAACATCAGTGCCATGAGCAGTCCGCCAAGCCAGGGGAAATGATAGAGTTGGAGCATGGCGCGGCCTATGTAACGCAGGATGCCATAAGGCTGGCACAAGACAAACTCCATGATGCGGGTGTCTGCTACCCAGAAGCTGTACTCGCGACTGATGTAGAAGACGCTGCCATAGTACCAGGCTGCCCAAAGCCAGGTGAACAGGAAGAAGATGGGCAGCACAGGCAGCAGTCGCTTCTCGCGTTTTGGGGAAGCGGCTGCCACTTTTTGCTGAGCCGGCTTTTGCGGCTGTTTGATTGATTTTTTACTCATTCAATTTCTGTCGTTTACAGTATGTTTTCCCTCAGGGGAACTTTGACCCTTCAAAACTACACGTACTTATTTGAATAACTACACGTACTTATTTGGATAACTACACGTACCTATTTGAATAACTACACGTACCTATTTGAATAACTACACGTACCTATTTGGCAAACGACGCACGTGACGTTCTCAAGTCTGCCAGCCAGCCTACTTTATCATCACCTTCCTGCCGCCCATAATGTAGAGGCCTTTCGAGGGCTTGCCTACACGCTGGCCGGCGAGGTTGTAGATGGCAGTGGTGGCGCTTTCTGCTTTTGCCTTCGTAGCTTCCACTTCACCGATGCCGCTACCATCTTCCCATACGTAAGTGAAGGGCGAGATGTTCTCGGCATAGACGAACGAGGTGCCGTCGAAGATGTATCCTTTCTCCGTTTCTGAGAATGTACCGGCATTAATGGTTCTGCCTTGCTCGCTGATGCTGACTTTTCCTTGGAAAAGGACAGGCTGACCGGCGCTATAGGTCTCAGCTCCGATATCCACTGTGCCGTCTTCTTTCACAATGCCAAGACCTGCCCAAGTGTTGAAGGGCAGGATGAGCGCCTGACTACCTTCGCCACTCTTGGTGAAGGAGATGTTCTGGGCAGTAAACTCAGTCGGGATGAAGAAAGGCTTGTCGCCATCGATGACGAGGGACTGCGCATTGCCTTCGCCATCAACCAGGTTGACGTTAGCCAGAAGTCCTTCCGTCGGCTGCTTCTTGGCGCTCTGTCCGGGCTTGACGTAAGCGATGGAGTTGGCAGGCAGCGGATTCATCTCGCTCTTGCCTGCTGTGCCTGTTCCATAATAATATAATGTATGGGGCGTCGGGTCGCCTTCGTAGTAAGCAGTCATCTCGCCACGATACATAGCGGAGCCGAAGGGAACAAGCACTTCGTAGCCGTTAGCCTCACATGCCACAATCTTGAAACCGTCCTTCATCTTTTCTGCCACATTAGCAGGAGGCGTCATCTTGTTCCTGTTGGAGAGATAGATGAGCTTGCCGTCCTTGTCGTACACCTTATAGCCGATAGCGCCCGTACCGCTTATGTTGTAGGTTGTCAGGCTCTGGCTGGTGGTCGTTGTGTAATAGTATTTGTCGGTCTGGTATTCATCTACGAAGTCGCTCCACTGGCCTACGTCGGCATAACCGATGGGCACTTCGCCATCGTCATAAGGGATACGGTTCTCGCCCCTTGGCTTACCTTCGAAGGGACCATCGAAGATGGCAGGTGAAGGCTTGATGCGGTCATCAATGAAGCAGATGCTGGGGGCCTTCGGGTAGCGAGCCATGTAAGCCTTGGCTGCATCAATATCCGCCTGGGTTGTCGTTACCCAGTAGTCGCCGTAGTCGCCCACATAGAACTTATCGTAGGGCACGAACATGCCGTTCACCTCGAAGAGCTCACTCAGGTCGAGCTGAGCAGCGTCGCACATCTTCTTAGCCATGTGGAGGTAGTCCTGCTTGCCGTAGCTGATGTAACCGCCGACGACACCATTCTCATTGGCAAGTGAAGCATCATAAGTGCTTGAGCGCTTGCGGATGGGATCTTGGCGAAGCATCTTGAAGAGTGTGGGATAGAAGTCAGGTTTGTGCCCCTGAGCATGGAAATAGAGGTAAAGCTGGAAGTAGAAGCGCGTCTGCTCCCAGATATTCATGCCGAACCATCCCTTGCCCTTTGCAAAGTCCTCCAGCGTGTCGGTCACCTTTGTGCCGCGTGTCGTAGATACACCATGCAGGAAGACGTTGACGTTGGAGAAGAGGTTGTTGCTCACCTCCGTTGCGCCCACGATATTGAAGCAAGCCTGGTGGTTATGGCCAATCTCATGCGAGGGTCCCCAGATGGCACCGCCGCTGGAGGTGATGGTATTGTAGTTCATAATGGTGCTGATGGTGCCATCGCTGTAGTAGGTGCCATAAGTGGAGGCATACATATAGCCGTGCGTGACGGAGAAGGCATTCCAGACGTTGCGGAAACGTCCCTCCAGGTCTTCCTTGAAGCCCATGAGGTCCTCTTCGCACTCGACAAAGTTATTCCAGACACGCATCAGGCCTTCCACTTCACCAGTCTTTCCGATGGCACTCTTCACCAGATTACCAACCATGGCGAAGACGAGGCGGTCGCACTTCAGGTTGACGATGTTGCTCTTGTTGAGCATCTTCTCATAGAGGAGCGTCCAGTCCTGGTTGGTCATACCGCGTGTGTAGTCAAAGTAGCCTTGCAACTGACCTCCCTCGATGTGTATCTTGGCCGCAGGATAGTTGGCAAGATACTTCTCGGGGTCGCCGAGCTGGTAGAAGATGTAGAGTGTGCTGGCCTGACTCATCAGGATGACATTGAGTCCGGCATGTAGGCTGGTGGTGGTGCCTGTTTGGTGGTCGCCTGGGCTGTCGGAGTCCATCACGACTTCTGCCTGCAACAAGCAATCGGGGCTTGGGTCTTCTTCGAGGTAGATATAGATGATGTCACCTGCCTTGCCGACGATGCCGGTGGGACCGGAAAGCTTGCCAAAGGCGTAGCTCATGCCTGCGTATTCGTTCCACGACATCTTCTGGAAATGGCTATATACATTGAAGTCATCGCGAACGCGGAAGAACTTCTCGAAGCCCTCACGCGTGTAGCCAGTGGACGAAGTGAAGCTCTCCCATGTGTTGTTCTTCACCTTGAGCACCATAGCCTTCATGTCGTCGTTGAGGGAAGCGAAGTCGGCATTCTGTGCCAGGGCATCGTCGCTCAAGGCCTGTATCTCATCCTTAAGAACGGTGCAGGCCTTGTCCTGGAAGAGGTTGGCAAGGGCTGCCTTGAAGGTGGGAAGGTTCTGCAGCAGGCTGGTATAGGTAGAGAGCTGTGCCCGACCTGCCTCGATGAAGGCTTCGTCCAACTCAACTTCCTCGAAGCCCCAAACACTGTTGGTTGCGCTGCTGCTCCAGCCTACGACGGTGTTGCTGCCATCGCAATGAAGGCCGACGTTTCCGCTATCGAGGATGTAGTATGTGAGAGCCGTCGCATCCTCAGTTCTCTGGATGGCGAAGGTCGAGGCTTTGGATGTCGTGGTACGGTACTGCGTGCTGAGAGTGCCGTTCTGCTGGGCGATGTATCGCTGGGTGCAGAGGTTCTGTATGTTCCAGCGGCCATTGGAAGCAGGAACGAGTGTCCAGTACTGCGAAAGCTTCTCGGCATCCTTGCCTTCACAATTGAGGACGTATGCCCCAATGCTCTCGTTGATGTAGTTCGACTTGTTGACGTTCTTGATGCGGTAGTACTTGCCTGCAACCGGTTCGAAGAGGCCGCCCTGCGCACGGAGGTTGTCCTCCACTTCCTGCATGGTGTAGTTCTCGACGAGAGCTATGCTCCAGTCGCTGCCTGAATCGCCCTGATAGCCCCATTTGAAGAGTGTCGTACCGTCATTGCCAAGGTTCAGGCATGAATTGCCCGAGAAGTCATCCTTCTCCGAGAGATTGATGAAGGCATCGTTAGCGCCGTTGTTGGGGCTGAACTGAATGTAGATGGTGTTGGCCGTGGCAGAAGGCGTACGGAAGTTGTCGTCGTCATTCAGGAAACGTCCAGTGCTGGCATTGCGCAGCGTGTAGCCCCCACCCGACTTGGCGAGAAGCCATACCTGTGCCATAGTATTGTCGTTCTTGCCTGCGCCTTCGGTATTGTTGCCATTGTCGGAAAGGCGGACATTCGAGTTGCGGCGGCTGGTGAGGCGCACGATGTTGGTGCTGCTCAGCACATAGCGGACATAGGCTGTGCCGGTCAGGTCGCTCAGGTCGGTGAACGAGACCTTGCGGAACACCCAGTCGCGGTCGCTGCCTGCGCTGCCCTGGCTCGAGGAGCCCATCAGCTTGCCACCATTGTTCTGCAGGTAATAGAGCTTGTTGCTGCGCAGCGACCAATGGCCTGCCGAGCCAAGCTGCGAGATGATAAACGCATATTTCTCGGCCAGAGTTGCACTCGTGCCATTGTTCTTGCTCGTGGTCACGTTGCAATAGTAATTGCCCAGGCCTGACTTCAAGTAGTACTGATTGGATGCCCCAGCCTCTTCAAGCTGTACGAGATAACCGGCATTGGCCTGTGCATCCGAGCTATTGGGAGAGGTGGTGGAGACGCCAAGCGTATTGCCTGCACCCTCTACGACAAAGGAAGAGGTTGCGCCATTGTAGAGGACGTACCATTGTCCTGTCTCAAGTGTGGTTGCATTGCCACCGAGGTTGATAATCTTTCCTGCCAACTCCTCTGCCTGAGCAAATGCGGACATGATGCCGAACATGGCGAGAAGCGATGCAAGAAGGAGCTTTACTTGTTTCTTCATAGTATGTATAGTTTTAGTTATAAATATGTATTTGGGGACAAAGATACGAAAAAAAAGTGAAAGGCGAAGAGCGGAAGCAAAAAAAATAATGATTACCTCATTACTTCGTCAGAAGAAACACGAGATAGGCCAGATAACAGGAAATCAGCAAGACTCCCTCCCAGCGGCAAAGCTCGCGACGGGTATAGGCTACCAGCCAAAACAGGATGCAACTGCCTACGAGCATGAGCCAGTCAACCTGACTTATCTCCGTGACAGGCATCGGGACTATGCTGCTGCATGTGCCGATGACGAAAGCGATGTTGAAGACGTTGCTGCCTATGACATTACCGAATGCCAATCCCAGACTGCCTTTTCGGGCTGCCATGATGCTGGTGGCAAGTTCGGGCAGGCTGGTGCCTCCTGCCAGGATTGTCGCACCAATGACGCTCTCGCTCACATGGCACTCATAAGCTACCTTCACGGCATTGTCCACCAGAACACGACCGCCAAGCACCAAAGCTGCCATACCGACAAAGATGAGCAGAATGAGATACCACAGGCTCTTTGTTTCTGCCACATAGGACTGGGCTGCCTTTCTGTCCTTCACCGCCATTCTGTACGCCATGAAGAGGTAGCCGCTGAAGAAAGCTACAAGTAGGAGTCCTTCCCAACGGGCAATCGTTCCGCTTGTGACGGCAAAGAGCAAGAGCAGGACTGAGGCTGCAAGGCAAATGGGAAGGTCGCGCTTGAGCAGGGACTTCTCCACCTTCATCGTCCGCATAAGGGCCGAAGCGCCGATGATGACAAGGATGTTGAAGACATTGCTGCCGATGATGTTGCCAACGCTCATGTCGCTGCTGCCTCGCAGCACGCTCAAGAAGCTGACCATAAACTCCGGCAGGCTGGTACCAAGTGCCACGACAGTCAAACCGATTACCAGCTCACTCACATTCAGTTTGCGAGCCAGGCCACATGCTCCGTCAGTAAAGCGGTCAGCACCCCAAAGCACTACAGCGATACCGACTCCTATCAGAAGTATTTCCAGTAACATAATCTTTCAAAATGCGTGCAAAGGTACGAAGAAGTGAGCAAACTGCAAAAGGGAAACACGAGTTTTTCTCCTTATTCCCAAATAAGCACACATCTGTCTGCCTTCTGGTTCTCTTATGAACGACGGGAACAGCGGGCCTGCCGGGCAAACTCAAACAGCGACTGTGGCAAATGGCAGTAGCCGTCGGGATTCTTGTCAAGGTAATCCTGATGATACTCTTCCGCAGTATAGAAGTTCTTCAGTGGCACTTTCTCCACCACCAGGGGTTGCTGATAGTTCTTCTGCTCGCTGGCATACACCTCTTCGATAATGGGCAGATCCGCTTCGTCGGTATAGTAGATGCCAGTCCGGTAGCGGGTGCCTTCGTCGTGACCCTGCTTGTTGAGACTCGTCGGGTCGATGGCCTTGAAGAACATCCTGAGCAGGAACTCCAGGCTGACCACATCGGGATTGTACTTGACATGTACCGTCTCAGCGTAGCCGGTCGTGTCGGTATAGACTTCTTTATAAGTCGGGTTCTCCGTATGGCCATTGGCAAATCCTACCTCAGTACACAGTACTCCCTCTATCTGCTTGAAGTAATGCTCTGTACCCCAAAAACATCCCCCCGCAAGGTAGATGTCCTTCGCTTCGGCTGACGAACAGACGCTGGACGCGTCTCTGACGATGTTGACGTTTTGCATAGTTACATGATTTTACGTTTGCGCTGCAAAGGTACGAAAAATAAGGCACAAAAAAAAGATTCCTAATCTCGCGACCAAGAATCTTCAACCTTAAAAATCTAATACCATGAAAAACACTTTTGCTTTGCGGTGCGGACGAGGCTCGAACTCGCGACCCCTAGCGTGACAGGCTAGTATTCTAACCAAACTGAACTACCGCACCAAATCTACCAATAAGAAGAGCGGTAAACGAGACTCGAACTCGCGACCCCGACCTTGGCAAGGTCGTGCTCTACCAACTGAGCTATTACCGCGTTGTCGTGGGCAGGGACAGATTCGAACTGCCGAAGCCGTGAGGCAACAGATTTACAGTCTGCCCGTTTTAACCACTTACCTACCTACCCAGTCCACTGACCGAAGGCCAGATGGTGACTCCTGCGGGATTCAAACCCACAACCTTTTGATCCGTAGTCAAATGCTCTATTCAGTTGAGCTAAGGAGCCATTACCATTTCTTGGGTGGGCGCTGAGGGATTCGAACCCCCGACCCTCTGCTTGTAAGGCAGACGCTCTGAACCAGCTGAGCTAAGCGCCCAATTCGTTGTCATCAAAGCACCTCGCTCGGTGCCTCTCTTGCGAATTGCGGTGCAAAGATACGGCAATTTCTTGAACTGACAAAACAATTTCATGTTTTTTTTTGAGATTACCATGTTTTTGCCAATTATTTCTCCCTTTTACATTATATATATAGTCATTTTGAACTTCATTTCTTATCAAACAGAACCTAATGCCAGTCACCAGAAATACAGTTAAGTCACTGTCCGACGGCACCACACAAATCTGGCAGAATAACTGTTAGAGGCTTGCGGTACAACATTGAACGTTACTATACGCCATGTGAGTCATTGGCAAAAACAGGTACGCCAAGTTAGGCAAACAGGTACGCTAAGTTGGGAAAACAGGTACGCTAAGTTCTCCAACGAAGTACGAGGCGCTATGATGATAAAGTTGCCATCATCATGTCAAACCCACATCTAAAACTATTTATGATAATCAGCTAAAATACCCTATGGAAAGAAGTACGTGGACTTATCCCCGTAAGTACGTGTACTTATTCGACTAAGTACGTGTACTTATTCGACTAAGTACGTGTACTTATCCCCATAAGTCCGTGTACTTATCTGACCACTTCCCAGAGAGGGGAAGGGATGCTTTTGCGGATTGTCATAAAGTTTTTTGGGAAAGATATAGAAAAAAGTATTAGATTATTTTGCAGATTTCAAAAAAAGCTGTACCTTTGCACACGCAATTCAGAGGAATAGCGATTACAGCAATCTGAAAAGAGAGCTGAATTTCTTGAAAAGACAAGATTGTCGGAGAGGTGGCGGAATTGGTAGACGCGCTACTTTGAGGTGGTAGTGCCGCGAGGCGTGGGAGTTCGAGTCTCCTCCTCTTCACAACAATGTCAGGCGGAAATAGCTCAGTTGGTAGAGCACAACCTTGCCAAGGTTGGGGTCGCGAGTTCGAGTCTCGTTTTCCGCTCGCAGAGTGAAACGAGCTCAAGGTTAAAAAGCATCGAGTCTCGTTTTCCGCTCATAACGAGACTTAAATATCGAGTCTCGTTTTTCATGCCCAGGTGGCGGAATGGTAGACGCGCGCGTTTCAGGTGCGCGTGCCGCGAGGCGTGCAGGTTCGAGTCCTGTTCTGGGCACTACAAGAAGAGGGTGTGTCACTTAAAGATGGCACACCCTCTTTCTTATATATATAAGCCACAAACATTGAATCGTCTGAAGATTTCAGCAGTTCCATAAAGAAAAGCGGTTCTTTCGCATCGGAAAGAACCGCTTTTCTTTATGGAACCGAGTGTATCGGATATTAGTTTCTGCGAGACGCTGAATAGTTGATACGCAGCGCCCACGACTTACGCAATACCTCTTTGATGTCGGTAATGTAACCCATCTGGGTACCCTGGTCGGCCTTGATGCTGATAACCTGCTCAGCCTGATTCATCATACCCTGACGCTCTGCGGCCACGAAATCCATAACTTCGCGAGGCTCAGCAAAACGGTCATTAAGCTGAATACGTGTACTGCTACCCATCTGGGCACGAAGGTTATCGGTTGGAGGACCAACGTAGATGAACGATACCACTGACTTCTTCTCCAGTTTCTCAAGCTCTGTACCGGCAGGGATAGTGAACTTAACCTTGAGCGTAACTTCGCGCATGGTTGTGACCATCATGAAGAAGAAGAGGATAGTGAAGATAAGGTCGGGCAGAGATGAGGTGTTCATCTCCGGCATTTCACGACTTGCTTTTTTCTTGAATCCTGCCATTATTTGTCTCCTCCATATTTTTTAGGTTCTGCCTCAGAGATATTCTGGGGATAGTATTGCCTTACGGCAGCTTTCTCCTCGTCCTTGAGGTATTGGAACTCCCTTCCGAACTTCTGCTTCGACAACTCGTTACGCAGTTCATTGTAAGCTGCAACGAGTTCGTTCTGCACTTGGAAGTAGATATTGTAGGGCGTTCCACGGTCGGTCTGTACGCTGACGACATGCTTGTCTGTGACGAAGCATTGGCCCAGCAAATCGATATTCTTGACGTGCTTCTCTGGCAGTCTGCTCAGATTCTGCTCGTTCTTGATGAACTCCTTGACGCGAGGGCGAAGCTCACGAATGTCAGCATAGCCGAAATTCATCTCATCCTGAATCCACAACTGACCAGCAGCATTGAGGCGGACATACAGGATGTTTCTTGCCTTGATGTCCATCGTGGCATCTTCCTGATCTGGTTCTGGTGGTTTGGGCAGGCGACGTGCCAGACCCATGTCAGTATCCATAGATGTTGTGACCAGGAAGAAGATGAGCAACATGAAAGAGATATCGGCTGTTGAACTGGTGTTCAGGCCTGGCATCTTCTTTTTCTTCTTTGCCATATCTTTCTTGTTTTAGGTCGGTTTACTTACTTGCGTTCTTTGTTAAGATACCTGTCATACTTACGGCAACTGCGATAGCAGCAGCAACGAGAAGTACGCCCATGCTTACCATGAACACATCGACTACGGTTACCCAGCCAGCAGTGGTAACAGTACCGTCGCTGGCGGTGAAGTCTGTTTCGCCAATACCGCATATCCATCCGATGATGACGGACACGATGGTTAGGCCTGCTGTAAACAGAGTAATCTTGCCACCAGGCACGCCAGTCGTGACAGTGGGGTCGTTGCCCTTATTGTTCTGGATGCCACGGATTGCAGACCATACCGTAAGGGCAGCCGTTGCTGCGATAAGCACGTACATGAGGCACATGATGACATCGGTGAGCATAGGCTCGTTGTTCTCGCCTACCATGTTGTCATAGCCGATGAGCAGGAAGGCTGCGAAGCATACTACAATCAGGATGATGCAGCACAACAGCACACGACTTGATATTTTTTCAATCTTCATAGTACTCTACTTTATAATTAAGAATAAAGAATTAAGGGTTAGGAATACAGTCCTTAATCTCTAATCCCTGAATTACTTCTTACACTTGTCGCTCTTGACGCACATAACGAGCAGTTCCTGAGCGGCCTCTTCCATGTTGCCGGTCAATGCCTCAACCTTGGCGAGGATGTAGTTGTAGAACACCTGCAGAACCAGGGCTACGATGATACCGAAGATGGTGGTAATAAGGGCGACCTTCATACCGCCTGCGACAACGGTCGGGCTGATGTCACCAGCGCGCTGGATGTCATCGAAGGCCATCACCATACCAATCACCGTTCCGAGGAAGCCGAGAGAGGGAGCCATGGCGATGAACAGGGTAATCCATGAGCAATTTTCCTCCAGATATGAGCCCTGAACTTCGGCCTCCATATTGATGGTGCGCTCAATGGTGGCGATGTCGTTGCGGTCAGCGCTATCGAGGCACTCCATAGCCTTGCGGCTAACCTGTGCTACGGGACCACGGGTGGCTTTGCACTTCTCGATGGCATTGGCAATCTTGCCAGCAGCAACGAGGTCAGCAAGTTCCTTTGTGAACTTACGTGTGTTAATCTGAGCAAGTGTCAGATAAACAACGCGCTCGATACAGAATGCGAGACCAAGCACGAGGGCGATGGCAACGAGTGACATGAAGCCTGCGCCACCTTCAATGTACTTTGTCTTGAGGTTTTTGAATACACCTTCGCTCTCTTCTTCTACGATGGGAGCAGCCTCGACTGTCTCTTCCACAGCAGCGGTGTCAACGGCAGCAGAGTCCATGGCAGCGCTATCTACCTGTTCGGTAGCTTCAGCTACGTCTTCCTGAGCCATTACAGATGATGTTGCTCCGAATGAGCAAGCAGCAACCATTGCAATAATTGCAAATAACTTTTTCATGTGTGTAGTTTGTTTAGATGTTTATGATTTTGTTTGTTACTTGTCGTTGCGGAGAGAGCGAGATTCGAACTCGCGAACCAGTTTTGCCGGTCACACGCTTTCCAGGCGTGCCTCTTCAGCCACTCGAGCATCTCTCCTTATTTTTATGCGCGCTTAGCTCCTTTTGAGCCTTACTTTGCGCTTTTCGGTTACAAAAATACCTATTTTTTCTTATATTACCATAGGTTTTAGCCAAAAAGTTTCGATTTAAGTGTGTTTTTTGTTGTTTTTGATGCCTTAGCGCATGTTCAGGCGACGAAATATGCGTTTTACATTGTCGTTTGTGACAGCTTCGGCGTGTTCTTCACTTACATTATATATATATGCTACTTTACGGAGCACTTCGACCACATAGGAGCTCTCATTTCGCTTACCTCGATAAGGCATCGGGGCGAGGTATGGAGCATCTGTCTCAAGCACGATGCGTTCCAGGGGGACGACGGACAAGACTTCGGGCAAGGTGCTCTTCTTATAGGTCAGCACTCCGCCTATTCCAAGTGCAAAGTTAGGGAACTGAAGCAACTCCTGAGCTTCCTCCTTCGTTCCTCCGAAGCAATGGAAGACACCGGACAGTTGCTCATCGCGGTACTCCGAGATGGCTGCGACTAGCTGACGGTGTGCGGACCGGGAGTGAATCATAAGCGGCAAGTGATACCGGACTGCCCACTCTATCTGCATACGAAAAGCTTTTTCCTGCTCGCGGGCATTACTTTGGTCCCAATAGTAGTCAAGCCCCACCTCGCCTACCGCAATAAAAGGGTGTGCAGTATCCTGCAGCAACCCCTCCATGTCCGAAAGCACTTGCATGAAGGTGGCGGGCTCAACGTCTTCGGGATGCAGCCCAAGCATGGGGAAACAATAACCCTGATGTCGCCGGCACAAGTCGAGCATGGGTTCAATGCTGGAGGCATTGATGTTAGGCAACAAGATGTATTCGACGCCAGCCTGACGTGCACGCTGTACGACGTCCTCGCGGTCAGCATCGAATTCGGGTTCGTAGATGTGGCTATGTGTATCTATCATGCTGTTCAACTCTGGCGGCCCATCAGCTCGAGGGCGATGCTGCGAAGCATGTGCTTACGCTCTTCGGGCAGGCTAACCTTATCAAGACATGCTTCGGCCTCGGCATAATAAGCATTCATGCGTTCCTGTGCCATACGGTCAACACCAATCTTTGTGTACAGGGCTGTGACAGCTTGTATCTTTTCTTCCGGATTGCAATCCTTGCAGCCTATCCACCTTTGCAGTTCTACACGGTCCGCTTCTGAGGCGTGGAGCAAGGCATTGATGAGCATGTATGTCTTTTTGTCGCAAAGGATGTCGCCACCTATCTTCTTACCAAAGACCTTTGGGTCGCCATAGACGTCGAGGAAGTCGTCCTGCAGTTGGAAGGCCAGTCCGAGGTTCTCCCCGAAACGGTAGAGTGCCTGAGTATCCTGCTCAGGGGCTCCTGCCAGTGTTGCTCCTATCTGCAATGCGCAGGCCAGCAGGACTGAGGTCTTGAGGCGAATCATCTCTATGTACTCTGCTTCGGTGACATCGTTTCTGGTCTCGAAGTCAATGTCATATTGCTGTCCCTCGTCTATTTCGATGGCGGTCTTGCTGAAGACACGCATCACGTCGGGCATCTTCGCCTCGTCGCACTGCATCATGTATTGGAAGGCAAGCACAAGCATGTTGTCGCCGCTGAGGATGGCTGTATTGTCGTTCCATTTACGATGCACGCAAGCTTTGCCGCGTCGCACTTCAGCACGGTCCATGAGGTCGTCGTGAAGAAGAGTGAAGTTATGGTAGGTCTCTAGTCCGATGGCGGGCATTATGCATGGCTTCACGTCTTCTCGGTAGAGATTGTATGCCATGAGCATCAGCACGGGACGGATGCGTTTTCCTCCGAGGGAAAGCACATAGCGTATGGGAGCATAGAGTCCTTTAGGCTCACGCTCAAGGGGAAGACTGGCGATTGCCTCGTTCACCAACTGAAGAAGTTCTTTGCTACTATACATTATTTATATATATAAGGAGGTTTGAAGGAGATAGAGGAAGATAGAAGAAGATAGAGGAAGATAGAGGAAGATAGAGGAAGATAGAAGAAGAAGAAGACAGAAAAAGACAGAAGAAGATAGCTTGGGCTTTCTGAAAGAGTATTGTCCTCTATCTTCTTCTGTCTTTTTCTGTCTTCCTCTATCTTCTTAAGACAAGTTTGTTAGTTCAGACGGAACATGACGGGCAGGGTGAAACGCGAGCGCACTGTCTTGTTACCCTGACGTGCGGGCTTCCACTTAGGCATCATCTTCACGACGCGCTCTGCCTCCTTGGTGAGGTTGGGGTCTGGAGAGCGGACGGTCTTGACATCTACGATAGAGCCGTCACGGTTGACCACGAAGTTCACGATGACGCGGCCCTGCACACCCTGCTCCTGGCAAATGCTGGGATACTTGATGTGCTCGCTCAGCCACTTGAAGCACTCGGCATCGCCACCTGGGAACTGTGCGTTTTCCTCTACCAGGTCGTAGATGCGGTCATCGTCATCAGCCTCCACTACGGGGCCGACAGGAGCAGACACTACTGCAGAAGGAGCGCCTGTACCCACCACGGCAGTGATGGCCTGATTCATTTCCTCAGAGGTCTCTACCTCTTCCTCGGGAAGTTCGGTATCGTCTTCCACCTCATTGATGAACTCCATTACAGTAGGAGCTGCTGCTGGAGGAGGCGCCACCATTTCTTGCTGTTGGGTAATGGGAATCATGTCTTCCTCCATTCTGAAATCATAAATCTTCTCATCTTCGACGACCTTCACTTCACGCTGTGTGTACTCGAAGGCGACGAACATAGCAGCGAGTGCCAGAACGTATCCGATCAACATATTGGTCGATTTCTGACCTTGCAGCTCCTCGTTCACTGTTTTGTTAGCTTCCATGTTGTATTTTGTTGAATTTATTATCGTATGACGTGATATGTGCCACAAAGTTACATCTTTTTTTTTATATAGGTATGCATGTGTGGAAGTTTTTTTTCAAATTTAAGGATTTTTTGTTCTTGGAGTGCGGTTGCGGGTGTTAATTTGCGAGTCATTCTTCGAGTGATTGGACTGTTACGGAAGTACGTGTACTTGTTGCCATAAGTACGTGTACTTGTCGCTATAAGTACGTGTACTTATCCCCATAAGTGCGTGTACTTATCTGACCACTTCCCAGAGAGGGGAGCATGGGGCACATTCGATGATGCCTTTCCCGTCGCTTCCTCCTGTTCTACTTGTTAGCCTGGATTTTCCAACTCTCCGTGCATCTGTCCCTGATAGTTTATACTCACTAAAGCAATAAATCGGCCTGCGTTTACGTTTATATATTATAAAAACAGACGAAGAATTGTAAACAACAAACTTTTTTTCGTACCTTTGTGGCTGATTTATGAATAGATTGAAAAAGATACAACGGTTCTTGCTCCTTGCCGTCTGCTTTGTGGCAGGAGGCGAATGGTCTGTTCTCTGTGCTCAGGAAAGCGGCACTGTCTTCAATTTCCTGAACCTGCCTGTCTCGTCCCATTCGACTACTCTCGGCGGCAAGAACATCTCCCTTGTCGAAGATGACATATCCTTGGCAATGCAGAATCCCGCCTTGCTGACCAACGTTAGCGACAAGACCGTTGGCTTCTCGTTTATGAACTACATGCAGGGGTGCAATACAGGTGCAGCAGCCTACTCCCAGCAAGTTGGTTCGCGCGGCACTT
The DNA here is from genome assembly GCA_900313705.1 of uncultured Prevotellaceae bacterium. Lineage (GTDB taxonomy): Bacteria > Bacteroidota > Bacteroidia > Bacteroidales > Bacteroidaceae > Physcousia. The sequence continues at coordinate 26,568 of OMSJ01000013.1, forward strand.
GGGGGGCGCACGTACGCTTCGTGAGCTATGGCTCGGTAAAAGAGACCCTCATATCGGGCGAGGAGATAGGCGACTTCAAGCCCCTGGACCTCTGCATAGGCGGTCAGTACAGCCACCTCCTGAGCGAGCGGTGGGCTGGCGGCGTTACGGCCAAGTTCATCTATTCTCACTACGGTCCGTACTCTTCCTGGGCTTTGGCAACAGACCTGGGACTTAACTATTACAACGAGAACTCCGAATTCTCCTTCTCGATTACAGGACGCAATCTGGGTGGGCAGATAAAGAGTTTCGGCAACACACGCGACCCCTTGCCGATGGACCTCGAGATAGGCATCACTCAAGCCCTCGGCCATGCGCCCATCCGCGTCTCGCTCACGATGGTCGATCTGACACGCTGGACAAGCGACGACTACTTCACTACCGGCAAGGAAGTCAAGGGCGGCAGCATCTTCATCAACCACTTCGTGCTGGGCGCAGAGTACCTGATTGGCACCAAGTTCTATGTCGGCCTTGGTTACAACTTCCGCCGCGCATACGAGATGACCGCCGCCGGAGGTTCACATGCTTCCGGGCTTTCCTTCGGTGCCGGCATGAACCTGAAGCGACTGAAGCTCGGCATCTCATACGCCAAGTACCACGTCAGCGCACCGACGCTGGGCTTCACCATAGCATACAACTTCGAAAAGAAGAGAGACTAAGAGAACAGATATACTGATAACACAAAACAAAGACGTAGGGGATGACCTCCCACATTCCTTACCTTGAACTCCACACATCAAACATGAAACTCATAACGATTGCTATCGACGGCCACTCATCATGCGGCAAGAGCACAATGGCCAAGGACCTTGCCAAGGAGATAGGTTATATATATATTGATACGGGCGCGATGTACCGTGCCGTGACGCTCTACAGTCTGCAGCACGGACTAATAACCGATGCCGGCATCAACGAGGAAGCTTTGCGACAAGAAATGTCGGACATCATGATTACGTTCCAGTTGAACGTGGAGACCGGACGACCGGACACCTACCTGAACGGCGTCTGCGTGGAGAAAGAGATACGGACGATGGAAGTCTCCAAATACGTCAGCCCCATCGCCACGCTTGGGTTCGTCCGCGAAGCGATGGTGGACCTTCAGCGCTTGATGGGCGAGGCAAAAGGCGTCATCATGGACGGACGCGACATCGGCACAGTCGTCTTCCCCGATGCAGAACTGAAAGTCTTCGTCACGGCAAGCGTCGATGTGCGTGCCCAGCGACGTTATGACGAACTGACGGCAAAAGGAGAGAAGTGCAGCCTCGACGAGATACGCGCCAACGTCATCGAGCGCGACCGCATCGACTCCACACGTGCCATCAGCCCCCTCCGCCAGGCAGACGATGCCATCGTGCTCGACAACAGCAACATGACCATTCCCGAGCAGAAGGCATGGCTGCTCGAGCAATACCGCAGAGTCGCAAGCGAATAGCATAGGACACACCCCTATTCGCACCTTTCCACTCGAAGAAACCTCTACAGAACGACCATTATGAATGGACGCATGTCGATATGGGGGCTGCTTCGGAACATGATTCCCTTTGTGCTGCCCTACCGATGGCTGATAGTCATGACGCTTGTGCTTACGCTCATCGGCTCACTCCTGGCACAAGTCAATGCCGTTGTCCTTGACCGCGCAGTAGATGCCATCAATGCACTTGTCGGACAGCCGGAAGGATTCAGCTGGAGCAGTGCAGCACGCATCCTGGCCTTCATCACCGCGATACTGCTGGGCAAAGAAGTAGTAAGCGCTCTCGTCACCTTCTTCCAACGTTACTTCGGCGAAAGGATGCGCATCCTGGTGAGCCGCGACCTGTCGTTGCGCATCGTTGAGCGAATCCTGTCGTTCAGGATGGCATTCTTCAGCGACGAAGGTAACGAGACAGGCAAGTTGCAGTCACGCATAGACCGTGGCATTATGAGCCTGTCGAACACGGTCAACAATTTCTTCATCGAGATCCTGCCGCTCTTCACCAGTGCAGTATTGGCTTTGGTGCTGATGTTTGCGGCCAACGTTTACGTCGGTCTGGTGGCTCTGTTCATTGTGCCGGTTTACTTCTGGGTGACATATATTCAGGCATCAAGGATGAAGGGCGGAAGGCGGGGCATCTTCGGCTCCCATCAAGCAGTAAGCCAAGGCATCCTGAACATCATAGAGAGCATCACCGTCATCAAGTCGTTCAACCGCGAGCAGATAGAGGCCGACCGCCAGTCCGCCATCCAGAACGACATGACCAGCCTGCAACTGAACACCCGCAAGCAGGCCTATTTCTTCAATGGTCTGAAGAGTTTCCTCGAGCAGATAGGCACCGTGCTCATTATCATCCTCACAGCTTACCTCGTACTGATAGACTATCCCGGCATGTCGATAGGCAAGATTATGTATCACGTGATGCTTTTCTCCAACGTCAGCGCTCCCATCCGGCAACTGCACCGCATCTACGATGATATGAACGATGCCCTTATTTATGCCGAAGGCTTCTTTGGCATCCTTCATGCCGACGGCGAAGTGGAGGCGACAGGCCGACATCAGCCTCAGCAAGTGAAGGGCGACTTTGAACTGAAGAACGTCGATTTCACCTACGCCAATGGCACCCAGGCGCTCTTCGACGTCTCGATGCGCATTGAGCGAGGCAAGATAACGGCCTTGGTTGGGCTGAGCGGAGCAGGCAAAAGCACCATCGTCAATCTGCTCGACAAGTTCTACCAACCCCAAAAGGGAAGCATCCGGCTGGATGGAGTGGA
>OMSJ01000163.1 GCA_900313705.1 uncultured Prevotellaceae bacterium
CTTCTGACTTGGCAAAATTGCAGGCGAAATCTCAGCCTGCAATTTGACCTATAGAACAACATATGGTCGTTTCCAGCCTGCAAAATGACCTATACGCCTAAAATCCTATATCGCTTTGCTGATTTTCCATCTACCTTAGGAGTAAAATTATTTTCAAGGCTTGAAAATATATAACCAAAGCTTGAAAATATATAATCAAGGCTTGAAAATATATTTTCAAGCCTTGATTATAATTTTTAAGCGTGCCTTTCGGCATTTGTATTCCGCGAGCTTATCCTTATGCTTCACTCTTTTCTGAAGATATGTTTCATAGTCTCCAGGTCGAGAGGCTGCATGAGGGGGAGCTTCAGGCTCTTCACTATGTGGAGCGTGCCCTGCTTGTACTTCTGGAAGTGGTCTGTCTTGAGATGAGCTTGATAGACCTCCTCGGAGGCATAAATCTCGAGGATGCGAATCTGGCACGAGTCCTCGCTGCTCTGCATAGGGTAGAGGCAGATGACGCCTGGCTCGCGCTCGATGCTCAAGCGGTCCACTTCTTTGGCAATCGCTAAGTATTCCTTCAGGTACTGCGGATAGACCTCAATCTCGGCGATGCGTACAATCATCGAGTCGGCGCTGTGCATTGCTGCTGTTGGTTTCTCGCTTGTCTGACCGAAGAGCCACTTGGCATTCTTCCACAGTATCATCTCCTTGTAGGGCGCGAGGTCGTGCTCTGTCGTCAGGTACTGCTTCATCCTCGTCAGGCTTTGCGTAAGCACCTGCGGGGCAGCATAAGGGAAGTCGGAGCCATAGAGCAGATGGTCGGGCGTGGTGATGGTGAGCAGGGTGCGGATAGCTTCTGGCGAATGTGCTCCTGCAAGGTCATAATATAGGGGACGAAGGTTGGCCTCGTAGTCAATCTCGCCCACTAGTTTGTTTGCCTGCATCACAGGCGTCAGCGACTTCATGCGCGGCATAGCCAGCGGCAGATAGGCTCCGCAATGGGGAACGACAACCTTTATGTTGTTATAGCGAGCCAGCACGTTGCGGCTTATCATATTCGTCACGGCGCGAGTTGTCTCGGAGAGGTACTCCTGCATGGCGAGCGGTGTCTGCACCATCACCTCGCGGTTCACGGGCTCGGGACGATGTGGATGGAGAATGACGACAGCTTCGCGTTCATTGAGGAAAGCAAAGAGCGGGTCGAGCTCAGGCGCACCAAGATACTGTCCCTGCACGTTGGTAGCGAGTTTGATGCCGTCAGCCTTCAGCGTGTCAAGCGCATACTTCGCTTCGCGGATGGCAGCATTCACGTCGGGGAGGGGTAGGGCAGCACAGAACATGAACCTGCCAGGGTGCTCCTTCTTGATGCGGGCTGCTACCTCGTTAGTCTGCCTGACGATTGCTGCCGAGGATGGCTGTGGAGCCGCCAGCGTCAGTACTGAAGTTTCAACGCCAGCCTCGTCCATCCAATTCAGATGGCGTTCTACATCGTACTTTGGCAGAGGGAACCCCTCGTCCATCAGCTTGTTCTCTTCCTTCAAAGCCGATAGGTACTCAGCAGGAATGACGTGGCTGTGCACATCAATTACGCCTTGAGCAAGGAGCAGGGAGCAGGGGACAAGGAGCAAGAGCGTTGCTGTAAGTCGTTTCATAGGCTAAGATGCCTTTTGAAGAACTCTGCCAGCATGTCCCAGGGAATCATGTTCTTCGGCTCGCCTTTGCCAGCCTTTTCCTCGTAGCCGCCATCGTAGAGGTCGCAATGTGAGGCATCGGGGATGATGAGCAACTGCTTGTTTTCGGGGTTAGGATTGGGCTCGCCAACAAACTTGTAGCCCTCGGCTTGACCCTCCACCATGTAGTGATAGGCTGCTTCGCCGAAGTAACGCGAGTGGGCGTCGGCACCATGCATGATGAGGACGGCAGAGCGGATTTCGTTGATGTAGTAGAGGAAGCGGCTGTTGGCGTAAGCCTGAGTGCCGATGACGCGCCAGCCGTCGTTTGAGTTGCCGCTGCGTTTATGGTAGCCGCGCTCGGTCTTGTAGTAGTCGAAGTAGTCGTGGACGAAGCGTGGAGCCTGTGGGGGCACGGTGTCCAGCACGCCGCCGGCCATCGCGTTGGGGTCAGTGAGGCGCTGCTTCGAGAGGTTCTCGCGATTTCTGTGCCGCCATTGCTCATCGTCGAAGGCATCGTTGTAGTCGTTACCGCTGACGCGTGTCATGTCGTACATCGTGGAAGCGACGGTAGCTTTGATGCGTGTGTCGGCAGCCGCAGCGTTGAGGGCGATGCCTCCCCATCCGCAGATGCCGATGATGCCAATCCTGTCGGCATCCACATTATCCAGCTTCGACAGGAAATCGACGGCAGCCATGAAGTCCTCTGTGTTGATGTCGGGCGATGCAGTACGACGCGGTTCGCCGCTACTCTCACCTGTATAAGAGGGATCGAAAGCCAGTGTCACGAATCCGCGCTCGGCCATCTTCATGGCATAGAGTCCGCTGCATTGCTCCTTGACTGCTCCAAAAGGACCGCTGACGGCAATAGCAGGCAATTTTTCACTTTTCCCTTTTCCCTTTTCCCTCGCCGCAGGCATATAGAGGTCTGCTGCAAGCGTCAGCCCATATTGTGTTTCGAATGTCACCTTTCGGTGATTTACTTTATCGCTCGGGGGGAACACTTTGTCCCATTCCTGCGTCAACGTCAAAGTCGTCATGTTGTCTTCTTCGGCTGTCGCCTCAGGCGCAGGCGGAACTGTCTTAGTTTGTTCTTTGTTTGTGCATCCTGCAAGTATTCCACTCAGCAGGATAGTGGCGAATACGATTTGTTTCATACCTTCTTTCCTAATTCAAA
>OMSJ01000029.1 GCA_900313705.1 uncultured Prevotellaceae bacterium
CCCATTCCGAACAGAGAAGTTAAGCCCGCCCGCGCCGATGGTACTGCACACCCGTGGGAGAGTAGGTAGCCGCCGTTTTTTGAAGAAGCCCTTCGAGAGTAATCCCGGAGGGCTTTTTCGTTGCCGCAGGTGCGAGAGGGGACCGGCGGAGAACCGCTGGCACGGCGGCTTTTTAATTAGAGAGGAGGCACTGCGTCGAAAGATGTGGGGACTTTATTTGTATATATGAAATAAAAAGCGTACCTTTGCAGATGAGAAATACAAGATAGTCCGCAATCGTGCACGTCAGTGCGACCGATAACACGCCATGTGCTGCGATGAGATACGCCATGTGCTGCGATGAGATACGCCATGTGTTGCGATGAGTAACACCACTTGCTGCGATGAGCAACGCCACTTGTTGCGATGGGTAGTGCTACTTGGTGCGATGGGCAATGTTCAGTATGGCGATGAATGATGCTTTGTTTGGGGAAGTCTTTGCGGATTGGGGTTTAGTATGAAAGTTAGGCTTGGATATGGCTTGGCACAATGATTTGGGACATAAGGGTGAAGATATGGCTGCGGAGTACTTGCAGCAGAAGGGCTATTGCATCTTGTGCCGTAACTGGATGAACAAGGGGCATAAGGAATTAGACATCGTTGCTACGAAAGACGAGGTCGTTGTCTTTGTCGAGGTGAAGACACGTCGTTTGGGGTCTGCCACTACGCCTGTCTCTGCTGTTGACGCTCGGAAGCAGCATCGTATTCTGCTTGCGGCTGACTCTTATCTGAAAGCTTACCACATAGATTATCCGAGCCGTTTTGATGTGGTTTGTATTATATATAATGATGAGTCGAGCAAGGTGGAGCATATAGAAAATGCTTTCATGCCTCGTTTGAAGTGTTATTAGTTGTTCAGATGCTTGTCTGTTGGGCTTTTAGGAGCTATTTTCTTCTTTTCGCTTTTCATTTTTTGCTATTCACTTGCATATCTTTCTGAAAAAACCTACCTTTGTGGTAAGTTAAGATAAAATAGCTAAAATCTAATGACAGATAACGTGACTCCCATTGATGGCATTACGCACCACCTTAACCAGATGTACCAGAATTGGTTTCTGGACTATGCTTCATACGTAATCCTGGAACGCGCCGTTCCTCACATTGCCGATGGCTTCAAGCCTGTTCAGCGTCGTATCATGCACTCGATGAAGCGCATGGATGATGGCAAGTACAACAAGGTGGCCAACATTGTGGGCCATACGATGCAGTTCCATCCTCATGGCGATGCCAGCATCAAGGATGCGCTTGTCCAGTTGGGACAGAAGGACTTGCTGGTTGACTGTCAGGGTAACTGGGGCAACATCATTACGGGCGACGACGCTGCAGCCGGTCGTTATATTGAGGCTCGTCTGTCGAAGTTTGCGCTGGATGTTGTCTTCAACCCCAAGACGACGGAGTGGAAGTGGAGCTACGATGGTCGCAACAAGGAGCCGGTGGCTTTGCCTGTCAAGTTCCCGTTGCTTCTGGCTCAGGGGGCAGAGGGTATTGCTGTCGGTCTGAATTGTAAGATTCTTCCCCATAACCTTGTAGAGATATGCGATGCTGCTATCAGCTACCTTCACGGCGAGGAGTTCCATCTCTATCCCGACTTCCCGACGGGTGGAAGCATAGACGTTTCGAAGTACAACGATGGTCAGCGTGGCGGCTCTGTGCGTGTTCGTGCTAAGATTGAGAAGCGCGATAACAAGACGCTGGCTATTACGGAGATACCATACGGCAAGACAACAGGTACTGCCTCAAAGCCAAGCACCTTTATAGACAGCATCTTGAAGGCTAACGAGCGTGGCAAGATAAAGATAAGGAACGTGGAGGACCTGACGGCTGCTTCTGCTGAGATTCTCATTCATTTGACACCTGGCGCGTCCAGTGACAAGACCATCGACGCGCTCTATGCCTGCACAGACTGCGAGATCAGCATCTCGCCCAACTGTTGCGTCATTCAGGACAGGAAGCCGCAGTTCTTATCGGTGAGCGATGTGCTGCGCTCGAGCGTAGATAACACACTGGCACTCCTGCGCCAAGAACGTCTCATCCGTCGTGGAGAGCTGATGGAAAGCCTTCACTTTGCAACGCTCGAGCAGATATTCATCGAGGAGCGCATCTATAAGGACAAGGAATTCGAAGGAGCCAAGACGATGGATGCTGCTTGCGAATGGATTGACGAGCGCTTGACGCCGTGGTACCCCAAGATGGTGCGCGAGGTGACAAAGGACGACATCCTACGCCTCATGGACATCAAGATGGCCCGCATCCTGAAGTTCAACAAGGACAAGGCAGAGGAGAACATCGCCCGCATCAAGGACGAGATAAAGCAGATAGACCGTGAGCTGAAGAACATGGTAGAGGTGACTTGCGACTGGTTCCGCTTCATCAAGGAAAAGTACGGCAAGGAACATCCGCGCCTGACGGAAATCCGCAACTTCGACACTATCAGCGCTGCTAAGGTCGTGGAAGCCAATGAGAAGCTCTATATCAATAGGGAAGAAGGCTTCATTGGCACTTCGTTGAAGAAGGACGAGTTCGTTTCGAACTGTTCAGACATCGACGACGTCATCATCTTCTATCGCGACGGCACATACAAGATAGTCCGTGTGGCGGAGAAACTCTTCATCGGTGAGACGGAACGCAGCAAGAAGGACAAGAAGAAGGCAGAGGTCATCCACATCGACGTCTTCCGAAAGAACGACGAGCGCACCATCTACAATGCCGTCTATCGCGACGGAAAGAGCGGTATCAGCTACATCAAGCGCTTCAACGTCACGTCCGTCATTCGCGACCGCGAGTACGACCTAACACAAGGTAATGCCGGTTCGCGTGTCCTCTATTTCACAGCCAATCCCAATGGCGAGGCAGAGGTCATAAAGGTTATTCTCAAGCCCAACCCGAAGCTCAAGCGTGTTTTCTTCGACGAAGACTTCAGCGAGATAGCCATCAAGGGTAGGGGAAGCAGAGGCAACATCCTGACCAAGCTCGACGTCAGCAAGGTGACGCTCAAGAGCCACGGCAGCAGTACCCTGGGCGGACGCAAGGTGTGGTTCGACAGCGATATCAAACGTCTCAACTACGACGGACAGGGAATGTACCTCGGTGAATTTGAGGGAGATGACCAGGTGCTGGTGGTGCTGAAGGACGGACGCTTCTACCTGACGAACTTCGATGTCAACAACCACTACGAGGACAACATCCTGCGCATAGAGAAGTACGACTCGAGCAAGGTATGGACCTGCGTTTATTACAACAGTTCCCAAAGCGACTACCTGTACATCAAACGTTTCCGCATGGAGGCCACTACGCGTATGCAGAACTTCATGGGCGAGATGCCTGCGGAGAACGTGGTGCTTGTCACCGACACCGTCTATCCGCGGATACTCGTCACCATGGGCGGCACAGATGACTTCCGCGAGCCGATAGAGGTAGATGCAGAGCAGTTCATTGGCGTGAAGAGCTTCAAGGCCATCGGTAAGCGTATCACGACGCTCCACATCGCTAAGGTAGAAGAACTGGAGCCAACGCGCTTCCCTGAACCATCTCCCGACCCTTCCGAAGGTGGGGAGGATGAGCAGGAACCGACGGACGCAAGCGCTTCCCCTTCAGAGACAGAAGAGGAACTTGACCCCTTCGAAGGCAAGAGTCAGCAGGATGTGGCAGACGAGATGAACGGGCAGCTAAGGCTTGACTTCTAAAAGACCAGCCCTAACCCCTTTGAGGGGAATGAATAGTAAAATGTTAAATCACTAATATGAGAATCAGCAGAAGCACCCCTTGCTCCCCTATCTGGGATGTGGTCAGATAAGTACACGTACTTAGGGGGATAAGTACACGTACTTAGTCGGATAAGTCCACGTACTTATGGCAATAAGTACACGTACTTTTTTCCATAAGGTAATTTGGCAGATTATCATAGTCATTAAATTCTTAAATCGTTAAGTTGTCAAATAGTAAATGGTTTGCTTCCCTTGAAGGGGGAAGGTGTGGCTTGCTTCTCTCCCTTCTTTTCCTGTCTGCCTCTCTCCTTGCGCAGACAGAATATGAGGTTGTGCCTGACAGAGCTCCCTCGTCAAGGGCGTTCCTCTTGGGCATAGGCAGAACGAACCAGCTCGATACTTATCTCTCGCCGATGGAATACACGGGGCTGCAGGTCAGCTTCCTCCTCCAAGGCGAGCGGATGACGCGGCTTGCCCATCGCCACATCTCCTTCCAGAGCACTTTCCATGGCGTATTCACTTCTACGGAGAACCCTGCGGCAACAGCCAAATACTGGGGTGGACGCCTTGCCTACGATGCTGGCTGGCACTATCACTATTCGCCTCTGAAGAACCTCGACCTGAAGGGCGGTGCCATGATTGGTGCGGACGTAGGCTTCCTCTATAACGACAGGAACGGTAACAATCCGGCACAAGGGCAATTCAGCATCGACCTCTCCCTTTCAGCGGGCGCAGGTTATTCGTGGAGCCTTTGGAAGCTTCCCATGCAGGCCAGCTATCAGGCAGACCTGCCGATGTTGGGCATGATGTTCCGCCCAGAGTTTGGCGAGAGCTACTATGAGATTTCGCAGCGAGGTGTAGGCCACGACCTTGTGTGTGCTCATCCAGGTAATGCACTTAGCCTCAGACAGTTCCTGACGCTGGACTTCTGCCTTAGGCGTGTGACCCTTCGCATCGGCTATCTCTGCGACATACGTCAGTCTAATGCCCATAGCTTGAAGTATCACGACATAAGTCACAGCTTCATGTTTGGCATCGTCAGACACTTCCAACTAACGAGAATAAGAAAATAAGATATTAAGAAAATAAGAAAAGGACGATGAAAAAGCTTTCTGCATTTCTAATTATCTTCATTTCTGCCTTTTTGACTTCTTGCCAGCAGGGAGACTTCTCATACGACGATACGCCGCAAGGCAACCTCGATGCCCTTTGGACGCTCATCGACGAGCGCTATTGCTTCCTTTCCTATAAGGAAAAGGAGCTTGGCTTCAGTTGGGCAGACCTTCGTGCGAAGTACAGTGCCAAGCTCAATCCCAAGATGTCGCGCGTGCAGCTCTTCGAAGTGCTCTGTCAGATGCTCTCCGAACTGAAGGACGGTCACGTGAACATCTCCACCAGTCTCGACCTCGGCAGGAACTGGTCGTGGAAGGAAGACTACCCCGAGAACCTCGATACAGAGCTACGGCAGCGCTATCTCGGCACCGACTACCACATCGGTAGCGGACTGAAGTACACCATCCTGCCCGATAACATTGCCTACGTCGTCTATGAGAGTTTCTCGGATGCCATTGGCGAAGGTAACCTCAGCGACATGATGAGCTTCCTCCAGTTGTGCAACGGCATGATACTCGACATTCGCGGCAATGGCGGTGGAGAGCTCACCAATGCCGAGCGTCTGTCGCGTCGCTTTACGAACGAGAAGGTGCTGGTGGGCTACATGAGCTACAAGACCGGCAAGGGCCATGACGACTTCTCGGAGCCACGTGCCGAATACGTCGAGCCAAGCGAACACATCCGATGGCAGAAGCCCGTTGTCCTGCTCGTCAACCGCTCCTGCTATAGTGCAGCCAACACCTTTGTGCGGAACATGAAGGAGATGCCTCTCGTCACCGTCATGGGCGACCAGACCGGCGGTGGTTCAGGGTTGCCCTTCTCCAGCGAGCTGCCCATAGGCTGGAGTGTTCGGTTCAGTGCCAGCCCCTCTTACGATGCGCGGATGCAGCATGTGGAGTTCGGCATAGAGCCCGACGTCAAAGCGTCCTTAGATGAGAGCCTTGCTGCCAGTGGCAAGGACTCGATGATAGAAGCGGCAAGGAAATTGCTGACGGGGCAGTGAGCAGCGATTGAGGGCGCTTTGCGGAATGCAAGTCCACTTGGCTTTGTGCGATACCCTGTGTTTTATCGTCAGTACCACCGTGGGAAAACTCCAGTACCACCGTGGGAAAACTCCAGTACTACCGTGGTGGTACTGGCAACATGCCGTTGACTTTGTACGCGGACGGCACGTGAGTTCTTCGGCAAGCCTCAGGGCGCAGGCGGAGCGATGAAATAGCCAAAGGACAATCAAACACAAAGACACGAAGACACGAAGGGCTACGCCGCTGAACTGAAGACACAAAGATTCCCCGGCCAGAACCTTTGTGTCTTCACACCATGGGGGAGCTACTTAGTGTCTTTGTGACTTTGTGTTTGTTTAACACATGATAGGCTTAAGGTTTCCATTTTCGTCGAGCTCACGTTAAGATAAGCCCCCATGAGCTGCTTTTCGTCAGGAAAGCCGAATAATAGGCACATTAGTAGAGGTGCTCTTGTTTTCTACGGACAGCAATAATTCTTTAATCATCATTCTTCGCTTGCGAAGCACTCTTCAAGCGAGCAAACAAATAAAAGCAGAGAAATGCTTTGAGTTTGCCCGCATTTTTTGTATCTTTGCAGCGTTTAACGCGGGTGAGACGCTCGCGTACCAAACGTCACATAGAAGTGCGAAATGAAAGATAATCAGATGGAGAATCCAATATATGCTCACGATACGCTGGAGTTCGTCACAGTCGCTGCCGAGTATTGCGCTCTCTTGGAGAGATGCGAGGAACTGACGGAAGACGAACTCGTCGGTACTCTGCTCAAGCTGTTGCCGTTGCTCTACATGAAGGTGCAGCTCCTTCCGGAAGTCGATACGGAGGGTGCCTTTGTGCCAGACGACCAGGTGACGGAGCAGGACTACGACTTCATCCGAGGTGGCCTCTATCGTCTGCTCCGCAAGCACGACGAGTACGAGCTGCTTGTCTGGGACGAGGATATGCAGACGGAGGAGAGCCGATGGTGCTCAGTCAGCGAAGGCCTTGCCGATGTCTATCAGGCCCTCCGCAACTTCGTGGCTGTCTATCAGCAGCGCCTCGAACCTTGCATGATGGATGCCATCTGGCAGCTCCGCGACAACTTCGAACTCTACTGGGGGCAGACCTTGCTCGACTCGCTCAGACAGCTACATCGCATACGCTTCAGCATGAACTCCAATGCAGATGAAGAAGATAGTTGACAGATTCGACAAGCAGAGCATGGCCAACTTGCCACGGGTGCTTTACGAAGGACGCATAGAGGTTGTCGTCAGCGAGGATGCAGCCAAACGTGCCGTGAAGTACCTCTTGAAGCAGCCGATGCTCGGCTTCGACACGGAGACGCGGCCTTCCTTCGTCCGAGGCAAGATGTACAAGGTGGCGCTGCTGCAGGTGTGCAGCGACGAGATATGCTTCCTCTTCCGACTCAACCAGATAGATCTCCCGCAGTGCCTCGTCAAGCTGCTCAGCGATAAGAAGATAACGAAGATTGGTCTCTCTTGGCACGACGACATACACGGCCTCTTGGCTCGCAAACAGTTCAAGCCAGGCACATTCATCGACCTGCAGAATGTGGCAGCAGACATGGGCATTCAGGACATGAGCCTGCAGAAGCTCTATGCCAACATCCTGGGCGGGAAGATAAGCAAAGGCCAACAACTCTCGAACTGGGAAGCAGACTCGCTTAGCGAACCGCAGAAACGCTATGCCGCCACAGACGCCTGGGCTTGCATACAGCTCTACCGCGAGATGATGCGGATGCAAGAGGAAGGGTATGAACTGCAGACCCCCCAACCCCCTTTAGGGGGAGTAAAGACAAGTATTAGTAATGAATAATAGAATCAATATGTCAAATGCCAAAACTAATAATATGTTCCCCCTGAAGGGGGCTAGGGGGTCCATCATCCTTCGCAAAGGGAAGGAGGAGAGCCTCCTGCGCTTCCATCCCTGGATATTCAGCGGCGCCATTCATCATACAGAAGGTGGCACTTTGGAGGAAGGCGACATTGTTGAGGTGCTGGCTTCTGATGGGCGTTTCCTTGCTATAGGACATTGGCAGATAGGCAGTATTGCCGTCCGTGTCTTGACCTTCAAGCGGCAACGTATCGACCAGGCTTTCTGGCAGAGACGGCTTGCAGCGGCTCTTGATGTGCGCAGAGCTATTGGCGTTGCAGGAATGGTAAATGGTAAATGGCCAAATGGTAAATGTAATGACATTTACCGTCTCGTTCATGGTGAAGGCGACAACCTGCCTGGACTTGTCATCGACATCTATGGCGCTACGGCAGTCATGCAGGCACATAGCGTCGGGATGCACGTCTGCCGAAGCGAGATAGCCAAAGCGCTGAAGGAAGTCATGGGCGACAGTCTCAAAGCCATCTACTACAAGAGCGAGACGACGCTCCCCTTCAAGGCACAGCTCGGGCAGGAAAACGGCTTCCTCTATGGCGAAAGCAGCGACGATGTGGCGCACGAGAATGGACTGGCTTTCCACATCGACTGGCTGAAGGGGCAGAAGACAGGCTTCTTCGTTGACCAGCGCGACAACCGTGCCCTCGTCGAACATTATGCTAAAGGGCGCAAGGTCCTCAACATGTTCTGCTACACAGGTGGCTTCAGCGTCTATGCCATGCGGGGTGGGGCAGAGCTGGTGCATTCCGTCGATAGCAGCGCAAAGGCAGTTGAGCTCGTCGATGCCAATATTGAGTTGAACTTCCCCGGTGACCGGCGTCACGAATCCTTTGCCGAGGATGCCTTCAAGTTCTTGGAAAAAGACCCACCCCAACCCTCCCTTAAAGGGAGGGAGTCCTCCCCCTTTAAGGGGGAGCAAGAGGGGGTCTATGACCTCATCATCCTCGACCCGCCAGCCTTTGCCAAGCACAAGGATGCCCTCAAGAATGCCCTTCGTGGCTATACGAAGCTCAACGCCAAGGCCTTCGAGATGATACAGCCAGGCGGCATCCTCTTCACCTTCAGTTGCTCGCAGGCCGTCAACAAAGACCAGTTCCGTATGGCTGTCTTCACCGCAGCAGCTATGGCAAAACGGAAGGTTCGCATCCTTCACCAGCTACATCAGCCTGCCGACCATCCCATCAACATCTACCATCCCGAAGGCGAGTACCTGAAAGGCCTGGTGCTGTGGGTGGAGTAAAAGACCCCCTAACCTCCTTTAGTGGGAATAAAATAGTAAAGACCCCCTAACCCCCTTTAGGGGGAACAAATAGTAAATGGTAAATGATTAAATAGTAAATATCATGTTGAACTTAAAACTTCGTCTTACTTTACTCAACTTCCTTGAGTTTGCCGTGTGGGGTGCTTATCTGACCTCCATGGGCACATATCTTGCCGGAGTCGGTCTTGGCAGTCACATTGGCTGGTTCTATTCCGTGCAGGGCATCGTGAGCATCTTCATGCCAGCTTTGATGGGCATCCTGGCCGACCGATGGATGGAAGGACAGCGTGTGCTTAGCCTTTGCCACTTCATGGCAGGCCTCTTTATGATAGGTGCCTCCCTCTATGGCTATCAAGCAGGAGATGCACCTCAGTTCAGTACGCTCTTCTCGCTCTACACCCTCTCTGTGGCTTTCTTCATGCCAACCATAGCCCTCAGTTACTCAGTGGCTTATTCTGCATTGGAGAAAGCTGGGCTTGATACGGTGAAAGCTTTCCCGCCCATTCGTGTTTGGGGAACCGTAGGCTTCATCGTGACGATGTGGATTGTAGATCTTTGCGGCTTGCAGTCAACGCCAGGGCAATGGATGGTGAGCGGCTGTCTGAGCATCCTCATGGCAGCCTATTCGCTGACGATGCCACGCATGAAGATTCAGAAGGATGGCACCAAGAAGTCGCTTGCAGAAGCGCTTGGCCTGAATGCCTTCAAGCTCTTCCTCAATCCCCGCATGGCCGTGTTCATGGCCTTTGCCATGTTGCTTGGCTTCTGTCTGCAAATCAGTAACGGCTATGCCAATCCCTTCATCACCAGCTTTGGCAGCATTGCCGAATATGCCGACACCTTTGGCGTACAACATGCCAACATCCTCATCTCCCTCTCGCAGATGAGCGAGACGCTCTGCATCCTGCTCATCCCCTTCTTCCTCTCGCGCTTTGGCATCAAGAAGGTGGTGCTCATCGCCCTGTTGGGATGGGTGTTGCGTTTTGCCTTCTTCGGAATGGGCAACCCAGGCAGCGGCGTATGGCTCTTCCTCTTGTCCATGATAGTCTATGGTGTCGCCTTCGACTTCTTCAACATATCCGGCTCGCTCTTCATCAATCAGGAGACCGACGACAGCATCCGCTCCAGTGCTCAAGGCCTGTTTATGATGATGACCAACGGTCTGGGAGCATTCATCGGTACGCTCGTTGCCCAAGCCGTCATCAACAACTATGTCTTCACGCCCCAAGCTATGGGCGCTTCAGGAGTGGAAGTAGTGGCAGGCTGGCAGACCTGCTGGTACATCTTTGCAGCTTATGCACTTGTCGTAGCCGTACTCTTTGCCATACTGTTCAAGGATAAGAAATGAAAGAAGTCCGTTTCTTCTACGACCCTCTGATGAACGGTGAACTTCCTGCCGAGGAAGCTCACCATGCCACTAAAGTCCTGCGGCTTGGAGTAGGCGATGAGCTCATGCTCGTCGATGGAAAAGGCTGTTTCTATCGTGCCACGATAACAGCAGCGACGGGACATCGTTGTACCTATCGCATCGAAGAGACTCTGCCGCAGCAAACAGCTTGGAAAGGCCACATTCACTTGGCTATGGCACCGACGAAGCTGATGGACCGCGTGGAATGGTTCGCAGAGAAGGCCACGGAAATAGGCTTCGACGAGCTGACTTTCCTCGACACTCAGTTCTCTGAGCGCAAGGTCGTCAAGGAGGAACGCATTGAAAAGATACTTGTCTCGGCCATGAAGCAGAGCCACAAAGCCTGGCTCCCGAAGCTGAATGGCATGAAGCGCTTCAAGGACTTCGTCAGTCAGGAACGCGAAGGGGACAAGTTCATCTGCCATTGCTACGAGGAGATAAATGAAGAAGTAAAAATTAAAAATGAAGAATTAAAAATTAAGAATGAAGAATTAAAAAACAAGCCCTTTCTCTTCGACCTTCTCCGTCCGGGTGTGCCAAGTACCGTGCTCATCGGCCCGGAGGGAGATTTCAGCATCGATGAAGTAAAGCTGGCAATAGCGCACGGCTTTCGTGGCGTCACCCTTGGCCGCAGCCGCCTCCGCACAGAGACAGCAGCCCTCGTCGCCGTCCACATGATGCAACTCAAAAACGCTTGAACATCTATCTCAAAGAAAGTATTATATGATAATCAGCAAAATTACTTTATGGAAAAAAGTACGTGGACTTATTGCCATAAGTACGTGTACTTATTCGAATAACTACGTGTACTTATCCTCATAAGTACGTGTACTTATCTGACCACTTCCCAGAGAGTGGAGCAAGAGGTGCTTTTGCAGATTATCATAACGTATTAACTTATAAATATATAGTAAAAAGATTCATGAAGAAGCTTGTTGTTACCCTTGTTTGTCTGCTTTGCGTCGGAGCAGGAGCAGCGTGGTACTTTATGCGCGAGAAGGACAAAGCGCGAGACATTCTGCCTGCCGATGCAACGGCGGTGGCTGTCATTGAGCCTGCTGAACTCTTCGAAGCTCTTGGCCTTTCGCTTAATGAAGTCAAGAAGCTGGTATGGAACCTCGAAGACCTGGCAGAAGCGATAGACCTCAAAGAACCCGTCTATGCCTTTGCTTCAGAAAGCGGACTGACAGGCATCGCGCTGAACGTGAACAATGCAGACAAGCTTGAGAAGGCTGCCGTAAGCTTCAGCTTCGCCAGCGAGGAGGATGACGGATACCTGTGGATAGCCAACTCGATTTCCATCGGCTGTATCGGTGACGACAAGATGCTGCTCATTGCCCCTGTTTCCGAGACAGAGCTGGATGCCTTGCGCCCCGAGATGATGAAGCTGATGAAGCAAGGCCGTCGGGACGTGCCTTTGCTCGACAAAGCAAACAGGCAAAGAGGTTCCCTTCGTGTCAGCACTTCTCTGAGCAACCTGCCAAAGGAGTATCTGCCCAAGGGCTTCAGGTCCTCCGGTGCCTTCTTGAGTGCGGCATTGGCAATAGGGAACAAGGACATCACGCTTTCTGCAAAAGTGGAAGACGAAGAAGGGAAGCCCTTCTCCTTTAATCCCGATGGAGAAGAGTTTCTGCACCCCATCAACGGCTTGCTGCCAACGATTGTGCCCGACCGTCCGTTTGCCTGGCTGTGCCTTGGCGTGAAGGGCGAGCAGTTGCTGAGAATCCTTCGCAGCGGACCGCAAGTCAGCGCAGCATTGATGGCACTGAACGTCTCTTTCTTCGATGCCGACCTGATGCTGAAAGCCATAGACGGCGATGTGGTAGTCATGGTGCCCAGGGCAAACCTCACCCATCCCGATGTGCTCATTACGGCACAGATATCCAATTCCGACTTCCTGAAAGAAGCCAAGGACTGGGACACAAACTCATCCATAGGTGGCATGAGCCTTCGCAAGAGAGGTGAGGCAGACGACTATGTCTTCACCTTCCGAGGCGAGAGGGTGTACTTCGGTGTCCGTGGAGGCTTGCTCTACATGGCATCCTCTGAGCATCTGGCCAGTCAACTTCTTCAGGAGTCAGAGCTTGACAATCTCCATTCTATGGTGGCAGGCAAGTACCTGAGCGGTTCGGTGGATGTGGGGCAGCTTCTGAAAGCCGATCCTTCCGTCGCACTTCTGCTTACGGCAATACCTTCTCTTGGCGAAGCCGTCAAAGCTGTAGATAAGCTCGAAGTGACGAGCAACAAGCCTCAGAGCATCGAGTTGAGCCTGAAGACAAACGAACCAGTCAAGGACGTCATGTCGAACTTTTGGAAACTCATGAAGGGTAAATGAATACGATAAACCTCGATAACACCTTGCCGCAGGTCTTCCTCCAAAGGACAGACATCGAGAGCGACATCTGGCGGAAGCAAGTCACCTTCGAGCGAGGGAAGACCTATCTCGTGGAGGCACAGAGCGGCACAGGCAAGAGCTCACTTTGCAGCTTCATCATCGGCTATCGGCACGACTATGACGGAAGCATCCTCTTCGACAGTCAGCTCAGCCGCTCGCTCAACGCTAAGGAATGGACAATGCTTCGCCAGCGCCACATCAGCTTGCTCTTCCAGGAGCTTCGTCTCTTCCCCGAGCTGACGGCAATGGAGAATGTCGAGATAAAGAACTGTCTGACAGGCTTCAAGACGAAGCAGGAGATAGAGCGATGGTTCGAAGCTCTTGGCATAGCAGACAAGATGCAATCGCCCGTCCGCCTGATGAGCTTCGGCCAGCAGCAACGTGTCGCCATGATTCGTGCCCTCGTCCAGCCCTTCGACTTCCTGCTTGCCGACGAACCCATCTCGCACCTCGACGAAGTGAACTCCCGGACAATGGCCGACATGATGGCCGAGGAAGCCCGTCGTCAGGGAGCAGGCATCATCATCACTAGTATCGGCAAGCACATGGAGTTGCCCTACGATAAGATATTGAAACTATGAGTTAAAGAAGTTAAAGAAGTTAAAGGAGTTAAAGAAGTTAAAGGAGTTAAAGACGATACCACAAGGCCCCAAAACTATTGTCCTTTACTCCCAAGCGAACAAAGTGAGCGATAACTCCATTAACTCCCTTAACTCCCCATTATAAGAAACTATGAGACTTGTTTGGAAACTCCTTCGCAGGCATATCAGCCTTCCGCAACTTGCAGGCTTCTTCTTTGCCAACCTGCTGGGCATGACTATCGTCCTGCTCTCGCTGCAGTTCTATCGCGACGTCAAGCCTGTCTTCTCGGAGGAAGATGGTTTCATCCGTCCCGATTACCTTATCCTCAGCAAACGCATCTCTGCCCTCAGCTCCATAGGCCTTGGCTCCGTCAGCACTTTCTCCGAGAAAGAGATGGACGAGCTGAGTGCCCAGCCTTTTGCCAAGAGGGTAGGTGCCTTCACAGCCAGCCAGTACAAGGTATCCTGCAGCATGGGCATCAACGGCGTGGCACAGTTCGGCACAGAGATGTTCTTCGAGAGTGTGCCGGATGCTTTTGTCGATGTGGACCTCCAGAAGTGGCACTTCAGCGAGGAGGATGGGGTAGTGCCCATCATCCTGCCGAAGACCTATCTTGCCATCTACAACTTCGGCTTTGCTCAGAGCCAGAACCTTCCGAAGTTATCGGAAGGCATCGTCGGGATGGTGGAGATGACGATATCGATGCGAGGCAATGGGCTCAGCGAGTACATCAAAGGCAGAGTGATAGGCTTCTCGACGCGGCTCAACACCATCCTTGTTCCAGAGAGCTTCATCCGTTGGAGCAATGCCCGCTATGCTCCGGATGCCGACACCGAGCCTTCGCGCATCATCCTCGAAGTCAGCAATCCTGCCGACGATGCCATAGTGAACTACATCAACGCCAAGGGCTATGAGATGGAGGACGACAAGCTCGATGCCGGACGCATGACCTTCTTCCTCCGTCTCGTCTCGGGCATCGTCATGCTCGTGGGCTTGTTCATCAGCCTGCTCAGCTTCTACATCCTCATGCTCTCGATTTACCTTCTCGTCGAGAAGAACACAGAGAAGATGCGGACGCTCCTGCTCATCGGCTACAGCCCAGCCAGCGTGGCTTTGCCCTACCAACTGCTCACCATCGGCATGAATGCTCTCGTGCTGCTACTTGCGATAGGCGGACTGTGCGCCG
The DNA here is from genome assembly GCA_900313705.1 of uncultured Prevotellaceae bacterium. Classification (GTDB taxonomy): domain Bacteria; phylum Bacteroidota; class Bacteroidia; order Bacteroidales; family Bacteroidaceae; genus Physcousia. The sequence goes on from OMSJ01000029.1 coordinate 14,601, forward strand.
TACGCTCGATATACATGGGACAGCTATTGAGCGTCTTCCCGCAGATGTCTGGCGGAAACATCCTGCCAGCCCTCATGCTCGGCATTGTGCTGTTTGCGCTGGTCAGCCTTGCGAATGCTTATGTTATCCGCAATCGCATCAATAAAATATGGAATAACAAGGATTAATGGAAGCGTTAAAGCAATTATACAAAGGTGCGACGGGTCTCGACGTCTTGGACGTAGAGGCCATTCCTGGTGCAGGAAGCAACCGCAAATACTATCGAATGAAGGGCACAGACGGCAGCACCCTCATAGGTGCCGTCGGTACAAGTCGCGACGAGAACCATGCCTTCTGCTATCTGGCAAAGCATTTTGCTGAGGCAGGACTGCCTGTGCCTCAGATTGTGGCAGAGAGTGCAGACGGCTTGCGCTATCTGCAAAGCGACCTGGGCAATGTTTCTCTCTTCGAAGCCCTGAAGGGCGGCAGAGAAGCTGGAGGCCGCTACAATGCCCACGAGCGCGATTTGCTCCGCCGCACCATTGCCGCCTTGCCTGCCATGCAGATTCGCGGAGCCCTTGGGCTTGACTTCAGCCAATGCTATCCACAGGAAGCTCTCGATGAGACCAACGTCCTCTTCGACCTCAACTACTTCAAGTACTGCTTCCTGAAAGCCACGGGCCTCGACTTCCACGAGCTGAAGCTCGAAGCATCGTTCCAACTCATGGCTCGCGACATCGTCAGCATACCGGGAGGTGCCTTCATGTATCGCGACTTCCAGGCACGTAATGTCATGCTCGATGCTCAGGGCAATCCCTTCTTCATCGACTTCCAGGGTGGGCGCAGAGGTCCCGTCCAGTACGACGTCGCCAGCTTCCTCTGGCAAGCTTCAGCACGCTACCCCAAAGCTCTGCGCGAAGAACTCATCAAGGTCTATCTGCAAAGCCTCAAGCAGTATCAGGAAGTCAACTCGAAGCAGTTCCGGCAGGGACTCCAGCTCTGTGTCCTCTTCCGCTTGCTTCAGGTGCTTGGCGCTTATGGGTTCCGAGGCTACTTCGAGCGAAAGAAACATTTCTTGGAAAGCATACCGCCTGCGATGGAAAGCCTGCGCGACTTGCTGGCAGAAGGCGGTTGCCCGTATCCGTACCTCCACGAAGTGCTTCACGCGCTCGTCTCGATGCCGCAGTTCCAACCGGAGCAGAAGCCCGTGGAGCGAGCCGACGGCTACAAGACCACAGCGCTCAATCCCTATCAGGCACATCCCGAGGACGGCCCAGCCACATTCTCGCGCTACGATGCCCAAGGTCCGCTGGTGGTCCGCGTGTTCAGCTTCTCCTACAGGAAAGGCATTCCTGAAGACACCAGCGGCAATGGTGGCGGCTATGTGTTCGATTGCCGCAGCACCCACAACCCTGGACGCTATGAGCCTTACAAACAGTTGACAGGACTGGACGAACCTGTTATCCGCTTCCTCGAAGACGACGGAGAAATCCTGACATTCCTCGATAGTGTCTATAAGTTGGCAGACGCACACGTCCGTCGCTATCTGCAGCGTGGATTCACAAGCCTCATGTTCAGCTTCGGCTGCACGGGTGGTCAGCATCGCAGCGTCTATAGCGCCCAGCACCTGGCAGAACACATCCACAGGAAGTTTGGTGTCGAAGTGCATATCTGCCATCGCGAACAGGGCATAGAGAGTGTCCTTGCGCCAGCACGTTGCATGGTGTTTGCCGCAGGACTTGGCACACGCCTGAAACCCCTGACAGATACGATGCCAAAGGCCCTCGTCCCTGTGGCAGGCAAGCCGCTCCTCGAACATCTGCTCCAGAAGCTCAAGGGGTCGGGCTTCAGCGATGTCGTGATAAATGTGCACCACTTCGCCGACATGATAGAGGACTGGTGTCAGCAACATCCCATGCAGATGCGCATCATGTTCTCCGACGAGCGCGAGAAGTTGCTGGAAACGGGTGGAGGCGTCAAACATGCCGCTCCGCTTCTGCGCGACGCACAGGACGGCTTCCTCATCCATAATGTTGACATTCTGAGCAACGTTGACCTGCGTGCCTTCGTAGAAGCAGGACAGGGTAGGGCAGCCACGCTGCTCGTCAGCTCCCGCCAGACACAGCGCTATCTCTTGTTCGACGATGACATGCGACTCGTGGGCTGGACCAACGTGGCAACAGGCGAAGTGCGGAGTCCCTATCCGAACCTCAACCCGAAGCTGTACCACAAGTACGCCTTTGCCGGTGTCCACTACATGAACCCCAGGCTCTTCAGCTACTTCAGCAAGTTCCCCGACAAGTTCGGCATCATCGACTTCTACCTCGACGTATGCAACAAAGAACCCATCTACGGCTACGTGCAGCCCGGACTTCGCCTCATGGACGTCGGCAAGCTCGACACCCTCTCCGAGGCAGAAGCCTTCGTCCGGGAAATAAAGCAAGAAGGCGCATCATAATCAACGTCCACGGATTGAGCGGATTAGCCCCCGATTAGTCTTGCGAGAGTGACAAACAAAAGAGAGGCTAAGCATCAGATGCCGAGCCTCCCTTCTTCTGAAAAACATTTAATATTATATCCAAAAAACTTTGTTCCATCTTATTTCGTTAATTCCTGATTACTGTTTCGTGTTCTTCTGGGGTGAGGCCGTAGAGGTCGAAGACTATTTGACTAGCACTTTCTTGCTGTTCCTGATATTGATGCCCTTTTGCATCTTGCTAAGGCGTTGTCCTGCAAGATTGTAAATCGGAGAGTTGCTAACAGTAGCATTCAGGTCGCTTATTCCCGTCACTTCGTCGATGGCTGATTGTGCAACATTCATGTGCTCGTTGCTGACAAGTGCCCATTGCTGAGCCGTTTGCGCTCCAAGAACGATACCATTTTCGCCGTTTTCAACATCGATGGGTTCGGGCACGTCTGTCATTTCAAGACGAGTGCCATTTCTCTTCACATACTTCTTTGCTCCGATATTATAAAGAAAATGTGCCCCGCCAGCCTCTATCATCTGCCAACTGTGGTTGGGGTTGTCTTCGTTGATGCCAACCGAATTGATTGTATTGATTTGGTCGTTCACCGGGTCGTATACGGAATAGGTGAATTTCTCGGCATCCATCAACATAAAAGCCAGCTCCGCAGACACTTCTTCCTCCGTCGTTGCCGTCTCGCGAATGTTGTGGAACTTATACCAAGTATTGTCGTAAGCATAGGCATCCCAACAACCAACGGGAACATATAGTGTCGTGTGATAAAGTGTTTGTTCAGAGAAAGCATCAGTTCCAATCGAAGGGGGAGCAACACATTTTACAAGCAAATTCCGCAGTTTGCAGCTTTGGAAAATCTCTTTGCCAATGCTGGTCACACTCTCGGAAATGGTGACGGAGGTTAGGCTGCTACAACGAGAGAAGGCTGAGTCTTCGATTCTTGTCACGCTGTTCGGGATGATGATTGATGTCAGACCACTACAACCATAGAAGGCATGGTCGCCAATGCTTGTCACACTGTTTGGGATGATGATGGAGGTCAGACCACTACAGCCATGGAAGGCAAAGCCGCCAATGCTGGTCACGCTGTTCGGGATGAAGATTGATGTCAGACCACTACAATTAAAGAAGGCAGAGTAGCCAATACTGGTCACGCTGTTCGGGATGATGATGGATGTCAGACCACTACAACCATAGAAGGTGTGGCCGCCAATGCTGGTCACGCTGTTCGGGATGAAGATGGATGTCAGACCACTACAGCCATAGAAGGCATAGTTGCCAATGCTTGTCACACTGTTCGGGATGATGATGGATGTCAGACCACTACAGCCATGGAAGGCATCGTCGCCAATGCTGGTCACGCTGTTCGGGATGATGATGGAGGTCAGACCACTACAGCCATCGAAGGCATCGTCGCCAATGCTGGTCACACTACTGGGGATGGTCGTATTCTTGCAACCAGCTACTAAAGTGTTCGTCGCAGTTTCTATTATTGCATTGCAGTCGTAGCGGGAATCAAATACAGTGTTCGTTGATTCAATAACAATTGATGTCAGACCACTACAACTAGCGTATTTGCAAGTCATTTTATATCAACAACTTGCATGTTAAATGGTAGAAAAGTGATTACATAGATTCTATGGGTTTAAGAAAAGATGCATTTTTAACATATTTAACTTTTGCAAACCACAGAAATTGTATGTATGTGCAATATTTTGCAAAACTTGACTACTAATCATCTTTGAGTTATATGCCGAACAACAAATTTTGTACTATTATATAAAGGTTCCTATGAATGAAACAGAAATTTGGCATAATTACCGATGGAACAATAATGTCATAACAATGTAATACACATTATTCCTGCATCTCAGAAAAAAGCAGTATCTTTGTGCCCGAAAAGATTATCTGTTTCATTCACAACCATTTGAAGAATTTATGAAAATACTTGTT
>OMSJ01000043.1 GCA_900313705.1 uncultured Prevotellaceae bacterium
GCCATGCGCTCCGCCACCTCCTTCTGTATCATGCCTGTGCAGCAGGGAATCAGTTCCTTGTAGTCGAGCATCTTGAAGAAGATCTGGCTGGAGATGTTGTAGGGATAGTTGCCGGTCAGGACGAAAGGCTGTCCGCCGAAGGTGCGTTCGAGGTGCATCTTCAGGAAGTCGTCCTCGATGATGCTGTCCTCGAGCTCAGGATAGGTGTGGCGCAGGTAGTCCACACTCTCGAAGTCAATCTCCACGACCTTCACCTCCCGCTGCTTGCGGACGAGGAACTGCGTCATCACACCCATGCCTGGTCCTACTTCCAGTATGGGCAGGTCTGGGCAGGCATCTACGGTATCGGCAATCCTGCTGGCTATACTCATGTCTGTCAGAAAGTGCTGCCCAAGGAACTTTTTAGGCCTTACTGCGCTATATTTCACAATTAAACAATTCTACAATTTGAAGATTAATTATTTTTTCTTACCTTTGCAGTGCAAAAATACAAAGAATAAGCGAAAGCACAAAAGGAAAAGCGAAAATAATTGTGAAATTGTCAAATTGTCTAATTGTCAAATCCATAAAGGTCGCGCTGCCTTTGGCTTTAGCGGTCGGCATCTTGTGGTGGATGTATCGGGGCATTCGTTGGGAGGAGCTGGTGGATGCTCTGTCGCACAAGATGTCGTGGACATGGATGCTGCTGAGTATGCCTTTCGGCATCCTGGCCCAAGTGTTCCGGGCCATGCGTTGGCGCCAGGTGCTGGCTCCTGCCGGTGAGCGTCCAAGGCTTTCGACTTGCATCCACGCCATTTTCCTGAGCTATGCCAGCAGCCTCGTCGTGCCCCGAGTGGGCGAAGTGTTGCGCTGCGGCGTGCTGAAGCGGTACGAGGGCACGAACTTCAGTTGCTGTGTCGGCACGGTGGTCACAGAAAGGATTATCGACACGCTGCTCATCCTCGTGCTTTCCTTCCTGACCTTCTTGACGCAGATTCCTGTCTTCCTGACCTTCTTCCAGCGTACAGGTGTGTCGCTTGGCAGCTTGCTCGGCACGTTCTCCCTGACCGGCTGGCTGGTGACGGCTGTCTGCGGACTGCTGGCCATGCTGTGCATCCTGCTTCTGGCTCGCAGGTTCCACTTCTTCTCGCGCACAAAGTCCGTCATCTCTGACCTGACGAATGGGCTGCTTTCTGTTCGCGATGTCGAGCAGCCTTTGCTTTTCTTCCTATATTCTATAGGTATATGGGCGAGCTACTTCCTGCACTTCTACCTGACATTCTTCTGCTTCGACTTTACGGCAGGACTCGGTCCTTTGGCAGCTCTCGTTGCCTTTGTCGTGGGTACCTTTGCTGTCCTGGTGCCTACGCCCAACGGAGCCGGCTCCTGGCACTTTGCCGTGAAGACGGTCCTTGTCCTCTATGGCGTAGAGCAGACGGCAGGTGCTCTGTTCGTCCTCATCGTTCATACGCTGCAGACCCTGCTCGTTGCCTTGCTCGGCGTATGGTCGTCTATCGTGCTTTCCTTCAGACGTAGTGCTTTGGTTAGCAACACCTAGTTTGCCCATTAGCTACACCTAGTTTGCCTTTTAGCTACACCTAATTGGCCCAACACCTGTACCTGTTTTTTCCATTAGCCACGCATAATTTAGCTCAGCAACAGGCATAGCGAGGCAAAAGGTTAGGCAGAATGGGGCACTTAGGACGTATTTTCCAAGGAAAATCTTTGATATAAACGCAAGAAATGCTAAATTTGTACCGCGATATATGCCTTTACGATAACTATTAATAACACTCTTATACAAACTTCTATGAAAGACTTTCTCAAGTACACGCTGGCCACGGTGGTGGGCATCATCCTGACCAGCATCATCTTTACCATTATCAGTATCGTCTCCGTTGCAGGCATGGTAGCCAGCGAAGGAGCAGGAGCCTCCGTTCCCAAGAACAGCGTGCTGCGCATCTCGCTTGACACCGAAGTCGTAGAGCGTGCCGGCGAAGGCAGCCCGATGGACTTCCTCAACCAAGGCGAGCAGGCCACCATCGGTCTGGACCAGGCACTTGATGCCATCAAGAAGGCAGCCAAGAACGACCGCGTGAAAGGCATCTACCTCGAGGCAGGCTCTCTGGGTTGCTATCCTGCCGACTTGCACGAGCTGCGTCAGGCTATGCTTGAGTTCAAGGAGAGCGGCAAGTGGATCGTTGCCTACGGCGATAGCTATTCTCGCGGCTCGTACTACCTCTGCTCCATAGCCGATGAAATAATCCTCAACCCCAACGGCATGATTGACTGGAGCGGCCTTGCCAGTCGCCCCATCTTCTACACCGGGCTGATGAAGAAGGTAGGCGTGAAGATGCAAGTCTTCAAGGTCGGCACCTACAAGAGCGCCGTGGAGCCCTTCATCAACACAGAGATGAGCGAAGCCAACCGCGAACAGGTTCAGAGCTACCTCAACAGCATGTGGAACAACATGCAGAAGGACGTCGCCAAGAGCCGCAAACTCTCCGTCGAGACCCTCAACGCCTTTGCCGACTCAGCATCTGTCCTGTCCGAAGCATACGTCTATGTCGAGAACAACCTTGCCGACAAGCTCGGCTACCTGAGCGACGTGAAGGATGCCTTGAGAGAACGTCTCGAACTGGAAGAGGACGACGACCTGAACTTCACTAACATTGCCGATGTGGCCGCCAGCGACGACCTCGGCGACAAGGTGGACGAAGAGGTAGCAGTCTATTATGCCTACGGCGAAATCAACGACAGCCCTTCCATGGGCTTCAACCAGGAGCACGCCATCACCACGAAGGAGACTATCACCGACCTTCAGAAGCTGCGTAAGGACGACGACGTGAAAGCAGTCGTCATCCGCGTCAACAGTCCCGGCGGCTCTGCCTTCGCCAGCGAACAGATCTGGCACGAAGTGCAGTTGCTGCGTGCCGAGAAGCCCGTCGTCATCAGCATGGGCGCCCTTGCAGCCAGCGGCGGCTACTACATCAGCTGCGGAGCCAACAAGATCTTCGCCGACCCGATGACCCTGACAGGCAGCATCGGCATCTTCGGCATGATACCCGATGCCAGCGAACTGCTCACCGAGAAGCTCGGACTCTCCTTCGACGTCGTGAAGACCAACGCCATGAGCGACTTCGGCGCTACGGGCCGACCCTTCAATGCTGGCGAGTGTGCCAAGTTGCAGAACTACATCAACAATGGCTACGAACTCTTCACAGGACGTGTGGCAGGCGGTCGCGGCATGGCTCAGGACAGCATCAAGGCTATTGCCGAAGGTCGTGTATGGACTGGCGAACAAGCCGTCAAGATAGGCCTTGTCGATAAGCTTGGCAACCTCGACGATGCCGTCAAGGCTGCTGCTGAACTGGCTGAGCTCGAGAAGTACACCATCGGACGCTATCCCAGCCCCACACCCTGGTACATGGGCCTCCTCGACAAGGAAAAGAACGGCTACTTGGAAGGTCAGATGCGTGCCACCCTTGGCGAGTACTATCCCGCCTTTGCACTCATCCGCCGCATCGGCAAGATGAACCCCATACAGGCTCGTATGCCTTTCGACCCGAACATCAAGTAAAAAGGTAAAAAGGTGAAAAGGTGAAAAAGTAAAAAAGGTTGAACCGCCATGAGGCGGGCAATTGCCTTGCAAGGGATGGAGAAAAAGAAGCGAACCCATGCCATTTACTTTTTCAACTTTTCAACCTTTCAACTTCTCAACTATTCGATATGGAAGGTGACATGACACATATCCGCAGATGGCTGATGCCGCTTAGCTGGCTCTATGGAGTCGGCGTGGACATCCGCAACGCCCTGTTCGACATGGGCGTGCTGCCTTCTGTGTCGTATGACATCCCCATCATCAACGTAGGCAACATCACCGTGGGCGGCACAGGCAAGACTCCACATGTGGAGTACCTCATCCGCCTTCTCTCTGACCGCTACCGCATAGCCGTCCTCAGCCGAGGCTACAAGCGCAAGTCAAGAGGCTACATCCTCTCTTCCCTCTCCTCGACTATGGAGGAGATAGGCGACGAGCCGTGGCAGATAAAGAAGAAGTTCCCACAAGTCTATGTCGCTGTGGATGCCAACAGGCGTCACGGCATAGAACGCCTCCTCACAGACGAGGCGACAAAGGATGTGGACATCATCCTGCTGGACGATGCCTATCAGCATCGGTACGTCAAGCCCGGACACAACATCCTGCTCGTTGACTACCACCGCTTCATCTCCGACGACTGCCTGCTGCCTGCCGGACGGCTCCGCGAGCGAGCCTCTTCCAGCCGACGTGCCTCCACAGTCATCGTCACGAAGTGTCCGCAACACATCACGGCGATGGGCTTCCGCGTCATCCTCTCTGCGCTCCGACTTCGCCCTTATCAGCACCTCTTCTTCAGCACCTTCACCTACGGCACATTGTTCCGTCTCTGGGGCGAAGGAACATTGGAGCTGGACATGCTGCGCAAGGACAACATGCACGTGCTGCTGCTCAGCGGCATCGGCAATCCCCTGCAGATGGAGCAGGACGTGCGGCGCTTTGCTCAACACATCACCCCGCTCACCTTCCCCGACCACCACTACTACTCCGCCCGCGACGCCGAGGCCATACATCAGGCCCTGACTGCCCTGCCCAAGCCCCACATCATCGTCACGACCGAGAAGGATGCGGCCCGCCTGCAGCACCTGAAGGGACTCAGCGAAGAGGTGAAGGAAAACACCTACGTGCTACCCATAGAAGTCAGCATCATGCGCGACGAAAAGAATAAACTCGATAAAACGATTTTAGACTATGTACAAGAAAATACAAGCAACCGCCGCTTGGCTTCGCGAAAGAATGCCTAACGCTCCGCAGACTGCCATCGTCCTCGGCACAGGACTGGGACAACTGGCTAAGAGCATCGACCGCATCCTGTCCATTCCGTACAGCGAAATACCCAACTTCCCTGTCTCCACCGTGGAGGGACATGCCGGCGAACTCATCTTCGGACGGCTTGGCGGCAAGGACGTCATGGCGATGGAAGGACGCTTCCACTACTACGAGGGCTACACGATGCAGCAGGTGACGTTCCCCGTCCGCATCATGTACGAACTGGGCATCAAGACGCTCTTCGTCAGCAATGCGGCAGGCGGCACAAACCCGAACTTCAAGATAGGGGACCTGATGATCATCACCGACCACATCAACTTCATGCCCGAGAACCCGCTGCATGGCCCTAATGTTCCTCCCGGCCCACGCTTCCCCGACATGAGCGAAGCCTACGACCATGAGCTCATCGCCCGAGCCGATGCCATCGCTGCCAAGCACGGCATCAAGGTGCAGCACGGCGTGTACCTGGCTACGCAAGGTCCCACCTACGAGACGCCAGCCGAGTACCGCATGTTCGCACGCTGGGGAGCCGATGCCGTTGGCATGAGCACGGTGCCCGAGGTCATCGTGGCCCACCAATGCGGCATCCGATGCTTCGGCATAAGCATCATCACCGACCTGGGCGGCATGGAAGTGCCCATGATGATAACACACGAAGAAGTGCTGCGGGCAGCAGAAGCAGTACAGCCACTCATGGCAACCATCATGGCGGAACTGGTAGAGACCCCCTAACAGACCCACTAACAGACCCCCTAACCCCCTTTAGGGGGAATAAGGACCCTGCCAACAAATGGTAAATGGTAAATGATTAAATGGTAAATCCTTTTAGGGGGAACAAATGGTAAATGGTAAATGATTAAATGGTAAATCCTTTAGGGGGAACAAATGGTAAATGGTAAATGATTAAATGGTAAATCCTTTTAGGGGGAACAAATGGTAAATGGTAAATGATTAAATGGTAAATGAGAGATGGAAATATCTGAACTGGGTGAGTTCGGCCTCATCGAACGCCTTGCTAAAGACATAACGACGAAGAACGCCAGCACCATCAAGGGCATTGGAGACGATTGTGCCATCCTCGCTCCCACAGAGGAGATGCGCAGCGTCGTCACCACCGACTTGCTCATGGAGGGCGTCCACTTCGACCTCACCTATGTCCCCCTGCGCCATCTGGGCTACAAGGCTGTGATGGTGAACCTGAGCGACGTGTTTGCCATGAACGCTCAGCCACGGCAACTGACGGTCAGCCTGGCCATCAGCAGCAAGTTCCAGGTGGAGGACATCGAGGAGCTCTATGCCGGTATGCGAATGGCCTGCGAGAAGTGGAACGTCGATATCGTCGGCGGCGACACGACAGCCAGCCTGACCGGACTGGCCATCAGCATCACGGCCATCGGCGAGGCACGCCCCGAGGACATCGTACTAAGGAGCGGTGCAAAGCCAACTGACCTCATCTGCGTCAGCGGCAACCTCGGAGCAGCATACATGGGCCTGCAACTGCTGGAAAGGGAGAAAGCCATTTACAACGAGCAGGTGGAGGCTGCACGCAAGAGCGGAAGCAAGGAGCAGATGGAGCTCCTGCGCGACCAGCAGCCCGACTTCTCGGGCCGCGAGTACATCCTGGAGCGTCAGCTCAAGCCCGAGGCACGCGGCGACATCATCAAGGCCCTCCGGCAGGCAGGCATACACCCCACAAGCATGATGGACATCAGCGACGGACTGAGCAGCGAACTCATGCACATCTGCAAGCAGAGCCAGACAGGATGCCGCATCTACGAAGAGCGACTGCCGCTCGACTACCAGACCGCTGCAATGGCCGAGGAGCTGAACCTCAACGTCAGCACCTGCGCCCTGAACGGCGGAGAGGACTACGAACTGCTCTTCACCGTGCCCCTCGCCATGAACGATACCGTATCGGCCCTCGAGGACATACACGTCATCGGCTACATCACCGAAGCAGAGAAGGGGCAAGCCCTCGTCACACGCGACGGGTCGGAGTTCGCCCTCAAGGCACAAGGATGGAACCCCCTGAAAGCATAAACCACTGGAATAAGAGATGAGTAGGACATACATGATGCGAATTTGCCTGTTGCTGCTGGCAGCCATGCTATGCTGGCCAGCCGATGGCGCTTTGCGCAGACGCAAGGTGAAAGCGTATCGCACCCCAGACTCACTGGCCGTGGTCGCCACCTCGCCAGAGATGCCTACCACCCGGAAGATGAGCACCTCGACATATCCCGTACAGATTTCCGTCATCGGTCGAGCAGTACAAATACAAAGCGACCACAATCAGCTCCTGCCCATCTACACAAACAACGGAGTACTCTACCTGACAGCCCGACTCAACAAAGGCAAGAACTGGCTGGGCGGACTGCCGAAGGGACACTACTTCATCAACAACCGGCCCATAACTATCAATTAGCAGAAAAAGAACATCTCTTGTCTGCCATCGGTGCCACAAAACGACACGTGACGTTGACAAGCAAACAAATATACAATGATAAACGAGATTGACATAGACAAAATTGTCCGCGAGCGGGCAGGGAAGAAAGCCAAGTTCATCCCGAAGTGGCTGACTGGTCTGTTGGCACGCATCATACACCAGGAATTCATCAACATCTACCTGCGCCGAGGCAGAGTGGGCGTGGACTTCTGCAAAGGAGTCGTAGAGTACGTGGGAGCTGACATCACAGTGGAAGGCAAGGAGAACTTGCCCGACGACGGACGCCTCTATACCTTCGTCTCGAACCATCCCCTCGGAGCCATCGACGGCGTCACCCTCGGATGGATCATCGGCGAGCACTATGGCGGCAAGATAAAGTACCTGGTCAACGACCTCCTGATGAACCTCGAAGGACTGGCCCCCCTCTGCGTGCCCATCAACAAGATAGGCAAGCAGGCCCGCTCCTTCCCCGCCATCGTGGAAAGCACCTTCGCCAGCAACTGCCACGTCATCATGTTCCCCGCAGGACTCTGCAGCCGCAAACAAGCAGACGGCACCATACGCGACATCCCCTGGAACAAGGCATTCATCGTCAAAAGCGTACAGCATCAGCGCGACATCGTGCCCATCCACTTCGACGGACACAACTCGAGCCGCTTCTACAACGTAGCCCGCTGGTGCAAACGCCTCCACCTGCCCAACTTCGCCATGGCCCTCCTGCCCGACGAAATGTACCGCAGCCGAGGCAACCACTACACCGTCCGCATCGGCAAACCCATACCCTGGGAAACCTTCGACAAGTCGAAAAAGCCAGGCGAATGGGGACGCTGGGTACAGGACAGAGTCTATGAAATATAGAAGACATCCACTCAGAACACTCAGATTACTCAGAACACTCAGATTACTCAGAACACTCAGATTACTCAGAACACTCAGATTACACAGAACACTCAGATTACTCAGAACACTCAGATTACTCAGATAATTCAGATAACGACATGACAATGGAACCCATAGCAGACCCCATACCCGCTGAGGTGCTGAAGTCGGAACTAACGCCCGACAAGCGGTTACGCATGACCAACAAGAGTAGTAACGAGGTCTATGTCGTTACATGGCACGACTCGCCAAACGTTGTGCGCGAGATAGGGCGCCTGCGAGAAATAGCCTTCCGCAAAGCAGGAGGAGGAACAGGCAAAAGCTACGACCTCGACGAGTTCGACACCTGCGAGAACTGCTACAAGCAAATCCTCGTCTGGGACCCCGATACAGAGGAAATCGTTGGCGGCTACCGCTACATCCTCGGCAAGGACTGGCAGATAGCTCCCGACGGACAGCCCATCCTGGCCACAAGCCACATGTTCCGCTTCTCCGAGCGCTTCATGAAGGACTACGCACCCTGGACCATCGAGCTCGGACGTAGCTTCGTCACCGTAGAGTACCAAAGCACACTGCGAGGCCGGAAAGGCATCTTCGCACTCGACAACCTCTGGGATGGACTCGGAGCCATCGTCGTCATCGAACCTACCGTGCGCTACCTCTTCGGCAAGTTCACCATGTACCCCAGCTACGACCGCATGGCGCGCGACATGATTCTCTACTTCCTCGGCAAGCACTTCCCCGACCCCGACAACCTCATCTATCCCATGAAGCCCCTCAAACTCTGGCACGACCCAGAGCAGTTCCGCAAGCTCTTCACTGAGGATGACTTCAAGGCTGACTACCGCATCCTCAACCGCGAAGTGCGCGCACTGGGATACAACATACCGCCACTCGTCAATGCCTACATGGGCCTCAGCCCAACGATGAAGCTCTTCGGCACAGCCATCAACGACGGCTTCGGCGACGTAGAAGAGACAGGCATACTCATCGCTGTCGATGAGATACTGCAGGAAAAGCGGATGCGCCACATCGACACCTTCGCCGCAGAACACCCCGAACTGGTGCAGATAACCAGCGGAGCCAACCGCATCTTCTATAAACCAACAGAGAAGTAGCCCCCTCCCCGCTCCCCCTGAGGGGAGTGCCTAAATGGTAAATGGAACTCCGCGCATTAAAAGCGCGCCTTGTTTCTAAAGAATACAAGAAATGATTCAATGGTAAATGTCAAGATGCGTTGGGAACAACTCCTCTCCAGCAAACGCCTGGGACAGGAAGATATGCAGACGAGAAGCGACGACCGCACTGAGTTTCAGCGCGACTACGACCGCCTCATCTTCTCCGCACCTTTCCGCCGCCTGCAGAACAAGACACAAGTCTTTCCCCTGCCGGGCAGCATCTTTGTGCACAACAGGCTCACCCACAGCCTCGAAGTAAGCAGCGTGGGCCGCAGCCTCGGCAACGACGTCAGCCGCCTCATCCTGCAGCATCATCCCGAACTCTACAGCACTCACTTCACCGAACTCGGCAGCATCGTCAGCGCTGCCTGCCTCGCCCACGACCTCGGCAACCCGCCTTTCGGACACAGCGGCGAGAAAGCCATCGGCACCTACTTCAGCGAAGGGGACGGACTGTTCCTCAAGGACTACACCTGTCCCGAAACAAACGACAGCATCTCCCCGAAGCAATGGAACGACCTCATACACTTCGAGGGCAACGCCAATGCCTTCCGACTGCTCACTCACCACTTCAAGGGACGACGCAAAGGCGGCTTCGTGATGACCTACAGCACGCTGGCAAGCATCGTCAAGTACCCCTTCTCGTCCGACCTGGCAGGCAATAAACTCAAGTTCGGCTTCTTCCGCAGCGAAGTGGAAGACTACGAGCGCATCGCCCAAGAGCTCGGCATCCTGAAGTTGCCCGCTCCCGACGGCTCAGTACGCTACGCACGCTATCCACTCGTCTATCTCGTTGAAGCAGCAGACGACATCTGCTACCAGATAATGGACATCGAGGACGCCCACAAGCTAAAGCTCCTGACCACAGAAGAGACGAAGCAACTGTTCCTCGCCTACTTCAGCGAAGCAAACAAGCGTCACATCGAGGAGCGCATGGCTCAGCTCGTGGACGACGTCAACGAACAGATTGTCTATCTCCGCTCCTGCGTCATCAACTGCCTGGAGCAGCAATGCGTCCGCGTCTTCATCGAGAACGAGCAAGCCATCCTCGCCGGCACCTTCGAAGGGTCGCTCATCCAGCACATGGAAGACCTGCCGCGAAGGGCATACGAACAGTGCGAGCGCACAGCCTACAGGAAGATATACCACTGCAAAGACGTGGTCGATATAGAGATAGCCGGCTACAAGGTCATCACGACGCTGACCGACCTCATGGTCCAGGCTGCAACTCACTCCGACCGCGCCTTCTCGCAGCTGCTCATCAACCGTGTCAGCACACAGTACGACATACTTGCCCCGACACTCTACGAGCGCATCATGGCCGTCCTTGACTACATTTCCGGCATGACCGACGTCTATGCCCTCGACCTCTACCGCAAGATAAACGGCATGAGCCTACCCAACGTATAAGCCCCATTAGCCCCATTAGCCCCATAAACCCCATAAACCCCATGAAAATTCAAATCATCAATCGCAGCCACCACGCGCTGCCCAGCTATGCAACGCCGCAGTCCGCAGGCGTTGACCTCCGTGCCAACATAGAAGCTCCCATAGAACTCAGGCCGCTGGAGCGGAAACTTATTCCCACAGGCCTCTTCATGGCTCTGCCTCCCGGCTACGAGGCACAGGTACGCCCTCGCAGCGGACTGGCCATCAAGCACGGCATCACCGTACTCAATACACCTGGCACCATCGATGCCGACTACCGCGGCGAAGTGTGCGTCATCCTCGTGAACCTCTCGGACGAACCCTTTGTCATTACCGACGGCGAACGCATCGCCCAGATGGTAATAGCACGCCACGAACAGGCGGAATGGGAACCCGTGGAGGTCCTCCCCGAGACGGAACGCGGTGCCGGCGGCTTCGGACACAGCGGGACAAAATAAAAACTACACGTACCTATCGTCATAACTACACGTACTTATCGTCATAACTACACGTACTTATTGCCATAACTACACGTACTTATTGCCGTAACTACACGTACTTATTTTCAGCATAACCTTGAGACGCTTCTCTTTCATAGTATTTCTCCTGTTCGGAGTGCTTGGCATTAAGGCACAGACCACCTTCGACTACTTCTACCTGGAGGCTGAGAAATGCCGCCTCGCGGAAGACTATTCGTCGGCAATGGACCTCTACCGCCATTGCCTCGACATCAATCCCGAGGCTCCCGAGGCACTCTACAACATCGGACTGCTCCACCTCTTCCTGCGCTCCGACAGCCTCGGCACGGCTTACATCCGGCAGGCCTGCGAACTGGACGCCAACAATCCCTATTACCTGGAGACGCTGGGAGCGCTCTACCTGAACAGGCGCGATGCCGAGTCTGCCATCCCTGTCCTGGAGAAGATGACGGTCCTGCAGTCGCGACGCAGCGACATCCTTTCGCAACTGGTACAGCTCTACAGCACCGTCGGCAATACGGACAAAGCCATCGGAGCACTGAACCGCATCGAGCTGCTCGAAGGACCAAGCCCTCAGTTGAGTGTCGAGAAGTTCAGGCTCTACAAGGAGAAAGGCGAGCTGGACTCTGCCTTCATCCAGTTGCAGGCTCTTTGCGACGATTCGCCTCACGACATGAACCTGCGCATCGTGGTAGGCAGCCAGTACATGCAGGCAGGCGACACGCTTAAGGCACTCGAAATCTACGATGAGGTACGACGGCAGGAACCGACGAACACCAACCTGCAGCTTGCGACGATGGACTACTATCGCGACTGCGGCAAGGAAGACCGCTACAACCAGATGCGCGACTCGCTGCTCTGCCATCCCGAATCTTCTACGCCACTTCGCGTGCTTCTGCTCAAGTCGTATATTGCCGACGTTCAGCGCGACTCGACGTATGCCACTCAGCTCTCTGCCGCCTTCGACACGCTGCTTGCCCGTCCGCAGAAGGATACGGAAGTCCTCATTATGAAGGCCGCCTATCAGACCTTTAGCAAGCAGCCCAAGGAAGCGGTCTGCCAGACGATGCGGCAAGTGCTCGATGTGGACCCGGGCAACGAGACGGCATTGCGCGAACTGCTGCAGTACTATGCAGAACAGAACGATGGGAAAGGCGTGGAGGACATCAGTCGCCGAGGTCTTAACTACCATCCCGAAGAGATTGCCTACGCCTATTACCTTGGCATGGCATTGGCCGAGCAGAAGAAGCTGAAGGATGCTGCCGAAGTGCTGCAGCAAGGGCTTCGCGTCCGGACGGAGGAAGTACACCCGTACCTCGTGTCGAACGTCTTTGGCGTGCTGGGCGACATCTACTACCAGCAGCAGATGGAGCAGGAAGCCTTCGCAGCCTACGACTCGGCACTCGTCTATAAGGACGACAACATCATGTGCCTCAACAACTATGCCTATTACCTTAGCCTCAAGAACGAACAGCTCGAC
Source organism: uncultured Prevotellaceae bacterium (assembly GCA_900313705.1). Lineage (GTDB taxonomy): Bacteria > Bacteroidota > Bacteroidia > Bacteroidales > Bacteroidaceae > Physcousia. The sequence goes on from OMSJ01000043.1 coordinate 12,734, forward strand.
CGTGCCGAGGAAATGAGCTACCGCACCATTCGCCAAGAACCCGACAACATCACCTACCTCGACACCTATGCCTGGATTCTCTTTATGAAGGGCGACTATGCTCATGCGCGTTCCTACATGGACAAGGTGGTAAACCCCGAAAAGACTGACGAAGAACTTCTTGCCGATGACAAGTTGCAGGGCAACCTCATAGAACATGCGGGCGACATCTATGCACACCTCTCAGAGCCGGAGACGGCGCTTCGCCTCTGGAAGCTCGCCAAGCAAAAGGGCGACGACACCTGCACACCACAACTCAAAAAGAAGATAAAGCGAAAGAAATACATCAAGTGAGCTAATAAATAAGAATGAAGAATAATTATATCCTCCCAGCACTATTCCTTTGTGCATTATTGGCTGTGTCCTGCGGCACGAAGAAGCACGCAGCGAAGACCGGCAGCCCGGAAGCCGTCCTCGTTCCGCAGCAAGAGAGCAACCAACCCTCTGCTGCCGAGCGCCAGAAGGAAGCCAGCGTCAGTGCCAAACTCCGTCTGGACCTCTCCTCGAGCGACAAGAGCATCTCGCTCGGCGGCACACTCCGCATGAAGCGCAACGACGTCATACAGCTCTCCCTCGTCACCTTCGGCATCCTCGAAGTGGCACGCATCGAGATGACGCCGGACTACTTCATGCTCATCAACAAGATGGAGAGGCAGTACGTCAAGGCTGCATACAGCGACGTGCCGTTCCTCAGTCGTGGCAACGTCGATTTCCGCTTTATCCAAGCTTTCTTCTGGAACGAGCAGACGCCGCCCATCGCTGCATGGGAGCGCAAGGACTTCGTCAGCCTCGAAGGATGGAACCTTCCCACCAAGCACCTCATCACGATAAGCAGCGGCGGCAAGACCGGCAGAGCCAACATCACGCTCCGCGACCTCAGAGCCGACGAAGGCTGGGAGACACGCACTCCCATCCCCGCTAACTACACAGAAGTGCCGGTCGATAAACTCATGTCGCGCATTCTGAACCTGTCCTTCTAACCCCTTTAGAGAAGAGGTGAAAAGGTGAAAAAGTGAAAAAGTGAAATGACAGTAAAACGATTATTCTTAATTGTGGCTATGCTTCTTGGCGTAGCTTTTTCAACCTTTCAACCTTTCAACTTTTCAACTTTGCAGGCCCAGAACAGCAAGAAGGTGAAGGAACTGAAGCAGCAGCAGACGAAGCTCAAGACAGAGCTGCAGAACTCCAAGGCACAGCTCGACCGCACCAGGAAGCAAGTGAAGACAGGGCAGCAGAACGTAGATTTCCTCGGCGTGCAGATGAACAATCGCCTCACACGCATCCACCAACTGGAAGACGAACTCGACAACCTCGAATCTGACATCATACGCCTGCAGGGAAACATCTCCAAGCTCGACGGTGAAGTCCGAATGCGACGTGAACGACTCAAGGCCGCCGTACGCTATGCCCGCGCTCAACGCGAGAACCACAACCCCATCGTCTTCGTCCTCTCTGCCAAGACCTTCAGCCAAATGTACCGACGGGCTCGCTATGCACGAGAGTACGTCCGCTACCAGCACAACCTCGGCGAACAAATCTTGCAGAAACAGGCAGAGCTGCTCGATGCACAGAACCTCATGCTCGAAGCCAAAAGCCAGAAGAGCCGCGTCCTCAGCGAAGTGATGCTCCAGCGAAAAGACCTCAACGCACAGCAAGTGCAGGAACGGAAGAAGGTGGCAGGACTGAAGGGACAGGAGAGCAAACTGCAAGGCAAAGTGGCTGAGCAGCAGAAGCAGTTGGCAGCTCTCGACAAGAAGATAGAGCAAGTCATCGCCTACGAGATAGAGCAGGCACGCAAGAAAGCCGAAGAAGAGGCTCGCAAGAAGGCTGCCGCCGAAGAAGCCGCACGCAAGAAGAAAGCAGCATCCGGCAAAGGACAGGCAACAACCGGCAAGGGGCAGACTGCAACCGGCAAGAGCCAGGCAGCAGGCAGCAAAGGGACAGGCAGCAAGGCTGGCTGGCTCACAGCCGAAGACCGCCAGCTCAACGGCACCTTCGAGCAGAACAAAGGACGCCTGCCCGTGCCCATCACAGGGCAGTACATGCTGGGTAGCCGCTTTGGGCTCTACAACGTGCCAGGCATGAAGAATGTGCAGCTCGACAACAAGGGTACGAACTACGTAGGCCGCCCGGGAGCACGTGCACGTGCCGTCTTCGATGGAGTGGTCACCAGCGTCTTCCAGTTCGCAGGCACACGCAACGTCCTCGTCCGCCACGGCAGCTACATCTCCGTTTATTGCAACCTCTCCAGCACCATCGTTACCAAAGGTCAGAAGGTCCGCGCCCGCGACATCCTCGGCACCGTAGCCGACGACGGCAGCGGCAACTGCACCTTGCACTTCCAGCTACGCAAGGAAACCGTCAAGCTCAATCCTGAAAGCTGGATAGGAAAGTAGTCCTGCAAGGACGCGTAGAGCGTAATTGCTGTTTTAAGTTATCAGCGTTTTAGTGCGAAACCTTTTTATCTTTATATTGCTGTCCGGGGAAAATCAAGAGCACCTCTACTTATGCGCCTATAATTCGGCTTTCTTGACAAAAGCAGCTCATGGGGGCTTCTTCGCTTCGCTCAGGCGCAGGCGGAAACCTCTAAAGTCCCGAAGGGACGAGAGACCTTGTTCCGGGGGCTAACACCCCCGTCTGTAGTCTATCGCGCCTCCGGCGCTTTTCCCCGGACAGCAATATTATCTTTATCTGTTAGCACAGGGAGTTAGGCGATGCGGCTTGCCTCATTCCCTCTTCTTGGGCTGTTTGTTGAACTTATAGACGACGTGCAGGAGGCCATATCGCGGCAGGACGTTGGTGTAAGTCTCTGTGCGGCCTTGTGCGTTGATGGTGCGTGTGACGTTACTCAACTGGCCGAGGATGTCGAAGCCGTCAAGCATCACAACCCACTTGCCCTTGAAGAGCGCGCGGGCCAGGCGGGCGTTCCAGACAATGTCGTTTGTGTTGAGACTCGGATCGGTATAGCCTGTACGCCCATAGAGCGTGAGGTCTGTGGTGAGGTCGAACTTCCAGGGCAGGTGAATGATGGCGTCCGCGCCGATGCGATACTGCCAG